>NZ_JBDTEM010000288.1:0-13368 GCF_039922535.1 Rhodoferax sp. | reverse complement strand
CGACCTGCGAGCGCCAAAATTCCCGCGGGGTTCGAATGGGTGCCTGCGGAACGATCCAGATGTGCGCGCCGCGTATCTCGACACGCACTGATTTTCGAAAGGAATGAGATGACCGTCAAGAAATTTGCCAGCCAAGCCGACCTGGAAGAGAAGAAAGTTACCTTCAGCCAGATCTCGGAACACGCCTGGGCCTACACCGCCGAAGGCGACCCCAACACCGGCATCATCATTGGCGACGACTGCGTGCTGGTGGCAGACACCCAGGCCACCCCGGCCATGGCGGCCGACGTCATCCGCCGCATCCGCGAAGTGACCGACAAGCCCATCAAGTACGTGGTCATGACCCACTACCACGCAGTGCGCGTGCTGGGTGCCAGCGCCTACAACGCGCAGCAAATCCTGGCCAGCCAGGACACCTATGACCTGATCGTTGAGCGCGGCGAGCAAGACAAGGCCAGCGAGATCGGCCGCTTCCCCCGCCTGTTCAGCAATGTGGAAACGGTGCCCGCCGGCATGACCTGGCCGACCATGACCTTCACCGGCAAGATGACCCTGTGGCTGGGTACGCTGGAAGTGCAACTGCTGCAACTGGGCCGGGGCCACACCAAGGGCGACACCGTGGTCTGGCTGCCGCAAGAGCGCACCCTGCTCAGCGGCGACCTGGTCGAGTTCGACGCCACCCCTTACGCGGGCGACGCCTACTTCAAAGACTGGCCGCAAACCCTGGACAACCTGGCCGCGCTGCAACCCGCCGCACTGGTGCCCGGCCGGGGCGCGGCCCTGGTGACTCCCGAGCAGGTCAGCGCGGGCCTGCGTGGCACCCGTGACTTCATCGCCGACGTGCGCGCCAGCGTAGAAGCCGGAGTGGCGGCCGGCAAAGACCTGAACGCCGTCTACAAAGAGACCATGGCCACACTGCGCCCCAAGTACGGCCACTGGGTGATCTTCGACCACTGCATGCCGTTTGACGTGACCCGCTGCTTTGACGAAATGACCCAGTACACCCACCCGCGCATCTGGACCGCCGAGCGCGACGTAGAGATGTGGAAAACCCTGGAAGGCTAAGCCGAAAGAATAGATAAGACTTTGACAAAACCTGATTGGCGGCCCTCTGGGCCTTCAGGCGGGCTTTGCGTAAGTCCCGATAAAAAGACGGAGACAAGACATGCCCTCAACCCCAGCAACCAACTACCAAAAACTCAGCTTCCCGGCCACCCACCACCCCGACCAAGACGCCACCACTCCGGTGCGCCGCCCGGTGGTGGTGGTTGGGGCCGGCCCGGTGGGCCTGGCGCTGGCGGTGGACCTGGCCCAGCAAGGCCAGCCCGTGGTGGTGCTGGACAACGACAACACCCTCTCCACCGGCTCGCGCGCCATCTGCTTTGCCAAACGCACGCTGGAAATCTTTGACCGTCTGGGCTGCGGCGACCGCATGGTCGACAAAGGCGTGTCGTGGAACGTCGGCAAGGTGTTTTTTAAAAGCGAAGAGGTGTACCGCTTCGACCTGCTGCCAGAACCCGGCCACGAACGCCCGGCTTTCATCAACCTGCAGCAGTACTACGTGGAAGGTTTTCTGGCCGAACGCGCTGCCCAGCTGCCGCTGATCGACATTCGCTGGAACCACGCCGTGACTGGGCTGGAGCAACACGCCGACTTTGCCCGCCTGACCATCCAAACATCCGACGGCCCCTACCAGCTGGACGCCGACTACGTGGCGGCCTGCGACGGCGCGGGTTCAGCCATGCGCAAGCTGGCCGGGCTGGAAAGCAAGGGCCGCAGCTTCCGCGACCGGTTTTTGATCGCCGACATCAAGCTCACGGCAGAACACAGCGGGCTGGAGCTGAAGGCCGAACGCTGGTTCTGGTTCGACCCGGACTTCCACCGCAACCAGAGCGTACAGGACGGGAAGATCACGTCTTCGAGCGTGCTCTTGCACATGCAGCCCGACGGCGTGTGGCGCATCGACTTCCAGCTGGGCTGGGACGCCGACCCGGTGGAAGAGAAAAAGCCCGAAAACATCATCCCCCGCGTCAAGGCCTTGCTGGGCGAAGACGCGCAGTTTGAGCTGGAATGGGCCAGCGTCTACACCTTCTCCTGCCTGCGCATGGCCCGCTTTCGCCATGGCCGGGTGCTGTTTGCGGGTGACTCGGCGCACGGCGTGTCACCGTTCGGTGCGCGGGGTGCCAATTCGGGCGTACAGGATGCCGAAAACCTGGCCTGGAAACTGGCCGCCGTGCTGCAAGGCAAGGCGCCCGACGCCCTGCTGGACAGCTATGGCGCCGAGCGCGAATACGCGGCCGACGAGAACATCCGCAACTCCACCCGCGCCACCGACTTCATCACACCCAAGAGCGAGATCAGCCGCATGTTCCGCGACGCCACGCTGGTCTTGAGCAAACGCCACGCCTTTGCCCGCGTGCTGGTCAACAGCGGCCGCCTGTCGGTGCCCGCCATCCTGCACGACTCACCGCTGAACAGTGCCGACACCGACAGCTTCAGCGGCCCGATGGTGCCGGGTGCCGCCGCTGTCGACGCGCCGCTGGCCGACGCTGGCTGGCTGCTGCGCGCCTGCAGCCGCACCGGCTTTACCGCCCTGGTGTTTGGCGACGCTGCCGCCGCCAGCCTCGTCGCCCAGGCCGACCCCAGCCTGCACGTGGTGCAGGTACCGCTGACCACCGCCAACAGCCGGGCGGTGCAGCGCTACGACGCCCAGCCCGGCACGGTGTACCTGCTGCGCCCCGACCAGCATGTATGCGCCCGCTGGCGTACCCCCAGCGCCGCAGCCATCCGCGGTGCCTGCCAGCGGGCACTCGCTACGAACTAAAGGAGACCAAGGAGACAAAATGCAAACCACGCTGAACACCGCCCCCCACCTGGACGCGCCCGACGACTTTTACGAGGCTTTGATCGAAGCCCACCAGGGGCTTAGCACAGAAGAGAGCCATGCCTTCAACGCCCGGCTGGTGCTGGTGCTAGCCAACCACATCGGCACACTGGCCGTGCTGCGCCAAGCCTTCGCCGCCGCTGCCTGAACTTTATAAACACAAGGAGACCGGCACATGGGCCCACGCCACATGGGGGGTCGCCCTGGCCCTCACCACCACGGCATTCGCATCTACCGTCCAGGACGGCCAACCGATCGAATAACAGTATCAACATAAATTAGTTTTGACCAAGACAGGCTGCTAGCGCATATTCCACCTGCGCAAGCAGCTACATAAACCAGAGCAAAACCATGACCGCCGACTCTTCCGTACAGCGCCGCTACCAAAGCGGCTTTGGCAACCAATACGCCAGCGAGGCCGTGCCGGGCAGCCTGCCGCAGGGCCGCAACAGCCCACAGCAGGCTCCGCTGGGCCTGTATGCCGAGCTGGTGTCGGGCACAGCATTTACGGCGCCACGTGCCGAGAACCGGCGCAGCTGGTTGTACCGCCGCCAGCCCTCGGTGGTCAGCGGTGGCTACCAGCCGTATGCACACACGCACTGGACCAGCGGCGCGGCCGGGGGCGTGGTCACCCCGCCCGACCCCTTGCGCTGGAACCCGTTTCCGCTGCCTACAGAGGGCAGCAGTGTGGACTTTGTCGATGGCCTGGCCACCGTGGTAGCCAATGGCGAGCCAGACGCGCAAGTGGGCATGGCGGCGCTGGTGTATGCCGCCAACACCTCCATGCAGCAGCGCGCACTGGTCAATGCCGATGGCGAACTGCTACTGATCCCCCAGCAAGGCCGCCTGGTGGTGACCACCGAGCTGGGCGTGCTGGACGTGGCACCGGGCGAAATTGTGCTCATCCCGCGCGGCATGGCCTTCAAGGTGGGCCTGCCCGATGGAACCTCCCGCGGCTATGTCTGCGAAAACTACGGCGCACCGTTTCGCCTGCCCGAGCTGGGGCCGATCGGTTCCAACGGCCTGGCCAACGCACGCGACTTTTTGGCCCCGGTTGCCAGTTTTGAAGATACCGCAGGCAGCTACGAGATCGTCAAAAAATACGGCGGTCGGCTGTGGCGTAACCAGCAGCCCGGCACCCCGTTCAACGTGGTCGCCTGGCATGGCAACCTGGCCCCGGTGAAATACGACACAGCGAACTTCATGGTGATCGGCTCGATCAGCTTTGACCACCCCGACCCCAGCATCTTCACCGTGCTGACCAGCCCCAGCGATACGCCAGGCACGGCCAATTGCGACTTCGTGATCTTCCCGCCGCGTTGGATGGTGGCCGAGGACACTTTCCGCCCGCCCTGGTACCACCGCAACCTGATGAGCGAATTCATGGGCCTGGTAACCGGCCAGTACGACGCCAAACCCGAAGGCTTCAAGCCCGGAGGTGCCAGCCTGCACAACTGCATGGTGCCGCACGGCCCGGATGCCGACGCCTTCGACAAGGCCAGCCACGCCACGCTGGCGCCCCACAAGCTGGACAACACTCTGGCCTTCATGCTGGAAAGCCGCTACCGTTTTATTCCTACCGCGTTCGCCATGCACGGCGGCGCACTGGACCCCACCTACGCCAACTGCTGGAGCAGCCTGGCCGACACATTTTTGAAAGCCCCCGTATGACCGCCATGCTCGACTCCACCCATGATGCCGGGCTGCAAAGCTGGGTCGCCTCGGCCAATGACCCGGCCAGCGACTTCCCGCTGCAGAACCTGCCCTTTGGTCGCTTCAAATTGGAACAAGATGCCGATTGGCGCATCGGCGTGGCGATTGGCGACCAGGTGCTGGACCTGGGCGCTGCCAGCCTGATCGATGACCATGACATGAAGCGGCTGATGCGCTTGCTGCCCGAAGCCCGGCTCAGCCTGCGCCAAGCCATACAAAACGGCCTACGCACCGGCAGCCCCCAGCAAACCCAATTCAAGGCCGCACTGCACGCCCAGGCGGACGTGGAACTCGGCCTGCCCTGCGAGATCGGCGACTACACCGACTTCTACACCAGCATCCACCACGCCACCACCATCGGCAAACAACTGCGGCCAGATAACCCGCTGCTGCCCAACTACAAATGGGTGCCGATTGGCTACCACGGCCGCGCCTCCAGCATCCAGCCCAGTGGCAGCAGCTTCCACCGTCCGAACGGCCAGACCAAGGCCCCCGAGCAGGACACGCCCAGCTTCGGCCCCTGCCGCCGACTCGACTACGAGCTGGAGCTCGGCCTGGTGGTCGGCCGCCCGAATCCGCTGGGCCAGCCGATCACGATGGCCCAGGCCGAAGACCATGTGTTTGGCGTGGCCCTGTTCAACGACTGGAGCGCGCGCGACGTGCAAGGCTGGGAATACCAGCCACTGGGCCCGTTCCTGGCCAAGAACTTCGCCAGCACGCTGTCGCCCTGGGTCATGACGCTGGACGCGCTGGCGCCGTTCCGCGCACCGTTCACCCGGCCCGACGGCGATCCTGCACCGTTAAATTACCTTGCATCGCCCGCCAATACTGCGCAAGGTGCTATCAATATTGAACTAGAGGTGTGGATCCAGACCGCGCAGATGCAGGCCGCTGGCCATGCAGGCGACAAGCTTTCGCAATCCAACTACCGCGACGCCTACTGGACCGTCGCCCAACTGGTAGCCCACCACACGGTGAACGGCTGCAATCTGCGCGCGGGCGATTTGTTCGGCACCGGCACGCTGTCCGGCCCCCAGCCGGAGCAAGGCGGCTCGCTGATGGAGCTGAGCGTGGGCGGCAAAAAGCCCTTTACCTTGTCCAACTTTGAGACCCGCGCCTGGCTGGAAGACGGCGACACCATCATCTTGCGCGGCTACTGCGTGCGCGAGGGCTTTCGGCGCATCGGCTTTGGCGAATGCCGGGGCACGGTGCTGCCTGCGTTGGCACTGTGAACATGCTGGCCCTGCACACCTACTTCCGCAGCTCCGCCGCCTACCGGGTGCGGATTGCGCTGGGGCTGAAGGGGCTGGACGCCCAGATGCTGCCCGTGCACCTGCTGAAAAACGGCGGCGAACACCACAGCGCCGCCTACCTGGCCGTGAACCCGGCCGGGTTGGTACCCGCACTGGTAGACGATGGGCAGGCCATCACCCAGTCGCTGGCCATCATCGAGTACCTGGAAGAGCGCTGGCCGCAGCCCGCGCTGCTGGGCAGCAACCCGCTGGAGCGGGCCCACATCCGGGCGCTGGCGCTGGACATTGCCTGCGAAATCCACCCACTGAACAACCTGCGGGTGCTGAACTACCTCAAAGACGAAATGGGCCTGGACGAAGAACAAAAAATGCGCTGGTACCGGCACTGGACCGACATCGGCCTGGCCACGGTAGAGGCGCGCCTGGTGCAGACCGCAGGCCAGTTCTGCGTGGGCGACAGCCCCAGCATGGCCGACTGCTGCCTGGTGCCCCAGGTGTTCAACGCCCAGCGCTTCGCCTGCAACCTGGACCATGTGCCCACGGTGGTGGCGGTGCATGCCCGGTGCGTCGCCTTGCCAGCGTTCCAGCAAGCGGCGCCGGAACAGCAGTTGGACGCGGAATAACCCCCACGGCGCTTGATAGTGGCCAGCGGTTTGGTGTAAAAGTTGCTTGCAATGGTTTGGAAAACTATGGGTTGACCTGAATCACACACGCACAATGTCTGCAACTGTCCGCAAACCTCTTCCCCGCGATGGCGCGTTGTTCGATGACTGGATCACCGGCATCAACACCGCTTGCGGCGCCTTCAACGCTACCCTGCTAGGCGACACCTTCACCGGAAAGTTTGACTCTTTTGAGAGCGGGGCCGTGCGCCTGAGCGTGGTGGATGCGGTGCAGACCTGCCTATACCGCAACCAGCACGATGTGGCACGCAGCGACGACCAAAAGTTTTTTGCGGTGCTCCAGTTGCAGGGCCAGTCCGGGTTGGAACAAGGCACACAGCGTGCCGCACTCGCCAAAGGCGACATCGCCATTCTGGATGCCGCCCAACCGTGTCGTATTGTGCTGGGCGAGCAGTCCCGCCAGATTTCACTGATCCTGCCCCGACAGACGGTGGAGCGCAACCTGCACCACACCCGGGTAGCCTGTGCGCAGCGCATACCAGCCAGCTCGGCCTTAGCCATGATGGCCGGCCAGTTGATGTTCGCTGCCCTGCGCCAATCCAAAACCGGGCTGGCCCCGCAAGAGGGCGAAGCCGTGCTGGACGCGCTGGTCAGCCTGCTCAAACCGGCCCTGGGGCTGGCCGAGGCGGTAGACCGCGTTGCCAGCGACGCACACCAGCGCATGTTCGACAAGGCCTGTGCATTCATCGACGCGCACCTGGCCGAAGACAGGCTGTCGCCAGAATGGATTGCGCAGGCCATTGGTGTATCGGTGCGCGGCCTGTACCGGGTTTTCTCGCGCCAGGGCCTGGTGGTGGCGCAGTACATCAAGAACCGCCGCCTGGACCTGTGCGCTCAGGCCCTGCGGCAAGCGGCGTGCGACGAAAAGCTGTACACCCTGGGCTACAGCTGGGGTTTTGCCGACTCCAGCCACTTTTCGTCCGCGTTCAAGACGCGCTTTGGTGTGCCGCCCGGCGAATACCGCAGGCGCTGCCACGCCTGAGCAGCGCTCTGCGCAACACCGTTTGGCAGGCTGGCACAACCATCTGGCAGACACAACAAAGCCCCGCCCTTCCAACACACATACGCTGTGGGTCATCGCCACGGAGCACGGCTCCAGCGTTCGTTTTGACCCCACCCACGTTGTAGAAGGAAGCCGCTATGTTCAACACAAAACAAGGTTCTGGCCCACACACAGTCCGTGCGCTCAGCCTGGCCATCGCCCTGGCTCTGGGCACCACCGCCGTCTGGGTGCCCCCGGCACAGGCCCACGGCAGTTCCGCCACCATGGTGCCACTGCAAAAAACCCTGGAAGCATTTGGTGCCACCGTGCGCTGGGACAGCTTTGCCAACCTGTACACAATCACCCGCAACAGCACGACTGTGCGGGTCAAGCCCGGTGCCACGACCGCCCTGGTCAACGGCCAGCCGCTGAGCTTGGAGGTGCCGCTGGTGCTACGCAAGGGCCAGGCCTACGTGGCGCAGGGCTTCATCAACCAGGTGTTCCAGTCCGGCCTGGACAAGACCTTTGTGGTGGAGCGCACACCCAGCCCGCTAAACCCGCTGACTGCCGCCGAAATCCAGGCCACAGTGGACATCCTGAAGGCCTCGGGCCGCTACCACGATGGCTACCGGTTTACCGAGATCAGCGTCAAAACCCCGCCCAAAGACCAGGTGTGGAACTTCGCCCTGACCGGGCAGCCAGTGCAGGCCCCGCGCCAGGCCGCGTTTGTCATTCTGGACGGCAAAAAGGTGATCGAAGGCACGGTGGACCTGGCGGCCCGCAGCGTATCCAGCTGGAAAGAGGTAGAAGGCACACACGGCATGGTGCTGCTGGACGACTTTGCCACCGTGCAGGCGGTGGTGGAGGCCAGCCCCGAGTACGCCCAGGCACTGGCCAAGCGCGGTGTCATGGATGTGAAGAAAGTTGTTGCCACCCCGCTCACCGTGGGCTACTTTGACGGCAAGGACGGGCTGCGCCAAGAAGACCGGCTGCTGAAGATCGTCAGCTACCTGGATACCGGCGACGGCAATTACTGGGCCCACCCCATCGAGAACCTGGTGGCGGTGGTCGACCTGGTGCAAAAGAAGCTCATCCAGATCGAGGACCAGGGTGTCATCCCCGTGCCCATGAAAGCCACGCCCTACGATGGCCGCGACCGCAAGGCCACACCTGCGCCCAAGCCGCTAGAGATCACCGAGCCCGAGGGCAAAAACTACACCATCACCGGCAACAGCTTGCACTGGCGCAACTGGGATTTCCACCTGCGGCTGGACTCGCGCGTGGGCCTGGTGCTGTCCACGGTGACCTATAACGACAAGGGCACCAAGCGCAAAGTGATGTACGAAGGCTCGCTGGGCGGCATGATCGTGCCCTATGGCGACCCCGACGCAGGCTGGTACTTCAAGGCCTACCTGGATTCGGGCGAGTACGGCATGGGCACGCTGACATCGCCCATCCAACGTGGCAAGGATGCCCCCGAAAACGCCGTGCTGCTAGACGCAACCCTGGCCGACTACACCGGCAAACCCGCCGCCGTGCCGAACGCCATCGCCGTCTTCGAGCGCTACGCCGGGCCCGAGTTCAAGCACCAGGAAATGGGCCAGCCCAACATCGGTGCCGAGCGCCGCGAACTGGTCGTGCGCTGGATCAGCACCGTAGGCAACTACGACTACATCTTTGACTGGGTGTTTGCCGAGAACGGCACCATCGGCATCGACGCGGGAGCCACCGGCATCGAGGCGGTGAAGGGCGTGAAGTCGCGCACCATGGCCGATGCCACCGCCGCCGAAGACACCCGCTACGGCACCCTGCTAGACCACCACATCGTGGGCACCACCCACCAGCACATCTACAACTTCCGCCTGGACATGGATGTGGATGGCGAGGCCAACACCCTTACCGAAGTCGAGCCGGTGGTACTGGGCAACACCCGCAGCGGCCCGCGCACCAGCACCATGCAAACCACCACCCGCAGCGTAGCCACCGAGCAAGAAGCCGCGCAGAAGTTCGACCCGTCCACCATTCGCCTGCTGAGCAACACGTCCAAGACCAACAAGGTGGGCAACCCGGTGTCGTACCAGCTCATTCCTTACGCGGGCGGCACCCACCCCATCGCCAAGGGGGCCAACTTTGGCAAGGACGAGTGGATCTACCACCGCCTGAGCTTCATGGACAAGCAGCTCTGGGTGACGCGCTACAACCCGGACGAGATGTACCCCGAGGGCAAGTTCCCCAACCGCTCCAAGACCGACACCGGCCTGGGCCAATTCACCGCCGACAACCAGTCCATCGCCAACACCGACGATGTGGTGTGGCTCACCACCGGCACCACCCACATCGCCCGGGCCGAGGAATGGCCCATCATGCCCACCGAGTGGGTGCACGCGCTGTTGAAACCCTGGAACTTCTTTGACGAAACGCCCACGTTGGGCCTGAACCAACCCTCCAAATAAGGCGAGCCACCATGTACGCTGCCCACATGACCATCGGCGGGCGCGCGGTGCCCGCCGCCGCGACATTCGATGTCAAAAATCCCTCCACCGGCGCAACCATAGGCACGGCCCCCAATGCCAGCCTGGCAGACCTGGATGCCGCCGTGGCGGCCGCGCAAGCTGCCTTTCCCGCCTGGTCCCAAAAAACGGACGATGAGCTGCAGCGGGCCTGCCTGGCCGTGGCGGAGAAGCTAACGGCGCAGGCCGAAGACCTGGCGCGGCTCATCACCTTGGAACAGGGCAAACCGCTCAACGGCCTGGGTTCGCGCTGGGAAATGGGCGGCGCGCAGACATGGGCGCGTTACACCAGCGGGCTTTCGCTGCCGATGAAGCTGCTGCAAGACGACGCGCAAGGCCGGGTGGAACTGCACCGCAAGCCGCTGGGCGTGGTGGGCTCCATCACGCCATGGAACTTCCCGCTGATGATTGCCATCTGGCACGTCCTGCCGGCGCTGCGCACCGGAAACACGGTGGTCATTAAGCCGTCGCCGCACACGCCCTTGGCCACCTTGCGTATGGTCGAACTCCTCAATGAGGTACTGCCAGCAGGCGTGCTCAACTGCGTCACGGGGGACGACCGGGCGGGCAGCATCGGTGCGACCATGGCAGCGCATGCGGGCATCCGCAAGATCGTCTTTACCGGCTCCTGCGCCACCGGGCAAAAGGTGATGCAGTCTGCCGCCTTGAGCATGAAGCGACTGACCCTGGAACTGGGCGGTAACGACGCCGGCATTGTGTTGCCCGATTGCGACCCCCAAGCCATCGCCGAGGGATTGTTCTGGGGCAGCTTTATCAACAACGGGCAAACCTGTGCGGCGATGAAGCGCCTGTATGTGCACGACAGCATCCACGACGCTGTGTGCGAACACCTGGTGGCCTACGCCAAAACCGTGCCCATGGGCGACGGCATGGCCGAACACAACCTGCTCGGCCCGGTGCAAAACCGTATGCAATTCGACAAAGTGGCCGCACTGGTGGCCGATGCGCGCAAAAAGGGCGATGTGTTGCTGGGCGGTGCGCCGGGCGACGGCCTGTTTTTCCCCGCCACCATCATCGCCGGGCTGAAGAATGGCGACGCGCTGGTGGACGAGGAGCAGTTTGGCCCAGCCTTGCCCATCGTCCGCTACAAAGATGTAGACGAAGCCATCGGCTTTGCCAATGACAGCCCGAACGGCCTGGGCGGCTCGGTGTGGTCCAGCGATATTACGCACGCCAAACAAGTAGCCAGTCGGATGGAATGCGGCTCCGTGTGGATCAACAAACACGGTGCGATCCAACCCAACGCACCGTTTGGAGGCACCAAATCATCGGGATTCGGGGTGGAGTTTGCCGAAGATGGAATGCAGGAATACACCGACCAGCAGGTGGTTTTTTCCTGATGAAAGTGAAATGACTTGCATGCTTCGGGGTGGTTCTGCCAGCGAAACCATGGGAATTAACCCGTTGCAAGGGCGGTCCGGCGGACTTTGCGCACATTGAAGGCGCTGGCGATCAGCACGCCCTGCACCACCGCTAGGCCGATGAACACGCCCGCAAACTGCTGGTGGTCCATCAAGCTGCCAAACAGCAGTGGCGAAATCGCCTGGCCAATGTCCAACCCCGAATACACCACGCCGTACACCCGCCCCGTGGCGTTCGCCGGTGCCGCGCGCTTGACGATCAAATCGCGCGATGGCCCGCCCGTGCCCGCGGCAAAGCCCATCAGCCCAAACAGCACCGGCACGCTCCAAGCGGGCACGTCGGCAAAGCCCAGCACCAGCGCCATACTGGCGGCGATGCCAAAGCCCACGCCAATCACCCGTTCACAGCGCGTGGGGTCCGCCGCCAAAAACCCGCCCAGCACCATGCCGCCCGCGCTGCACAGCATGTAGACCGACAGGCATAGGGCCACCAGGTCCAGCGGCACCTTGTGCAACTGGCGCGCCGCCTCGGGGGCAAAGGCCTGCACCACGCTCAAGGCCATGGCGAAGAAAAAGAAGAAGCCAAAGCACATCCACACCGCCGGAATGCGCAGGAAACCCATGCTGCCACCCTCCATTTTGGGTGCACCGGCTTTGTCCGCGGGCAGTACTGGCAGAGCCAGTCGGTCGCGGTACATCCACAACACCGCCAGCACCGCAAACGCCAAACCGCCTGCGCAGGCCAGCGCGGTGCGCCAGCCAAACGCCAGCGTCAACGGCACCAGCATGGCCGGGGCCAGCGCCCAGCCCAGGCTGCCGGTAATGCCGTGCACGCTGTAGGCGTGGCCCAGGCGTGGCGCGCTGATCTTGCGGTTCAGCAAGGTGTAGTCCACCGGATGGAACACGCCATTGCCCACGCCCGCCAGCACCGAGAAAGCCGCCAGCATCGCGTAGCTGGTGCTCATTGAGAAGCCAAACGCCGCCAGCCCCAGCAGTGCCAGCCCGGCAAACAAAATCGGCCGGGGCCCAAACTTGTCCACCACAAAGCCCGAAGCCATCTGCACCCCGCACGACACCACAAAAAAGATGCTCATCAGCAGCCCCAGCTCGGCATAGCTGGCGTGGAAGTCGTCTTTCAGCCAGGGGAACAGCGGAGCCAACAGCAACTGGCTGAAATGGCTGATCATGTGGGCCCCGCCCACCAGACCGATCACGCTGGCCTCTTGGCGAAGGCTGGGAGCAGAGGGGAAAGGTGTGGTTGCAGAAGTCATGCGGTGATCGTAGATGCCACTGTAAATTTCTGGAATACTGTGTAAAGACACTTATCAGCGAATTTCAGACAAACACCACCATGGCCCGCAGGCCCGCTATCCAACCGCTAGCCCTGGACGACGTCAACGGCTTCGCCCCGTCGCCGCAACGCCCGCTGCGCAGCCGCGCCCGCACCCTGCCTGTAGATGCACACTTTGACCCCCACCGGCACGCCTGGGCGCAATTGGCCTACTGCGACAGCGGCTTGATGCAGGTTACGGCCAACGACGCGGGCCAGCACAATAGCTTCATCGTGCCGCCATCGCGGGCGGTATGGATTCCAGCCAACATGCCGCACGCCGTCACCGTGCTGGAGCGCGCCCACCTGCGCACCGTCTACATGGACGTCTCGGCCACCCCGCCGGGCTGGACGGGCTGCCGCATGCTGGTCATCTCGCCGCTGTTACGGGCGCTGATCCACGCACTGGAAGACACCCAGCCCAGCCCCCGCGAAGACGCGCTGATGCTGCTGATACTGGAAGAAATCGGCCTGGCCCACACCCACACCTTGCGCGTCAGCCTGCCGCAGGACAAACGCCTGCGCGCCCTGTGCGATGCCGTGCTGCGCGACCCGGCCCGCCAGGCCACGCTGGCCGCCTGGGCGGCAGATTTCGGGGCCAGCGAACGCACGGTGGCCCGGCTGTTCCGCG
>NZ_JBDTEM010000287.1:0-26185 GCF_039922535.1 Rhodoferax sp. | reverse complement strand
GCGGCATCAGCCTGGTGAACGGCCGGGTGCTGTTTACCGACCACTTCATCAAGCCCAACTACAGCGCCAACCTCAGTGCCTTGACCGGGCGGCTCGGCGCATTTGCATCGGTGCCGGTGGCGGGGGCGGTGCAGATGGCCGACCTGGAGCTGCGCGGCCGGGTGGCCGATTCCGCCGTGCTGGAGATTGTGGGCAAGCTCAACCCACTGGCCAAGCCGCTGGCGCTGGACATCAAAAGCAAGGTCACCGACATGGAGCTGCCCGCGCTGTCGCCCTACAGCGTGTTCTACGTGGGCCACGGTATTGAGCGCGGCAAGCTCAGCATCGACGTGCACTACGTCGTGCTGCCCAACGGCCAGCTCACCGCCACCAACAGCATCATCCTCAACCAGCTCACCTTTGGCGAGCAGGTGCCGGGGGCACCCAGCAGCCTACCGGTCAAGCTGGCGGTGGCCCTGCTGGCCGACAGCAACGGCGTGATCAACCTCGACCTGCCGCTGTCGGGGTCGCTGAACGACCCGCAGTTCCGCATCGGCCCGGTGATCTTCAAAATCCTGGGCAATCTCATCACCAAGGCCATTACCGCCCCGTTCAGTCTGCTGGCCCACGCCTTTGGCGGCGGGGCGGACGCGCTGGGCACGGTCAATTTCCCGCTGGGCAGCGCAGCGCTGGACCCCGAGGCCCGCGCGGGCCTGGACAAGGTCGCCAAGGCCTTGACCGACCGGCCCACCCTGAAGCTCACCGTGGTCGGCAGCGCCAGCCTGAATGCCGAGCGCGACGCGCTACAGCGCGAAAAGCTGCGCGCGCGTGTGGCGGCCGAAAAGCGCCGCAATACGACACTGCAAGGCACGCCCCTGGCGGCCCCGAAGGAGGAGGGCGACACCAGTGAGGTGGCAGCGCCCGCAGACCCCGCAGTTTCCGATGCCGAATACGCGACCCTGCTCAAAGCCATCTACAAGCGCGCCAACTTCCCCAAGCCCCGCAACGCCCTGGGCCTGACCAAAGACCTGCCCGTGCCCGAGATGGAGCAATTGCTGCTGGCCAACATGCCCGCCGACGACGATGCCATCCGCCAGCTCGCCGTCCAACGCGGCGTGGCGGTGCGCGACTACCTGGCCGGGAAGCAATTGCCGCTGGATAGGCTGTTTTTGGGCGCTTCCAAAACCGTCGATGGAGGCACCGGTTGGAAGCCCCAAGCCGACCTGCAACTGGCCATGCCATGAAGCCAATCGGCGCTATTTACAACTTCACCTGAAAAGCGGCGAAAATAGCGGTCTTGCCCTGATGTGGCCACTCTGGCCGTAGGGCGCTTGTGGCCGTAATGGCCACTTGTTTATTTACCCTTAGCGGGCTTCTGCCATCGGGCTACCACCCGGCAGATGTTCGCTGGCCTACCCCAAGAATAAGTTCATCCATGTTTGGTTTCTCCAGCCCCAAAACCGCGCCCGCACCCGTATCTGAAAAGCCTGCCGTGACCACCAAATCCAACGAACCGCATCCGCTCGACGCCCTGACCGGCGGCGCTTTCTCGGCCCACACAGCGGGCGAGCGCGCCCAGCGCATCCGCGACTGGCTGGTCACCAACCCCAGCTACGAGCAAATGCACGAGGTGTTCCAAGAGCTGAACGGGCGCGACCGGGGTGCCGCCAAGCCGTTGAAAGAAAAGCTCGACGAACTCAAGCGCACCAAGGGTGCCGAACTCATCGCCGCCGAATGGGCCCGCAAAGCCACCGCGCTGCTGGAACTGCCACGCCTGAACATGGCCGATGCCATGGCCTGGCAGCGCGATGCCGCCAAAGCCGGTGCGCCGCTGAGCAAAGAGCCGCTGGCCGCCCTGCGCGTGCAGCTGGCCGACCGCGTCAAAGGCATTGAAGACCTGCAGCACCGCGTGCAGGTCCAGCGCGAAGCCGCCGTGCTGCTGGCCCAGCGCATCGAAGTGCTGTCCACCAAGCCCTGGCGCGATGCCCAGACGGCCCTGGAAGTGCTGCGCACCGACGTACAACACTGGCAAGACCAGGCCACCGCGCTGGCCGCCGATGCCAACTGGAGCAGCGTAGACGGCAAATACCCCACCATGCTGGATGCCTCGCGCGGCCAGTTGCTGGTGGTGTGGGAGGCTTTCCAAGGCGCATTGGCCACCACGGTGGCTGCCGATGCCGACGCGGCTGCACCTTTGCCACCCGTCAACGTCTGGGCCGACGAATTGCGCGTCGCCCGTGGCGTGCCGCTGGAATCCGCCAAGCCGGCCAACGCAGGCCGGGCACCCAAGGCCCCGGTGGACCCCGCCCTGCGCGAAGCCGCCAACAAGGCCGTGCAAGATGCCCTGACCAAGGTCGAGCAAGAAGTCGCCGAAGGCCATGGCAAAGCCAGTGCCGGCGCCGCCGCCGCCCTGCGCAACGCCCTGAAAGAACACAACCGCCTGGTCGATGACAAGCTGGGCAATGCCGCCCAAGCGGCTTTGGCTGCCGCCGGTGAGTTAGAAGGCTGGCAGCGCTGGCGCGCCGACCAACTGCGCGAAGAACTGTTGATCAAGGCCGAAGGCCTGCTCAAGCGCCCTGACGGCCACGCCCTGGGCGGCCGCAAGATGCAAGACACACTGCGCCAAATGCGCGAGCAATGGAAACAAACCGACCAAGGCGGTGTGCCCAACCACGCGCTGTGGAAGCGCTTTGACGAAGCCTGCAACGAAGCCTACAAGGTCGTGGAAGCCTGGCTGGACAAGGTCAAGACCGACGCCGTGGCCCACAAGGCCCAGCGCGTCGCCCTGATCGAAGAAGTCAAAGCCTGGGCCGCCGAGAACGTGACGGCCAAAGACAATGACTGGAAGGGCTTCTCCCGCATCCTGCACCAGTTTGGCGACCGCTGGCGCGATGCCGGCCACCTGGGCGAAAAAGCCTTTGCCGAAATGCAGCCGCTGTGGAAAGAAGCCATTGGCCTGGCCGCCGCGCCGCTGGAAAACCTGCAAAAGGCCAGCGTCGACCGCCGCCACGCCATGATCGAAGAAGCCAAGGTTCTGGGTGCTGCCCCGGTGCTGCGCATCGATGCCGTCAAGGCCCTGCAGCAACGCTGGCAGGCCGAGGCCCAGGGCGTGCCCATGGACCGCAAATTTGAGCAAAAGCTGTGGGACGCGTTCCGCAAGCCGCTGGACGATGCCTTCAACCGCAAGACCGAAGAGCGTGAAAAATCCGCCTCGGCCCTGAGCGACCGCGACCGCATGGTGCTGGACGCTGCCAAGGCCCTGGATGCCGCCAATGCGACGGGTGATGCCCAAAAGATCCGCGCCGCCATGACCGGCCTGGAAGCCGCGTTGCGTGGCCAGGCCCTGGCCCAGGCGGCGGTGCAAGCCGAAAAGGCCGAAGCCGTCGCCGAATCTGCCGTGCAAGCCGAAGCGCAGGCCGCTGCGCCGGTAGCGGAAGCCGCTGAAGTTCCTGAGGAAAATCAAGGTCCAGCGCAGGCTGAATCTGCGGAAGCAGCTACTGAAACCGTAGCAGATGCGGAATCTGCTGCCGAGCCAGTAGCCGAAGCCGCTCCGGTCGAGCCGCCCAAGCCTGTGCGCAAGCCGGTGGTGGCCATGCGCGGCGATGACCGCCCTGGCATGAAGAAGTCCGAGCCCGCCGCCGCTGGCCGTGGTGGCAAGTTTGGTGACCGCAAAGACGGCCCGCGCGGCGCGGCGCGCCCTGGCGACAACAAGTTTGAACCGATCCGCAGCGAACGCCCCTCCCGCGATGGACGCGATGGTGGCCGCTTTGGTGACCGCCCCGCGTTCGAAGACCGCGGCCCGCGCCTGGGCGATGCAGCCTTCCGCGCCCAGCGCGATGCCCTGGAAAACGCCCAGCATGCCTTGAAGAAGCTGGCCGCCCAGGCCCACGGCGAGGTGCTCACCGACCTGCTGACGGCTTGGGAAAAGCGCGATGTCGAGCAGTTGCCCACCGCCCAGGCCTTGGGCAGCGGTGTGAACGCCGCCACCCGCACCGCCTGGTCGCAAAGCATCACCGCCGCGCCCAAGACCGATGCAAAAGCGGCCGCTGAAGCCCTGCTGCGCCTGGAAATGGCCGCTGATGCGCCCACGCCCGCCGAGCACATCAGCGCCCGCCGCATGCTGCAATTGCAATTGCTGACCAAGCGCAACGACCCCGCGCCCGCCCAAACCTGGGCGCAGGACACCGCCAAGCTGCTGGCCAGCAGCTTCGATGCCGGCAATGCACGCCGCGTGCAAACCGTGTTGAAGGTGCTGTTGAGCAAGCGCTGACCTCGCGTTAAGCAATCCACCCTGGGATGCGCCAGGGCCTGTTCGGGGCGCTTTGTGCGCCCCGAATGCCGTCTTCACCGTAACTCTTGCCCGCCTATGTCCTACACCACCATGCCCGCTCCGCTATCGGGTTCTGCAGCGTCGGCGGTACGCCCGGCCTGGCACGGGGTGCTGGCCTTGTGCGTGGGCCAGGTGCTGCTGTGGGGCTTCGCTTTCGGGCTGACCTACAAAGCGCCCGAAATCGATTCGGCCGAGCAGTTCATCTGGTCGTTTTCAATGGAGAGCGGCTACTGGAAGCACCCGCCCATGCCGTCGTGGATCATGCACTGGTTGCTGCAGGTGTTTGGCCCGTCGATCGCGCTGCCTTTTGTGGCAACCCAGGTGTGCGTCGTGGTGGCACTGGCGCTGACTTGGCGATTGGGCTGCGAATTTATGTCGCCGCAGCGTTCCCTGATCGCCATGGCCATGACCTCGCTGGTGACTTACCACAACCTGGGCGGCGACAACTTCAACCACAGTCTGGTGGAACTGCCGTTCCAGGCGGCGACGGTGCTGTTTTTCTACTGGGCCACCCGGCGCGGCCATCTGCGGCTCTGGGCGCTGACCGGGCTGTTCGCCGGGCTGGGCATGCTGGTCAAGTACGTGGCGCTGCTGCCGATTGCCGGCCTGGTGTTGTACCTGCTGCTGGACCGCCGCCTGCACCACCGCCGCACCTGGCAAGGGCTGGCCCTGGCGACTGTGGTGTTTGTGCTGGTGCTGACCCCGCACGCGATCTGGCTGGAGCGGACCAACTTTTTACCCTTCCAGTACGCCCATTCGGTGGCCCAGCCCATGTCCGGTTGCTTGGAGGGCCTGCGCAACCTGTTTGAGTTTGGCTTGATGCAGTTCTTCCGCACGCTGCCTTTGCTGGCCTGCTTGGCTTACGTTTTTTGGCCGCGCAAAGTTCCAGACCCTGCCGCCAGCGCCAGCCTGCTGCCGGTGCTACCCGCCCAAGAGCGCTTGTTTCTGTGGGTGGTCGCACTGTCACCCCTGGTGTTGACCACCTTGTACGGTATCGCCAGCCGTACCGAGCTGCAGTCGCGCTGGGGCACCAATGCGTTTTTGTGCAGCGGCTTGCTGGTGATGGCGCTGGTGCGCCGTGTCGATACGCCGCAGATGTTGCGCCGGGTGCTGGTGTTTGTGGTGGCCACGCATGTGGTGCTGAGCGTGGGCATGACGGTCAGCAAAACCGCGCTGGCCGACCACTTGCACCGCAAGACGCGGGCAAACTTCCCTGGCGCCGTGCTGGCCCACAACGCGATGCAGGTCTGGAAAGAGCATACCGACGCGCCGTTGCGTCTGGTGGTGTCCGACATCTGGCTGGGCGGCAATATCGTCGCCAATAGCCCGCAGCGCGTGGCCGTGTTGATCGACGGCTACCAGCTCAGGTCGCCCTGGGTGGATGCCGATGCCGTGCGCGATTGCGGAGCGCTGGTGCTGGACAACCAGACGACGGGTGCCACGGGCGCATCGGACAACAGCCCGGCCCTGAACGCCCTGATGGATGAGGCCAGCGATACCGGGGTGTGGAACCTGCCTTGGGCTGAGTCTCAGCAAGAGGCAATAAGCAGCGCCACCGGCGTGGTCCGCTGGGGCATTATTGAACCGGCCGCGCCGGGGGCTTGCAAAATCCGCTAAACCCGCCGGGGCGCTCCACGTGGGTGTACACGGTGAGTGCACGCCGTGCGCGGGTAATGCCCACGTACAGCGTGTTCCGCTCTTCGTCCGCATCGCCGTGCGGGTCGGGGAACTCGCCCTGCGCCAGGTAGGGCAGCAGCACGGCATCAAATTCCAAACCCTTGACGCTGGTGATGCTGGCGATCAGCAGGTTGGCGGCTTTTTCTTTGGGGCTGGTCTGCTGCTTTTGTTCGATGGCGTTCAGGTGCTGGAAGAACTGGGCCGGGCTGGCAAAGCCCTCGGCCGCCTGGGCCAGCCAAGCCAGATTCGACTCGGCTTCCTGGCGGCGGCGGGTCGAGGTGAGCACGTTGCGCACCAGGGAAGGGACGTGCAGGGCCACCAGCACCGCATGCAGCAGGCCCGGCCCGGTGTGGCGGCGGATGGTGTCTACCGCCGCCTGCAGCCGCTGGCGGGTGCTGGCAGGGGCATTGCGCAGCACTTGGTTGTCGAAAAAGGATTTCAAAAACGTCGGGGCCACGGCCACGGCACGTACCGCGTCGTCCAGCAGATCCTGTTGCGATTCGTGCTCGCGGCCCTCCACCTGGATGCGCGATTCGGCAAAGAACACCAGGGCGCGCAGGATGTTTTTCCGCGTCTGCTCGGCGCTGATGCTGGCCAGGTCGTCGGTGGCCACCGCCAGCAGGCCGCGCAACAGCAGCACCTCGGGGCGCTGCACATAGCTGTCGAAGCCCTGGGTGGTGTAGGCCATGCCTGCGGCGATCAAGGCGTTTTCAATCTGTACCGATTGGTGCGGGTGGCGCAGCAGTACGGCAAACCCGTCCATCTTGGCTTTGGGCTGGGCCTTCCACTGCGCGGCGGCTTCCACCACCTGGCGGGCGCAGTCGGCGTTGTCGGAATAGCGATGCACCGCGACGCTGGTGCCGTGGGGGGCTAGTGAGGCGTAGGGCTTGTTGCGGGCCACAACCCCTGCCAGCTTGGCCACGGCCGGGCTGAACCGAAAGCTGTGGGTCAGTGGGTAGCGCTGCACGGCGTGGCTGCTGTGCGCTTCCAGGGCGGAGCGCATGAATTGCGCGTCGGCACCGGTGGCTTTGTGGATCACCTGGTCGATGTCGCCCACGCCGCAGAAGAAGCAGCGGTTGCTGGCCAGCAGCGCCTGCAGCAGGGTGAACATGGCCTGGTTCATGTCGTGCATTTCATCGACCACCAGCACTTTGACCGCCTGCGGCCAGGTGGACGTGTGCCGTACCGATTCCCCGCTGTGCAGCAGGCAGGCCAGGTCGTAGGTGGCATCCTGCGGGCCGCGGAAGGCGGGTTTCTCGGGGTTGGCGCAGCGGATGCGTTCAAACGCCAGGTAGATTTTGAGTTGGGTGTATTCGGTGCCAATGCTGTCGGCGTAGTCGGGCGACACGGCCTGGTCGTCGCGTTCCAGCACGTCACGCAGCGTGCCTTTGAGGATTTCGCCCTGCTGCAAAAACGCGTCCGTCATGCCGTGGTCGCCCAGCGTGGGCATCAGCAGCTCCGAGCGCCAGCGGGCGTCCGGGTGGTCCGCCACCTGCTGCACGGCTTCCCAAATCACCGGGCTGAACTGTTCGGCCTCGGTGTAGACCGCCACCTTGCCACCTTCGATCGCGGCCAGCACCTGGGTGCTGAAGGCTTCAAAGGTCTGGATGTGCATCTGCTGGGCTACCGTAGCAGGCACGCCCATTTTCTTCAAAGCGCCGCGCAAGGCCACACAGGCCGCGTCGGTGTAGGTGAGCGCCAAAATCTGCTCGGCCCGCGTCCCCCGCGTCCAGGCTTCGGCCATGCGCAAGGCCAGCACCGTGGTTTTGGCGGCCCCTGCATTGGCTTCCACGATAGCCACCCGCGCCGGACTGATCTGTATCGCCAGTTGCTCTGCCGTAGGCGTAATGGCTTTGGGGATGAAATGCGCGACGGTTTTGGCGGTGGTCATGGTGGGGATATTCTGGCCGCAATAAAAAAGGCTCCCGAAGGAGCCTTTTGCTGCAGTTTTAATAGCTGCCTGCGCAAGTGGAATAAGCGCTGGCGGCCTAAAACGTAGTTATTACACTCGTTTACGGTATTCACCCGTACGGGTGTCGATTTCCACTTTATCGCCCTGAGCCACGAAGATCGGCACGCCGAACTCAAAGCCGGTGGCGATCTTGGCAGGCTTCAGCACCTTGCCGGACGTGTCGCCCTTGACGGCGGGCTCGGTCCAGGTGATTTCGCGCTGCACGCTGGTGGGCAGTTCGACCGAAATGGCCTTGCCGTCGTAGAACACGACTTCCAGTTCCATGCCGTCTTCCAGGTAGTTCAGCGCGTCGCCCATGTTTTCGGCTTCGACTTCGTACTGGTTGTATTCGGTGTCCATGCAGATGTACATGGGTTCGGCGAAGTAGGAGTAGGTGCAATCCTTCTTGTCCAGAATGACCTGGTCGAGCTTGTCGTCGGCCTTGAACACCTGTTCGGTGTTGAAGTTGGCGATCAGGCTTTTGAGCTTCATGCGCACGGTGGCGGAGTTGCGGCCACCACGGCTGTATTCGGTTTTCAGGACGACCATGGGGTCTTTGCCGTGCATGATGACGTTGCCGGCACGGATATCTTGGGCGATTTTCATAGCATTCTCTGGAGTGGGGGCCGCTCCATTTCCGAAGAAGATGTTTGCGGCGGGTAGGGCAAATATTCGCGTTTGCCGATAGCTGCCCGTTTGGGCAAAGCCCTGGATTTTAGCGGGTTTCGGGGCGGAAATCGAGCAGCTGGGTCACCAGGTCAGTCTGCTGCACCAGCCGGGTGCGTAAAGTTTGGGCGTTGCGGCCCCACTCCGACAGCGCCAGGGCGGACAGGGCGCTGGCTTCCAGCCCGTTCCACACCCGGTGGAATTGCCGCAAGGTGGCCGGGGCCTGGGCCATGTCCAGAAAGGCCTCAAGCTTGGCATGGTGGGCGGCATCGTCTTGGGGGTAGATCTGCCACACGAAAGGCTTGCCCGCCCAGATGGCCCGCACCAACGAGTCTTCGCCGCGCACCAGGTTGCAATCGCTGGCCCACAGCAGGTGGTCGAAGTCGCGCTGGTCTAAGGTAGGGAGGTATGAAATTGATAGCTGCCCGCGCAGGTGGAATATGCGCTGGAGCCTTTTTTTCTCTATAAACAAGGCTCGCACGGCGCGTGTGGCCCGGCCAGCGGTGACCAGCAGGCGGGTGGGATTTTCAGCCTGGGCGAGCTGTTCCAGTAACGCCAGCAGGGCCGGGGGCTCGTAGCAGAACAGGCTGATGACCTGCTCGCCCGGTTGCCGCTCTGGCGCGCCGTGGGCATGCTCCAGCCGGGGCCACAACGCGTCCAGCCAGGCCTCGGCAGCAAAGTCTGCCTGCCGCTGCACCAGGTCCGCCTCGCGCAGCAGGCCGCCAGTGTGGGCGGTGAAGCCGGGGTAGAAAAACCATTTTTGCCGACCCGCTGCCGGGCCATCACGTACCAGTGAGGGCAGGGCGTGGCAGCGTTCCACGTAGGGTTCGGCGGACAGGTATTCCAGGTTAATCCATAAGGGTTTTAGGCCGTTGGTGCAGGTGTGGTCTGCACTGGCAGCTAGGAATTCGGTAGCAATGCTGCAGCCGAAGGCTTCGACCCATACGTCGCTGGGGGGCAGGCTTTGAAGATTTTCCAGGTCCAAAGGCTGCGTCCAATGCCGAACCTCCACGCCAGGGCAGCCTTGGGGGGCCATCCACACCAGGGCGGAAGGATCGTCTACCCACAGCCGCACCTGCACGCCGCGTGCCGCCAGGTCGGCGCTGAGTCGCCAGCACACGCCGATGTCGCCAAAGTTGTCGATTACCTCGCAGAAGATGTCCCAGCGCTGCGCTGTCACGTGGGCCAGTCCAGCTTGCCGGAGGCATCGATGTGGGTCAGGTACAGGCGCACGTCGAATTCCAGCTGGTGGTAGTCGGGCTCCATGTAGGTGCACAGCTGGTAGAAAGGCTTGTCGTGGTTGCGTTCCTTCAAATGCGCCAGCTCGTGCACGGTGATCATTTTCAGAAACGGGTCGGGTACGTCCTTGAACAGGGTGGCGATGCGGATTTCGTGCTTGGCCTTGAGCTTGTTACCCTGCACCCGCGACACGGTGGTGTGGGTGCCCAGCGCATGGTGGTAGACGTGTAGCTTGGCATCAAAGCCGACTTTGTTGAGGGGTGCGGCGTTGCGCAGGTGCTGGGTTTTCAGGTCCATCACGTACTCGAACAAGGCTTTGTCGGTGCGCACGCTGTGGGCGCGGGGGTATTTTTTGAGCAGCAACGCGCCCAGCTTGTCGTCGGCCAGCAGTTGCTGCACCTGGGCTGTGACGTGGGCCGGGTAGGCCGACAGGTATTTCAGGGGATTCATGCAGGGTGTGGGGGAGCGCAGCCCTGGATTGTCCACAATACGCCCTATGTCTGAGATTAATCCCGTTGAACCTCCCCCAGCGCCAAACGTAGCGCCCGTCCATTCCGACCAATTGCTGAGTGAAGTGGCCGCGCTGCCTGCTTTGCCGGGCGTGTACCGTTATTTCGATGCGGATGGCACCGTGCTGTACGTGGGCAAGGCCAAGAACCTCAAGAAGCGCGTCACCACCTACTTCCAACGGGACCACGGCGGCACCCGCATCGGGCACATGGTCAGCAAGATTGCCCGCATGCAAACCACGGTGGTGCGCTCCGAGGCCGAGGCCTTGCTGCTGGAAAACAACCTCATCAAGACGCTGCACCCCAAGTACAACATCTTGTTCCGCGATGACAAGAGCTACCCGTATTTGAAGATTACCGCCTTGCCAGCCTTTGCGGCAGAGCCCAGTGCGGTGACCTTTCCGCGCGTCGCCTACTACCGGGGTTCGGTCGAAAAGAAGCACCGCTACTTCGGTCCCTTCCCCAGCGCCTGGGCGGTGAAGGAGTCGATCCAGCTGCTGCAAAAAGTGTTTCGCCTGCGCACCTGCGAAGACACGGTGTTCAACAACCGCACGCGGCCCTGCCTGCTGTACCAGATCAAGCGCTGCTCGGGCCCCTGCGTCAACTTTGTGTCGCCGCAAGACTATGCGCAGGACGTGCTGAACGCCGAGAAGTTTCTGGACGGTGAGACCCAGCAGGTGCTGCAGGCGCTGGAGGTCCGCATGATGGCCCACGCCGACAAGCTGGAGTTTGAACAGGCGGCCGAGCTGCGCAACCAGATGACGGCGCTGTCTACCGTGCTGCACCAGCAGTCGGTGGACAACGTGTCTGACAAAGACGTGGACATTCTGGCGGTGAAGGTGCAGGGCGGTCGCGCCTGCGTCAACCTGGCGATGGTGCGCGGTGGTCGCCACCTGGGCGACCGGGCCTACTTTCCCACCCACGTGGAAGACGCTTTTTTCATGGGCAGCGTGGAGGTGGAGGGCGAAGATGCTGCCCAGGCCGTGGAGGTGCAGGTGCTGGAGGCTTTCATCGCCCAGCACTACATCGACATCCCGATTCCCCCGGCTTTGATCACTAGCGCCCCGGTGGGCAAGGCCCTGCTGGATGCCTTGTCCTCGCAAAGCGGGGTCAAGGTCACGGCGGTGCACAACCCGCGTGAGCAGCGCCGGGTATGGCAGGAAATGGCGCAAAAAAATGCCGGCCTGCAACTTGCGCGCTTGCTGGCCGAAGAAGGTTCGCAACAGGCACGCACACGCGCTTTGGTGGATGCGCTGGACCTGGCCCCCGACGACTTGGATACTTTGCGTATCGAGTGTTTCGATATTTCACACACCGCCGGGGAAGCCACCCAGGCCTCGTGCGTGGTGTTCCAGCAGCACAAGATGCAGAACTCGGAGTACCGGCGCTACAAGATCGAAGGCATCACGCCCGGCGACGACTACGCGGCGATGCGCCAGGTGCTGACGCGGCGCTACAGCAAGTTTGGCGTGCAGACCGAGGCCGCTGCCGAGCCCACAACGACTTTGCCCACGGGACGTATGCCCGACTTGGTACTGGTGGACGGCGGCAAGGGCCAGGTGTCCATGGCCAAGGCGGTTTTCGAGTCGCTGGGGCTGGACCTCGGGCTGATCGTCGGGGTCGAAAAAGGCGAGGGCCGCAAGGTTGGGCTGGAGGAATTGGTATTTGCCGATGGCCGAACCAAAGCCACCTTGGCCCGCGATTCGGCGGCGCTGATGCTGGTCGCACAAATCCGTGACGAGGCCCACCGTTTCGCCATCACCGGCATGCGGGCGCAGCGCGCCAAGGTGCGTGTGGGCGGGAGCAAGCTGGAGGATATTGCGGGCATCGGTCCCAAAAAACGTGCCAGCCTGTTGCAGCGTTTTGGGGGTATCCGGGGCGTGGCGGCCGCAGGCGTAGACGATATCGCCAAAGTTGACGGCATTTCGCGCGAATTGGCCGAAGAAATCTACCGTGCATTGCGCTGATCTGGCCGTGCTGGCGGCATGACACAATCAAGCCATGTTTTGGACCATTCCCACCATCATGACTTGGACGCGCATCGTCGCGATACCGTTAATCATTGGTGTTTTTTACCTGCCGATCAGCGAGCCCAGCCGCAACCTGGTAGCCACCGTGATGTTCGTGGTGTTTGCCGCCACCGATTGGCTGGACGGATTTTTGGCCCGTAAACTGAACCAGACTTCGTCGTTTGGGGCCTTTTTGGATCCGGTGGCGGACAAGTTTTTGGTCTGCGCCTGTGTGCTGGTGCTGGTGCATTTGGGCCGCGCTGATGTGTTTGTGGCGCTGATCATCATTGGCCGCGAAATCGCCATTTCGGCGCTGCGCGAATGGATGGCGCAGATCGGCGCGTCCAAGAGCGTGGCGGTGCACATGATTGGTAAGCTCAAGACGGTGTCACAGATGGTGGCGATTCCCTTTTTGCTGTTTGACGGACGTTTGTTTGGGGCCGTGGACACGCATCTGTGGGGTGTATGGCTGATCTGGATATCGGCTGTGTTGACCATTTGGTCAATGGTTTACTATCTGCAAAAGGCGTTGCCTGAAATTCGGGCGCGGACAAAGTGAAAGAAGCGGTTGCACAGAGCTGGTGCGCGTCAAGGGCCGTTTTTGGGGCATGGCGAGGTCGCATTAAAAAGTGTCGCAGGGGTTCAAGGACCGGGCCAAAAACGGTCTAGAATCCGCCTCCGCGCCGCTCGAAAGCAGTTTGTCCGATTGACACCATGCAAGTCCATGGTTTTAATTGCCTAAGCAGTGGTTGCTGCAAAGTTACGTTTTCCCCAGGCTTGTTTTTTGCGCACTGCAGACTGCAATACAGGGGGAAATTTTTGAATATCGTGGTCTGAATAAATTTGAGCGAGGGGCTCCTTGTGAACAAAACGGAATTGATTGAACACATCGCAAAGCATGCTGATATCTCTAAAGCAGCTGCTACACGTGCTTTGGAGTCCACCATCAGCGCGGTTAAAACGACGTTGAAAAAAGGCGGTACCGTATCGCTGGTAGGATTCGGCACCTTTGCGGTGGGTAAGCGCGCTGCACGTGCCGGGCGTAATCCCCGCACCGGCGATGCGATTAAAATCAAGGCCGCTAAGGTTCCAAAATTTCGTCCAGGCAAGGCATTGAAAGATGCGTTGAACTGAGGTTTGTGTTTCAGGTGGGGTGCTTAGCTCAGTTGGTAGAGCAGCGCCCTTACACGGCGTAGGTCGGCGGTTCGAGCCCGTCAGCACCCACCACTCCCACCCGGCAAAGGCGAACAAATTGTTCGCCTTTTTTTTTAAGCATGGGCACCGTGCCCATCGTGTTTTTCAAAAGAGTTCTGCCATGTTTGATTTCGTCCGCAAGCACACCAAGATCATGATGGGCTTGATGTTCTTGCTGATCATCCCCGCTTTCATTTTGGTGGGTGGCAAGGAGAGCTTCCGGCGATTTAACGAGGGCGGTGACACGGTTGCCAAGGTGGCCGGACAAGAGATCAAGCAGGTCGATTGGGATAATGCGCACCGCAACGAAGTGCAACGCATCTTGGCCGCTCAGCCGGGTACCGACCCCAAGCTGCTGGATTCGCCCGAAGCGCGTTACGCCACATTGGAAAACCTGGTGCAGCAGCGTGTGCTGGCCGCCGCCGCCGATAAGTTCCATTTGGTCACTAGTGACAGCCGCCTGGCCCGCAGCCTGCAAGAAGATCCGACTATTGCGTCGCTGCGTAACCCTGATGGCTCGCTCGATATGGCGCGGTATAGCCAGTTGCTGGCGGCGCAGAATATGACACCGGCCATGTTTGAAGCCCGGGTGCGCACCGACTTGTCGCAACGTCAAGTGGTGGCGGGTGTGGCGGCTACCGCGTTCAGTTCGGGTGCCGAGGCCGATGTCGCGCTGAATGCCTTGTTTGAAAAACGTGAAGTCCAGGTGGCGCTGTTCAAAACTGCTGATTTTGCCGCCAAGGTCAATCCGACCGATGCCGAGTTGGAAGCCTGGTACAAAGACCACCCGGCCCTGTTCCAGGCACCGGAGCAGGCCACCATTGAGTACGCCGTACTGGACCTGGATGCCGTGAAGAAAGGCATCCAACCCAACGAGCAGGATCTGAAAACCTATTTCAAAGAAAACGCCGACCGACTCGCCGGTAAGGAAGAGCGCCGTGCCAGCCATATTCTGATCAACGCGCCCAAAGACGCACCCGCCGACGAACGGAAGAAGGCTCGCGCGAAAGCGGAAGAGTTGCTGGCCGTGGTCAAGAAAAATCCGGCCAGCTTTGCCGAAGTCGCCAAGAAGAACTCCCAAGATACCGGCTCTGCCGTGAAGGGTGGTGATCTGGATTATTTTGGCCGTGGTGCCATGGTCAAGCCTTTTGAGGATGCCGCTTTTGCCTTGAAGAAGGGCGATATCAGCGATATCGTGGAGTCGGATTTTGGCTACCACATCATCCAACTCACCGATATCCGTAGTCCTAAGCAACGCAGCTTTGAAGAAATGCGGCCTGAGCTTGAAGCCGATTTGAAGGCCCAACAAGCCCCGGCCAAGTTTGCGGAAGCCGCCGATGCTTTTACCAACGGTGTCTACGAACAAGCCGACAGTCTCAAGCCGATTGCAGACCGTCTCAAACTAAATGTCCAAACCGCATCGCTGTCACGGACCCCAGCCCTAGGTGCCAAAGGTGTTTTGGCCAGTGCCAAGTTCCTGAATGCCATTTTTTCCTCTGATTCGATTGAGAAGAAGCGCAATACCGAGGCGGTAGAAACCGCACCCAACCAGTTGGTATCTGGGCGCATTACCCAGTACACGGCCGCACACACCTTGCCTTTTGCCGAGGTAAAGGACCAGGTGCGCGTGCGTGTGGTGGGCGCGCGCGCAAATGAGCTGGCTAAAAAAGAAGGCCTGGAAAAACTGGCTGCCTGGAAGGCCAGTCCCGGTACCGCAGTGCTGTCTGCTCCTTTGGTGGTTTCGCGTGAAAGCGCCCAACAGCAGCCTGTGCAGGTGGTCAATGCCGCGTTGCGGGCCGACATGACCAGCTTGCCTACCTGGATTGGGACAGATTTGGGCGAGCAAGGCTACGCCATTGCCCGGATCAACAAGCTGGTGCCGCGCGATGTGCCTGCAGAAGCCCTGCTCAAACAAGGTCGTGAGCAATACAGCCAAGGTTGGGCCGGAGCCGAGAGCCGTGCTTACTACAACACCCTTAAAGAGCGGTTCAAGGTCAAAATCAACGTCCCCAAACCAGCGGCAAAAACCGATATTGCCGCAGGATGAGCGCTTAAATAGGGAAATTCAGGCTATAATATTAAGCTACGGTGGCTGTAGCTCAGTTGGTAGAGTCCAGGATTGTGATTCCTGTTGTCGAGGGTTCGAGCCCCTTCAGCCACCCCATCCATATGCCAGGCTCAATGCAGGGTGCTACTTATTAGGTAGCACCCTTTTTTTGTGCTGGAAAATACGACTGCACCGTTCTCACGTTGTCACCTTCCGGCCCTTTTTTTAACGCGGGTCGCCATGTACTAATATGGCTAGCTGTATCGCATACAGTTTTGAAGACGTTCTCATTGCCTGTCCCCCGCCGTACCTTTAGGAACCCTGTGTGGAAACCAAGCGCTCCAACCCCCACGTTGACCGTACCGCTTTGGGTGATGAGCCCGTGAGTTTGCGTGCGCTCTTGGCGGGGCGTGGCGTAGCACTACTTGGCGACGCAGCATCGCCGCAGGTTTTGGCCGTGCTGGACGGTTTGCCGGCTCTGGTCAGTGCCATGGATTTGCGTGAACGCCGCACCATTACGTACTGGAACCGCGAGTGCGAATCTGTTTCTGGTTACGCTAGTGAGGAACTGGTGGGCCACCCGGAAGCTCTGCAGTGGCTCTACCCGGAGCCTTCCTATTTGTCGCGCAAGCTGGCTGATTTTTTGGAGTTGGGTGCCAGTTTCAGAGACATGGAGTGGACCTTGACCACCAAGGCGGGTGACAAGCGGCGCATCGCTTGGTCCAGCATTGATGGTTTGCATGCCGCGTCCCAACCAGAGGTGGTGTGGTGTGTGGGCCTGGATGTCACGGCCCGCTCCGAGTCGGACCGCTTGCTGCGCGACCGCGACAAGCTGCTGGGCTCGGTGTTTCGGCACCTGCCGGATATGGTCTACCTCCAGGACGGTGAAGGGCGCTGGTTGTTGACCAACCCCGCCGCGCGTGCCGTGCTGGGTTTGACCGAGCAAGATGCTTACGGCTACACCAACCTAGAAATTGCCGACCGCGGCCATCCCCAGGGCGAAGGCCTGCGCCAATGGGCTTTGACCGATGAGGCTACCTGGCAATCGGGCCGGGCCTCGCACATGCAGGAAGTGGCCGACGACAGCCAGGGCAATTTGCGCTGGCTGGACGTGATCCGCGTGCCTACCTTTGGGCGACGCGGCCAACGCATGCATTTGCTGATGGTGCGCCGGGACATCACGGACCAGCGCATTGCTGCCACCAAGCTGGAGCTGGCGGGTCGGGTGCTGGAGCAAAGCACCGACGGCATCATCGTCACCGACGAGTCCAACCGCATCATCATGGTGAATGGTGCATTTACCGAAATTACCGGCTACCAGGCCAGCGAGGTATTGGGCAGTGATCCGAAGTTGCTGGCATCCGGGCAGCACGATGCGGCATTTTTCCAGCAGATGTGGAGGGTATTGGCCGACGAAGGGCGCTGGACGGGGGAAATCTGGAACCGCCGTAAAAACGGCGAGGTGTATCCGCAATGGCTCAGTCTGTCGGCGTTGCACCAGCGCGCCCACGGCGATGTGACGCACTATGTGGCGGCTTTTTCCGATCTGAGCTCGCGCAAGGCGGCCGAAGAAAAAATTGCCTACTTGTCCAGCCAGGATGTCATCACCGGTCTGCCTAACCGGGCCCACGTGGCTTTGCGTTCCACCTTGGTACTCAATCACGCCAAAACCACGCATGAGCAGGTGGCCGTGATCGTCATCGACGTGGACAACTTCAAAACCTTGAACGATTCACTGGGCCACGCGGCAGGGGACCAGATGCTGCGCGAAGTAGGCCTTCGGCTGAGCCAGTTTGCCGACGAACGTGCGGTGGTCGGGCGTTTGAGTGGCGACGAATTCCTGATTTTGCTGCGCAACGTACAAGGTACTGCGGATGCCTCCCATATGGTGACGGCTTTGATGGATGCAGTCGGGCGTCCTATGGTATTGGCTGATATGCCGGTAAATGTGTCTATCTCCGCCGGAATCGCTATGTTCCCAACCGATGGTGACCAGTTTGATGCCTTGTTTGGGCGTGCTGACTCGGCCTTGTATGCGGCCAAGCGTGGCGGGCGCGGCACCTACCAGTTTGCCAACGCCACGATGAACGAGGCTGCGCTGGAGCGTCTGCGGCTGGAATCTGCATTGCGCCAGGCCATTGAGAACAACGCCCTGCGCCTGGAATACCAGCCGCTGATCCATCTGCCCAGCGGGCGCGTGGTGGGGGCCGAAGCCCTGTGCCGCTGGGACCACCCGGAGCGAGGGGCCATCCCCCCTGGCGTGTTCATACCGATTGCCGAAGATTGCGGACTGATTGAAGCCCTGGGTGGCTGGGTGCTGAAAACTGCCGCGCTGCAATTGCGTGCCTGGCACGATGCGGGCCAGCCCGAGCTGATCATGGCGGTCAACCTGTCGGCCCGCCAGTTCCAGCGCGGCGTGGTGCTCAAACAGGTGGAGGCGGCACTGGAGGTATCCGGCATCGCTCCCGATCGGTTGGAGCTCGAGCTGACGGAGAGCGTGTTGCTGCACGACGGTGACGCTGTGACGGCCGTGTTGCGTCGGCTACAAGCCCTGGGGGTCAAACTGTCCATTGACGACTTTGGCACCGGGTATTCCAGCTTTGCCTATCTGCGCCGAATCAAATTCGACAAGATCAAGATTGACCAGTCGTTTGTGCGTGATCTGATCGATGACCCCGACAACGCCGCCATCGTGCGCGGCATTATTTCTTTGGCCCTGAGCCTGGGCCTGAGTGTGCTGGCCGAGGGGGTGGAAACCGAGGAAATCGCCCAGCGCCTGCGCCATCTGCAGTGCACCTATGCGCAGGGCTACCACTTTGCCCGCCCGCTGCGGCCTGAGGTGTTTGCCTTGCGGCAAGGTTTGCCTACCGCATTGGCCTAGTGTTGCGCCTGGGGTGTCTGTAACCCGGCCCCTACAATCTGGTAACACTTTGGCATGTTTTATGAAAATTTTGATTTCCAATGACGACGGATTCCAGGCTCCCGGGATCAACGCGCTGTATGAGGCGCTGAAAGACGTGGCCGAGGTCGAGGTGGTTGCGCCCGAGCACAACAACAGCGCCAAGTCCAACGCACTCACCCTGTACGCGCCGCTGTACGTGCACCAGGCCTCAAATGGTTTCCGCTACGTCAACGGCACCCCGGCCGACTGCGTGCACATCGCGTTGACCGGCCTGCTGGGCTACCGGCCGGACCTGGTGATTTCGGGCATCAACAACGGCGCCAACATGGGCGACGACACGATTTACTCGGGCACCGTAGGCGCGGCCATGGAGGGCTACCTGTTTGGCATTCCGGCGATTGCATTTTCGCAAACCCAGGGCGGTTGGGCCCACCTGGATGCCGCCGCCCAGACCGCGCGCGATCTGGTGCTGCGCCTGGCCCAACAGCAGCAAGAGGGCGCGCCGCCGTGGCTGCTGAACGTGAATATTCCCAATCTGCCGCTGGACCAGCTCAAGCCGATAAAGGTCTGCCGTCTGGGCCGTCGCCATACCGCGGAAAAAGTCATCACCATGGACAGCCCGCGCGGCGATACCATGTACTGGATCGGCAGCGCCGGAGCCGCCAAAGACGATGCCGAGGGCACCGACTTCCACGCCAGCCTGCAGGGCCATGTCACCATGACGCCCTTGAAAGTGGATCTTACCGACCACGACAACCTGGGCTACTGGGCGCAAACGGCATCCCGACTGGCGGCGGTCTGAATGGCACAGCGGCCCCCGTTTCCGGCCCGGCTGGATTTTTCAGCCGGTGCACCATTGGCCAAGACGGTTGCTACTAAAAAAGTAGCTGTCAGCGCAGGTGCAGTCAGCGCTAGACCTCTAAAAAGCTTGGAAGTGCGACCCACGGCAGGCCATGGCATGGACTCGGATGCTGTGCGCGCCCGCATGGTGCACAAGCTGTCGGCCATGGGAATTGCGTCGGCCCCGGTGTTGCGCGCCATGGGCCTGGTGGAGCGGCACCGCTTTGTCGATACCGCCTTGGTTAACCAGGCCTACGAAGACACCAGCCTGCCCATTGGTCTGGGCCAGACTATCTCCAAACCCAATGTGGTGGCCCGTATGGGCGAACTGCTGCTGGATTCGGCGCTGGGCAAGGCCGGGCCATTGGGCCGGGTGCTGGAGATCGGCACCGGCTGCGGCTACCAGGCGGCGGTGCTGGCCGTGCTGGCCCGCGAGGTCTACAGCATCGAGCGCCTGCGCGGCCTGCACGACAAGGCGCGGGCTAATTTAAGGCCATTTCGTCTGCCTAACGTGCACCTGCTGTTTGGCGACGGCATGCTGGGCTATGCCAAAGGCGCACCGTATGCGGGCATCATCGCTGCGGCCGGAGGCGACGCGATTCCACAGGCCTGGCTGGACCAGTTGGCCGTCGGTGGGCGGCTGGTGGCCCCGATGGTGACCAGCGGCGGCAAGCAGGCGCTGGTGGTGGTGGACAAAACTGCCCAAGGCCTGAAACAGCAGTTACTCGAAGCCGTGCATTTTGTCCCTCTAAAATCAGGGATTGCATAACTTGCGCGCACGGGGGTGCTGGACACTCCTGCCGGGTAAGTTATTTCATGTTTACAGGAAAACACACATGCACGCGTTGCGCAGTCCGGGTTGGAATAAGGCCGTTGGGGTCGTTGGTTTGGTGTCGTTGGTGCTGCTGGGCGCTTGCTCTGGTCCTGCCATGCACAAGGCACCGGTGGAGGACCGTGGCACCAGCCGATCGCAGCCGACCACCGTCACCCCGGAGGTCGTGCCTGCCAAACCCCTGCCCGGTGCCGAAAATGCAGGCAAGCCAGGCTACTACACCGTCAAGCCGGGCGACACGCTGATCCGCATCGGCTTGGACAACGGCCAAAGCTGGAAAGACATCGCCCGCTGGAACTTGCTGGACAACCCCAATGTGATCGAAGTCGGCCAAGTGCTGCGCGTGGTTTCACCCAATGCCGTGGCTTCTGAGTCCGGTGTAACGACCCGACCGGTGGCCTCCAGCACCGTCACCCCGGTGGCCGTGCCCGCACCTGCGGCCTCGGCGACCTCCAGCCCGGCAAGTGCTGCCAGTGCGACCATCAAACCGGTGGTGCCGACACCCGTGGCTCCGGCAGCCGCTGCTGCCGAGGACGACATCGCCTTCATCTGGCCCACCAGCGGCAGCCTGATTGCCGGGTTTGACGAAGCTAAAAACAAGGGTCTGGACCTGGGCGGTAAAACCGGCGATGCCGTGCTGGCTGCTGCCGATGGCCGGGTGGTGTACGCTGGCGCGGGCTTGCGCGGCTACGGCAACCTGCTGATCCTTAAGCACAACAACACCTACCTGACCGCCTACGCCCACAACCAGACCCTGCTGGTCAAAGAGGACCAATCGGTGCGTAAAGGCCAAAAAATCGCCGAAATGGGCAGCAGCGACACCGACCGTGTCAAACTCCACTTCGAGATCCGCCGCCAAGGCAAGCCCGTCGACCCCGCCAAATACCTGCCTAACCGGTAACTGCCATGAAAACCCCCAACGTGCCCGGCCACACTGCGCTTGAGGATGCGTTGGGCGACGAGGGGAGCGGCCCGCCATCGGTCGGCCAGGCAAGCTGGCAGGCCACCGGGGTCGAAGGCCATGACACCCTCAGCATGTACCTGCGCGATGTGCGGCGTACCGAGCTGTTCACCCCCACCGAAGAATTCGACATGGCCACCCGCGCCCGCGCCGGGGACTTTGCGGCCCGCCAGGCCATGATCGAGCACAACTTGCGCCTGGTCGTCAGCATCGCCAAGGGCTACCTGGGTCGGGGCGTGCCCATGGGCGATCTGATCGAAGAGGGCAATCTGGGCCTGATGCATTCCATCGACAAGTTTGAGCCCGAGCGCGGCTTTCGCTTCTCCACCTACGCCACCTGGTGGATCCGCCAGGCGGTGGAGCGCGCGGTGATGCAGCAAGGTCGCGTCATCCGCCTGCCGGTGCATGTGGTGCGGGAACTGCAGCAGGTGCTGCGCGCCCGGCGCACGCTGGAGCACGACCCGGCCTTTGCCGCCCTGCGTCCCGAAGGCGTTGGCGTAGACGACATTGCTGCCCTGATGGGGCGTGACGTACACGAGGTGGCCGACCTGCTGGCAATGGCTGAATCCCCTCGTTCGCTGGATGCCGCCATGGACCGCAGCGAAGACGGCCAGACCCTCGTCGATACCCTGGCCGACGAAGACACCCCCGACCCCGCTGCTACCACCCAGAGCCACGAAGTCGAGCGCCTGCTGGAAGGCTGGATCGCCACGCTGAACCGGCGCGAGCGCGAAGTGCTAGACGGCCGCTTTGGCCTGCACCACCGCGAACCTGAAACCCTGGACACCCTTAGCGATCGCCTGGGCCTGACCCGTGAGCGCGTGCGCCAAATCCAGAACGAAGCCCTGCGCAAACTTCGCATCCAGCTGGGACGCAGTGGAATGCACAAGGAAGCTTTATTTTGATGAAAAAGATCTGGAGCTGGATGTTGGTGGCTGCTACCGTCGCCATCACGGGCTGTGCCGCCCCCGGCCCGCGCAGCACCGTCATCAGCCAGGACAAGCTGCAAACTCTGCTGGCGGCCCGCTTCCCCTACACAGGCAAGCTCGGCCCCTTGTTGGAACTGCAGGCCCAGGCCCCGCAGCTGCGTTTGCTGCCCGCGCAGAACCGGCTGGGCACCGCCATCCAGGTGCAGGTCACCGAGCGCCTGACGCATGCGGTCTTTAACGGCGTGCTGGATGTGGACTATGGAGTGCAGTTCGAGCCCAGCGACCAGACCCTGCGCATGGCGGATGTGCATGTCAACACCCTCAGCTTCAGCGGCGTGCCCGAGCGCTACCAGGCCGTCGTGCAGGGCCTGGCCCCGCAACTGGCCGAGCGCCTGCTGGACGGCATCCAGCTGCACCAGATCAGCGCCAAAGATATGGCGGTGGTGAACGGCTGGGGCTTTGAGCCCGGCAGCATCGACGTGACGGCCGCAGGCTTGCGCATCACCCTGAACCCGAAAAAGTCGCCGTAAGACTTTTACTATCAAAAAAATAGCTACTAGCGCAGGTGTATCCTGCGCTAGTAGCTATTTTTATGCCTAAAAAGGCAATTTAGTGCGCGCCTTGCTCCAGGAAGCGTTGCGCATCCAAGGCGGCCATGCAGCCGGTGCCGGCGCTGGTGATGGCCTGGCGGTAGATGTGGTCTTGCACGTCACCGGCGGCAAACACGCCGGGCACGCTGGTCATGGTGGCAAAGCCTTGCAGGCCGGTGCGGGTGATGATGTAGCCGTCTTTCATCTCCAGTTGGCCCGCGAAAATATCGGTGTTGGGCTTGTGGCCGATGGCGATGAAGCAGCCCTTGAGCGGGACGTCGGTGGTGGCATCGCTCTTCGTGCTTTGCAGGCGCACGCCGGTCACGCCAGACGCATCGCCCAGCACGCTTTGCAGGGTGTGGAACAGCTTGAGTTCGATCTTGCCTGCGGCCACTTTTTCCATCAGCTTGTCTACCAGAATGGCTTCGGCCTTGAAGGTATCGCGGCGGTGCACCAGGGTCACCTTGGCGGCGATGTTGGACAAATACAGGGCCTCTTCCACGGCGGTATTGCCGCCGCCCACCACGCATACGTCTTGTTCGCGGTAGAAAAAACCGTCGCAGGTGGCGCAGCCGGACACGCCCCGGCCCATGAAGGCGGTTTCCGACTCCAGGCCCAGGTACTGGGCCGAGGCACCGGTGGCCAGGATCAGCGCGTCACAGGTGTAGGTGCCGCTGTCGCCGGTGAGGGTGAAGGGGCGCTGGCTGAAATCCACCGTGTGGATGTGGTCGAAGATGATTTCGGTCTTGAAGCGTTCGGCATGCTCCTGGAAGCGCTGCATCAGTTCGGGGCCTTGCACACCCATCACGTCGGCAGGCCAGTTGTCCACTTCGGTGGTGGTCATCAGCTGGCCGCCCTGGGCGATGCCGGTGATCAGCACCGGGTTCAGGTTGGCGCGGGCGGCATAGATGGCGGCGGTGTAGCCCGCAGGGCCGGAGCCTAAAACCAGGACCTTGGCGTGTTTATTGTTCGACATGGATAAAAACCTGTAGTGAAAAGGAGAAAGGGGCGTGTACAGTTTGCTTCCTGTTACAAAATAACAAGTGGCTGCTATAGGCTGGACCGCGATACTTTTTAGCGATTGCACACGATCGGCCCAAGCGGTTTTTGCCGTTGGGGCTGGTGACTGCGTAAACCATGTTTTGAAATTTTGCCCCAGATTGTAAGAACCCACGGTCTGCAGGGCTCTCCCGCAAAAGGAAATGACCATGTCGATGTTGTCCAACATAGAGCTTTTGTTGCGTGTACCCTTGTTTTCCACCATGACCGCTGAACAAGCCGACGTGGTGGCCAAGGCCGTGACCAAGCAGCGCTTCAAGCGGGCCGAAATCATTGTCGAGCAAGGCCGCAAATCGAACACCTTGTTTATCGTGCTCAGTGGCCGGGCCCGTGTTTTGACTACCGACAGCCGGGGCCGCGAGGTCATCCTGGCGACCCTTCAGGTGGGCGATTACGTGGGCGAAATGAGCCTGATCGACAACGAACCCCATTCGGCCACGGTGCAAACCGAAACCCCTACCGACTGCCTGGTGCTGGGCCGTGCCGAGTTCGAACATTGCCTGGACGGCAACACCGCCATGGCCCGCGCGGTGATGTCGGGCCTGGTCAAACGCCTGCGCCGCGCCGACCAGAAGATCGAGTCCCTGGCCTTGATGGACGTGTACGGCCGGGTCGCCCACGTGCTGCTGGAAGCCGCTACGCCCAATGCCGATGGCCAGATGGTCATCCGCGACAAGATTTCCCGCCAGGACGTGGCCAAGATGGTCGGTGCCTCGCGCGAAATGGTCAGCCGGGTGATGAAGGACCTGGAAGAGCGCGGCTACATCGAGGGCCATGACAACGGCTCCACCCACATCCGTTCGGTGCTGGGTTCGCTGACCTGATTACCTGCGGTTACACCGCGCATGGGGTAAGCTTGGCGCAGACTTTTTCTGCCCATGACTTATTCCCTCAATACCCTGAATTCATCCGGACCGGTGGTGTCGCCGATGCGCACCGGAATCAACCGCTTTGCACGTGAAATTGGCCTGATCCTGGGGCTGTTGGCCTTGGTTTTCTGGTGCATGGCCTTGTTGGGCTTCTCTTTGCAGGATGCCGCCTGGTCGACTTCGGGCCAGAGCGCCGTGGTGCACAACTGGGGTGGCCGCCTGGGCGCATGGATCGCCGACATGAGCTACTTCTGCCTGGGCTTCTCGGTCTGGTGGTGTCTGGCTGCTGGTGTCCGGGCCTGGCTGGCGGGCCTGGCCGACTGGATGCGCGCCCACGCCCCCGACGACAAACCCCGGCCCAACGGCCACTTGGCGGGCACCGCCTGGGGTTTCTGGCTCGGCTTGGCCTTGCTGTTGTGTGCCAGCACGGCGCTGGAATGGTCGCGTCTGTACCGGCTGGCGCCCATGCTGCCGGGCCATGTGGGCGGCGTGCTGGGCTATGTCATGGGGCCGTTTGGCGTGAAATGGCTGGGCTTTACCGGATCCGGTCTGGTCTGGATCGCGCTGGGTGTGATCGGCGTGTCGGCCGTGTTCCGCTTCTCGTGGAGCCATGTGGCCGAGCGACTCGGGGCCTGGGCGTATTCCTTGGTCGAGACGCGGCGCGAAAAGCGGGTCGTGGCCGAAGATCTGGCCGTGGGCAAGGTGGCCGCCAAAAAACGCGAGGCCGTGGTGCGTGAGGAGCGGGTGGAAATCGCCGCCCACCACCCCACACCGGTGATGATCGAGCCCACCCTGGCCGACCCGCCCAAGAGCACCCGCGTCATCAAAGAGCGCCAAAAGCCGCTGTTCAGCGACATGCCCGACACCAAGCTGCCCCAGGTCGATCTGCTCGATGGCCCGCAGCTGCACCAGGAAACCGTGTCACACGAAACGCTGGAGATGACCAGCCGCATGATCGAGAAGAAGCTGAAAGACTTCGGCGTCGAAGTGCGGGTGGTGCTGGCATCGCCCGGCCCGGTGATTACGCGGTATGAAATTGAGCCTGCCACCGGTGTCAAAGGCTCACAAATTGTGGGTCTGGCCAAGGATTTGGCGCGCAGTTTGAGCCTGGTGTCGATCCGGGTGGTGGAAACCATCCCCGGCAAAAACTACATGGCGCTGGAGCTGCCCAATGCCAAGCGCCAGTCCATCACGCTGTCCGAAATCTTGGGGTCTCAGGTCTACCACGAGGCCAAGTCGCTGCTGACCATGGGCTTGGGCAAGGACATCATTGGCAACCCGGTGGTGGTCGATCTGGCCAAGATGCCCCACGTGCTGGTAGCCGGTACCACCGGTTCCGGCAAATCGGTGGGTATCAACGCCATGATTCTCAGCCTGCTGTACAAGGCCGAGGCGCGCGATGTGCGCCTGCTGATGATCGACCCGAAGATGCTGGAAATGTCGGTCTACGAAGGTATTCCGCACCTGCTGGCCCCGGTGGTCACCGACATGCGCCAGGCGGCACACGGCCTGACCTGGTGTGTGGCCGAGATGGAACGCCGCTACAAGCTGCTGAGCAAGCTGGGCGTGCGCAATCTGGCCGGTTACAACGCCAAGATCGAC
>NZ_JBDTEM010000286.1:0-13755 GCF_039922535.1 Rhodoferax sp. | reverse complement strand
CTGGACCCTGTGGCGCATGTCGCGCAACCTGGCCGCATCCAATCCACGCCCGCACCGCTGGGTACTGCTGGCGCTGCTGGGCTGGTTGGCGGTGATGCCGGTACAAGCCGCACCGTCCAAATCGCATGACATCGTGACCCGGCTGGCGCTGAGCCTAGCGGCCCATGAAAAACCGTTTCGGCGCGCCGACCTGCATGCCATGCCCGCTGCGCCCGTGGCCGGCCCAACGGTTTAAAAATTCCTCTTTTTGTAGCTGCCCGCGCAGGGAGAATATGCGCTCGCAGCCTTTTTCCTTCAAATCGTTTCGGTGCTACAGAGAGGGCCGCACGCGGTCCATGGGAAGCAGCACAACTTGTTACACGTTCACACGGATGCGGTAAGCTGCAGGCCCCCTACCCTAGCGCCTGCACTGCCCCATGGACATTGATCCCTCCATCTACAAAACCCTGCTCGAATCCACCAAAGCCATTCCCTGGAAGATTGACTGGAAGACCCTGACGTTTACCTACATCGGGCCGCAAATTGAAGAGCTGCTGGGCTGGAGTCCCGAGAGCTGGGTGGGCGCGCAAGACTGGGCCGACCGTATGCACCCCGAGGACCGCGAAGAGACCTTCAACTTCTGCGTCAGCCAGTCCCAGGCCGGGGTGGACCACGAGGCCGACTACCGCGCCCTGACCAAGGATGGCGGCTACGTGTGGATCCGTGACGTTGTACACGTGGTGCGCAAAGACGGCGAGGTGGAGGCGCTGGTGGGCTTCATGTTCGACATCAGCGAACGCAAAAAAACCGAAGAAAAACTCATCACCCTGCAAAAAGAGCTGGAAGAGCTGTCCTTCAAAGATGGCTTGACCGGCATTGCCAACCGGCGGCTGTTCGATTCCATCATGGAGATCGAATGGGGCAACGCCCGGCGCAACTGCCAACCCCTGTCGGTGATCATGCTGGACATTGATTTTTTCAAACCCTACAACGACCACTACGGCCACCTCAAGGGCGACGACACCCTCAAGCTGGTAGCCCAGAGCCTGGCCTCGGCAGCCACCCGGTCGCGCGACTTTGTAGGCCGCTACGGTGGCGAGGAATTTGTACTGGTGCTGTCCGAAACCGACGAAAAAGCCGCCCTGAAAATCGCCGAACGTTGCCGCAACCTGGTCGCCCAGCTACAGATTCCCCACCAGGGCTCGCCCCTAGCGCACCTCACCGCCAGCCTGGGTGTGGGCACGGCCATTCCCGGGGCGGATTCCAGCATGGCGGAATTTTTGGACGCGGTGGACAAGCAGTTGTACCGGGCCAAACACCTGGGCCGCAACCGGGTGGAATCGGCCCCTGCCAGCTTAGCGCCCACCAGCGTATCCCACGCAGGGCTGATACGCTAGCCATTTCATAGCACATCGCGCAGGTACATACTGCGCCGGTCGCTGTTTTTCCATAAATTTTCTAACGCCGGAGCCGGGGTTAGCAACAACTGATCGACCAGCGGCAGCAGCAGCGTGGTGTCGGGATTCACCAGCAGCAGCAGGCGCGGGTCGCGGGGCGGGGCCGTGGTGTCCAGCGGATCGGCTTCGTCCAGCCGCCCCACCCAGTCCAGCCCGCCCAGGACAGCCAGTACCGGCTCCAGTTGCAGGGTATCGACCTGCAGCGCCTGCGCCAGCTGGGCCATGCTCAGGCCTCTATCGCCCCGGGCTTGCACCGCATGCAGGTGCTGCAGCACCTCAATAGCCAACAAAAACGACCAGCCGTAGGCCGTAGAGCGGCGCGGCACACCTTCCAACAGGCTGGGCATGTAAGCCGCAATCACCGCACCCAGCAACACGATCACCCAGGCCAGGTAGATCCAGATCAGCATGATAGGCAGCGTGGCAAAGGCGCCGTACACCACCGAATACGTGGGCACCGCCGCCAGGTAATAGGTCAGCACGCGCTTGGCCACCTCGATGCTGACGGCCACAAACACCCCACCCGACCAGGCATGTGCCCAGCGCACCCGGGTATTGGGCACGTAGTGGTACAGCGCCGCCATACCCGCCGACAACAAGGCCATCTGCAACAGGCTGAACAGCAGCCGCACCCCGCCAGGCAGGCCATCCACCACGCCTTGCGAGCTGGAGATCAGGTACGACGTGAGCGCCAGGCTAGCCCCCAGCAGCACCGGCCCCAGGGTGATACCGGCCCAGTAAATCAGCACCCGCTGGCCCAAAGGCCGGGGGCGGCGCACGCGCCAGATGGCATTCAGCGTGCGGTCGATGGTCAAGATCAGCGCCAGCGCGGTAAACAGCACCAGGGCCAAGCCCGCCGCCCCCAGCTTGCTGGCCTGGCTGGCAAACTGGGTCAGGTAGCCCAGCACCTGGCGGGAAATGCTCTCGGGAATCAGGCTTTGGATCAACCACTTTTGCAGCACGCCCTGCACTTTGCTGAACATCGGAAAGGCGGTGAAGATGGCCAGCGCCACGGTAAAAAAGGGCACCAGCGCCAGCGAGGTCGTGAAGGTCAGGCTGCTGGCCGTCAGGCCCAGTTGGTCCTCACGAAAGCGCTCGCGCAGGGTGTGGGCGGTGGTTCTCCAAGGGAAACAGGACAGGTCTTTGAGGAACTGGTCAAAGCGTTGGGAAAGAGTGGCAAGGGACAAAGACATGGCCGCTATGATGCCATCGCTATGACCTCCCTCTCGAACCCCACTACCGAACACTCTGTCTCCTGGACCCGCGCCCTGGCCGTCTGCAGCCTTTTGGGCCTGATTGCGCTCAGCCTGGCCTGGGAGCTAGTGCTGGCTCCGCTACGCCCTGGCAGCGTGGTGCTGGCGCTGAAAGCCGTGCCGCTGTGCATCCCGCTCATCGGCCTGCTGAAAAACCGCATGTACACCTACCGCTGGGTCAGCCTGATGGTCTGGCTGTACTTTACCGAAGGCGTGGTGCGGGCCTACAGCGATGCGGCGCCCAGCCGTTGGTACGCGCTGGGCGAGGCCCTGCTGTGCGTGGCCCTGTTCGTCGCCTGCGCCATGCATGTGCGGCTGCGCTTCAAGAATGCGAAGGCCGCCGCCGTGCCGGCTTAAAGGAAACTTCCCATGCAAGACCTGATCGACACGCTGCGCCAAACGGTGGGCGCAACCCACGTGCTCACCGACGGCGACCTCAGCGCCTACGAGCTGGACTGGCGCAAGCGCAGCCGCGGCAAGGCCCTAGCCGTGGTTCGCCCTGGCAGCACGCTGGAGGTGGCAGCCGTCGTCAAAGCCTGCGCCGCCGCCGGTGTCAGCATCGTGCCGCAGGGCGGCAACACCGGGCTGGTGGTGGGCAGCACGCCGGACGACTCGGGCACGCAGATCGTGCTGAGCCTGCAGCGCATGCATGCCGTGCGCCAGATCGATGGAGCCAATCTCACCATGACGGTGGAAGCGGGCTGCATCCTGCAAAACCTGCAGGACACGGCAGAAAAAGCCGGTTTTCTGTTCCCCCTGAGTCTGGCCGCCGAAGGCAGCTGCACCATTGGCGGCAACCTTTCCACCAACGCGGGCGGCACCCAGGTGCTGCGCTACGGCAACACCCGCGAACTCTGCCTGGGCCTGGAGGTGGTAACTGCGCACGGCGAAATCTGGAGCGGCCTAAGTGGTCTGCGCAAAGACAACACCGGTTACGACCTGCGCAACCTGTTTGTGGGCAGCGAAGGCACGCTAGGCATCATCACCGCCGCCACGATGAAGCTGGTGCCCCAGCCCGCCGCCCAGCTCACCGCCTGGGCTGCCGTGCCCAGCCTGGACCACGCCGTGGCCCTGCTCGGGCTGGCCCACCGGCACCTGGGCGCGGGGCTGACCGGCTTTGAAGTGATGGGCCAGTTTGCACTGAGCCTGGTGGCCAAGCACTACCCGCAGCAGCGCGTGCCGCTGTACCTCGATACACCCTGGTGCGTGCTGCTGGAGAACTCGGACAGCGAGTCCGAAACCCACGCCCGCGACCGCTTCGAGCACCTGCTGGAGCTGGCCATGGAACAAGGCTGCGTGACCGATGCCGTGGTGGCCGAAAACATCGCCCAGGCCCACGCCCTGTGGCATGTGCGCGAAAGCATCTCCATGGCCCAGGCCGAAGAAGGGCTGAATATCAAGCACGACATCTCCATTCCCGTGTCCCGCATCCCCGAGTTTGTGCGCAGCACCGATGCCCTGCTGACCGCGCACATCCCCGGCGTGCGGCTGGTCAACTTCGGCCACCTGGGCGACGGCAACCTGCACTACAACGTGCAAGCCCCCGCCGACGGTGATGCCGCCACATTTCTGCGCACCCGGGAGGACCGCGTCAACACCCTGGTATTCGATGCGGTGGTGGCGCATGGCGGCTCCATCTCGGCCGAGCACGGCGTGGGCAGCCTGAAAGTGGCCCACCTGGAACACTACAAATCCCCCGTGGCAATGGACCTGATGCGCAGCATCAAGGAAGCCCTGGACCCGCAGAACCTGATGAATCCTGGCCGGGTAGTGCAGGTGGCAAACGCCGGGTTTTAAAATGACGCGCACTCGCCATGCCCCGACCTCCGGGAATAACACCCAAACGCTGGCAATTTCCCACGGTCGCGTCATTAACGCGGGGCAAGCAAGAGATGCTATGCAGACCGCGGAAGGCAAATGCATCGACCGGGAAGTCTGGAACGCCGATAACAAGAATTCCATCGACTACTACAACGCTCGCATTGCGACCGAAGGTCTTCCTTTGGCGCAGTACCGCACCTTTTAAACATAGACCGATTTGACGTTTACTCGCCCCCCCGAAATGAATCGCCCCGTCCGCTCCCAATACGAAGACTTCATGCGCCTGGTGCATACCACCGGCACACCCAAAACCGACCGCACCGGCACCGGCACACGCAGCGTCTTTGGCCACCAGATGCGCTTCGATTTGAACGAGGGCTTTCCCCTGGTGACCACCAAGAAAGTCCACCTGCGCTCCATCATCCAAGAACTGCTGTGGTTCCTGACCGGCAGCAGCGACAACAACTGGCTCAAAGAGCGCGGCGTGAGCATCTGGGACGAATGGGCCCGGCCCGACGGTGATTTGGGCCCGGTCTACGGCGTGCAGTGGCGCAGCTGGCCCACGCCAACCCCTGAAAATCCGGGCGGCCACATTGACCAGATCGCCGAAGTCATCAAGACGCTAAAGACCAACCCCGACAGCCGCCGCATCATCGTCAGCGCCTGGAACGTGGCCGATCTCGACAAGATGGCGCTGATGCCCTGCCATGCGTTCTTTCAGTTTTATGTAGCCGATGGCCGCTTGAGCTGCCAGCTCTACCAGCGCAGCGCCGACATCTTTTTGGGCGTGCCCTTCAACATCGCCAGCTACGCCCTGCTCACCCATATGGTGGCCCAGCAGTGCGACCTGGCGGTGGGCGACTTCATTTGGACGGGCGGCGACTGCCACATCTACAGCAACCACGTGGACCAGGTGAACGAGCAACTCAACCGCGCGCCCTACCCCTACCCCACGCTGCGCATCTTGCGTAAACCGGCCGACATCTTCAGTTACGAATTTGAAGACTTTGAGGTGCAAGACTACCAATGCCACCCCGCCATCAAAGCGCCGGTGGCGGTATGACGCAGTTGCACCTCATCTTCGCCCGCGCCGCCAACGGCGTGATTGGCATCAACGGCACTCTGCCCTGGCACCTGCCGGAAGACATGGCGCATTTCAAGCGCACCACGCTGGGCTGCCCGGTGATCATGGGGCGCAAAACCTGGGATTCGTTGCCTGCACGGTTTCGGCCACTGCCAGGACGCATCAATATCGTGGTAACGCGGCAAGCCGATTGGTTGGCCGAGGGCGCACTGCGGGCCAGGTCCATCGCCGAGGCGGCGGCGCTGTGCCCGGCAGGCAGCGATGCCTGGGTGATTGGCGGGGCCGAGATGTACGCACAAGCTCTGCCACTGGCCCAGTCGGCCGTGGTGACTGAGATCGACAGCGCTTTTGAAGGCGATGCGTTCGCCCCGAACTTCGACGCGGCATGGACCGAGACCAGCCGCGAGGCGCACACCAGCAGCACGGGGCTGGGCTTCAGTTTTGTACGCTACCAGCGCCAACGCTGAAAACTATATTTTTGATAGCTGCCTGCGCAGGTAGCACCTGCGCCAGAGGCCTAAAAAGCATATAAAAAAGCCGCCGCTGGAACGACCCAGGGGCGGCAAAGATGGGGGTCGCCGCAACGCCCCCCAAGCCTACTTCTTGATGCTCATCTCGTTGCTCACGGCCTTCACGTCTTCGGTGGCTTTGGCGACTTCCATGGCTTTGTCGATTTGACCCTGGTTGTCTACAAAGCCGCTGAGCTGCACCTCGCCCTTGCGGGTTACCACGCCAATATCCAGGCTTTTGATGCTGGCATCGTTGAGCAGCGCAGCCTTGACGCGGGTGGTGACGATGCCGTCGTCCACCTTGTTGCCCACGGTGGTGTCGGCGGTTTTCAAGGCCATCTTGTTATTGATACTTTTCACCCCGGCCACGCCATTGGTGATGGCGGTGGCGCGTTCGATCTGGGCTTGGCTGTCCACAAAGCCGCTGAGCATGACCTCGCCCTTGCGGGTTTCAACCTTCACGTCCACGCTTTTCACATCGGCATCGGCTAGCAGGGCCGACTTGACGCTGGCCGTAACTACGGTGTCGTCAATCTCGGTGCCCACGGTGGTGCTGGCCGCAGGTCCGCTAGCCGCGGTTTCAACCGGCTTGCTGCAGGCCACAATGGACAAGGACATGGCGCTCACCAAAGCAATGGCGGCGAAATATTCATACGGTGTCTTCTTCATAAGGACTCTCCTGCTGAAAAGTTAACGTTGGACGATCTTGCCGTTTTCGTCGGACAACACGATCTCGACGCGGCGGTTCATCTGGCGGTTTTGGGCGGTGTCATTGGCGGCCACGGGGTAGCCTTCGCCGTAGCCCTTGGTAGCGACGCGGTCGCTGCCAATGCCCATACCGGCCAGGGCGGTGCGCACAGACTCAGCCCGGCGGTCCGACAGCTCTTGGTTATGCGCGCTGCTGCCGGTGCTGTCGGTAAAGCCTTCGATGAGCACCTTGCGCTGCGGGTTTTGCTGCAGCACATCGGCCAGCTTCTGGGCGGTGCGCATACCTTCGGGGGTCAGGCGCGCCTGGTCGGTGCCAAACAACACATCGCCCAGGGTGATGACCATGCCGCGGTCGGTCTTCTTGGCGGCCAGGTCGGCCAACTGGGCTTCCAGCTGCATGTTGCGGGTTTGCGCTTCCATGGCGACACGGCGGGCTTCGTCGGTTTTGCGCTGGGCATCGGCAGCATCGCTTTGGGCCATCAGGGCGGCCTGTTGGGCTTCGGCGGCTTTGGCCTTGGCCGCGTCGGCCTCGTTCGAGCGCTGCTGCAGGCGCAACTGGTCGGCTTCCTTGCTGCCTGCGAGCACTTCGGCTTCGGCCATCTTCCGGCTGGCAACCTCTTGCGTCAGCGCAATTTTTTGCTTGGCCAGATAGGCCAGTTCATCGACCTTGGCAGGCTTGTCTTTGTCATTGGCGGACGCATCGGCGCGGGCCAGGGCAACACCGGCTTGCTGGAGTTCCAGCGGCGCATAGCGGTTCACGCTAGGGCTGGCCTGGGCCATGCGGTAGTCGCTGTGGGTCTGTTCCAGCAGGGTGGTGTTGGTGGGCATGGAGCTGCAGGCACCCAAAAGCACGGCAACGGCAAGAGCGAGGGGAGTGGTGTAGAGATTTTTCATTTGTGTCCTGAATTAGTTGGTCTTGCTAGCGCGGTCGAGCTCTTCGCGCAGAACGCGCAGGTTGTCTTGCAGCGCATCGGCAGCGGCTTGGGCTTTGGCGTTATTGGCCTTGCCCTGTGCCAGCTTGGCATCGGCCTGGGCTTCATTGGCCAGGCTGGCGGCCAGTTTGTAGTCCTTATTGGCCATGGCCTTGTTGGCGGCGGCCATCTTGGTGCGGGCCGACTCCATCTCTAGTGGGGCAAATTCCGCTCCACCGGCACTGACCGCGCTGTCTACCGCTGATTTAGACACTGCCACGTCCGCCGTAGCGGGGGTTTTCATGCTGCTGCAGCCCACCAGCAATGCCAATGCGGTGGCGCTCAGGCCTAAGGCCCATGTGTTTTTAGTCATAAAGTCTCCTATATAAAGTGAAAGACCTGCGCGCTGGGCGGGTCGTGGCAATCAAACTAAGCATTCCGAATTCCCGAGGTGAAGCAGGCTTCAAGGGAAATCTTGCTGTGGAATTAATGTATGAAATACCCCGTACCCAGCCCAGCAGACAGCCACGCGAGCCCAAGTAGGACGGGGTAGTGCACACACAATCGGCATCCTCCTACAGGCCGGGTAAGCCACCCCGCGTAGGCAACATCCGACACACCGAAGGCATGGCTACCGCTACATGCAGGCATGGGGCTGGTCCATGATCGATAAATGCTCTTGCACAAAATCGCCCCTTACTGGAATCTGATCAAGCAAGTCGCCATCTCCTGGGTGGACGACTACGCCCCCAGCATGGGTGCTGCGCTGGCCTACTACACGATGTTTTCGCTGGCACCGCTGCTGCTCATCGCCATTTCGGTGGCCGGTCTGGTATTTGGCGAAGAGGCTGCACGGGGCGAAATCGCCGAGCAACTGCGCAGCTTCATGGGTGACCAGGGTGCCAGCGCGGTACAGGGCCTGCTGGCCAGCGTGCGCCAGCCCAGCGAAGGCATTGCGGCCACCACCCTGGGTGTGGGGCTGCTGTTTTTTGGCGCGGCCAGCGTCTTTGGCGAGCTGCAAAACGCGCTGAACCGCATTTGGCGCGCCCCGGTGGCACCCACCAGCAGTTGGGCCAGCATGCTGCGGGCACGCTTGCTGTCGTTCGGCATGATTCTGGCCATGGGCTTCTTGCTGATCGTGTCGCTGGTGGTCAGCGCGGCCCTGGCCACCACCGAGCGCTGGCTGCAGCCCATCTTTGGCGAATGGCTGGTGGTGGCCGCCACCATCAATGCCGTGGGCAGCTTCCTGCTGGTCGCGGCGATGTTTGCCCTGATCTACAAAGTGATGCCCCGGGCCCAGGTGGAGTGGAAGGACGTGTGGATTGGCTCCACCGTCACCGCCTTGCTGTTCACCGTAGGCAAGTCGCTGATTGGCCTGTACGTGGGCCGCAGCGGCGTAGCCTCGGCCTTTGGTGCCGCCGGGTCGCTGGTGGTGATGCTGGTGTGGGTGTACTACTCGGCGCAAATCTTCCTGATCGGGGCCGAATTCACCTGGTGCTATGCCAACGCATTTGGCTCGCGCAAGGGCCTTGCAGGCTCGGTAGAACCCGCGCCAGAAATAGCACCACATCGCCCGCAGTTATCGCCTTAAGCCCCTGGCTTTTTGCTGCCGCAGGATGAGAATAGACAGGCCAGCATGTTCTGGTGACGCGCCGCCACACCGTGGCATTTTTGAAAGGATGGGCTGCCATGCACACACTTCCCCGCTCCCCCTTGGCCCTGACCCTGCCCCTTTGGCGCAGCCTCGCCACCGCCCTGGCGGCACTGCTGCTGTCGGTATCGGCCCTGGCCGCGCCGCTGAGCACGCAAGAGGTCAAAAACGTGCGCGCAGTCATCCAGGCCCAACTGGCCGCTTTTGCTGCGGACGATGCGGTCAAAGCCTTCTCATACGCGGCCCCCAATGTGCGCAAATCCGTCGCCTCGGCCGAACATTTCATGGCCATGGTGCGCGGCCAGTACGCCGTGGTGTACCGCCCCGCCTCCGTGGCCTTCATGCAACCCGAGCGCGACGGTGACATGGTGGTGCAACCCGTACAGATGTCCGATGCCGAAGGCGTCGCCTGGCTGGCCGTCTACACCTTGCAGCGGCAAAAAAACAAGCAGTGGCGCATTACCGGCTGCTTTGTACAGGGCACCAACGGGCGCATGGCCTGAAACCTCCTGCACTACGTTTTTCATAGCTGCTAGCGCATGTTAAATATGCGCTAGAGCACGATTTGGCATGTAATATTCGGACCACACTTTCCGAAACATGCCATGCCCACTTTGCTGATCCACAACGCCGACTGCATTGCCACACTGGACGACAGCCGCCGCGAACTCCACCAGGGCTACGTTTTCATCCGCGACGGCAAAATCGAGTCGCTAGGCGCCGCCGCCGACCTACCCCCAGACCTGCTGCACAGCGCCGACGAGGTCATCAATGCCACGGGCCACCTGGTCATTCCCGGCCTGGTCAACACCCACCACCACATGTACCAGAGCCTGACGCGGGCCATCCCCCAGGTGCAAAACGCCGAGCTGTTTGGCTGGCTGCGCGGCCTGTACCCGATCTGGGCCGGACTTACGCCGGAGATGGTCCACGTCTCCACCCAGGTCGCCATGGCCGAGCTGCTGCTGTCGGGCTGCACCACCAGCAGCGACCACCTCTACATCTACCCCAATGGCGTGCAGCTCGACGACAGCATCGCCGCCGCGCTGGACATCGGCATGCGCTTCACCGCCACCCGCGGCAGCATGAGCGTCGGTGCCAGCCAGGGCGGCCTGCCGCCCGACAGCGTGGTCGAACCAGAAGCCGCCATCCTGCAAGACAGCCAACGCCTCATCACCCGCTACCACGACGCATCCCATGGCGCGATGACCCAGGTGGCCCTGGCCCCCTGCTCGCCCTTCAGCGTCAGCCGTGACCTGATGCGCGAATCCGCCGCCTTAGCCCGCAGCTTGGGCGCGCGGCTGCACACCCATCTGGCCGAAAACGACCACGACATCGCCTACACCCGCGAGAAATTCAATTGCACCCCCGCCGAATACGCCCAAGACCTGGGCTGGCTCGGCCCCGACGTATGGCATGCCCACTGCGTCAAGCTGGATACGCAAGGCATCAGCCTCTACGCCGCCACCCGCACCGGCGTGGCCCATTGCCCCTGCAGCAATATGCGCCTGGCCAGCGGCATCGCCCCCATCCGCAAGATGATCAACGCCGGTGTGCCCGTGGGCCTGGGCGTAGACGGCAGCGCCAGCAACGATGCCGCCCACATGGTCAACGAAGCCCGGCAAGCGCTGCTGCTGGCACGTGTGGGTAGGTCGCTAGAACCCTTCGGCTGCGACCATGGCCCGGAAGAGATGACGGTACGCAATGTGCTGGAAATTGCCACCCGCGGCGGCGCCGAGGTGCTGGGTCGCAAAGACATCGGCCACCTGGCACCCGGCATGTGCGCCGACCTGGCGATGTTCGACCTGCGCACGCTGGGCTTCGCTGGCGGCGCGGTGCACGACCCGGTCGGCAGCCTGCTGCTCTGCGCGAGTGCACAAGCTGCCTACACGGTGGTGAACGGGCGCGTCGTGGTGCGCGAAGGCCAACTCAGCACCCTGGAGCTGGGGCCGCTGGTGGAGCGGCACAACCAGTTGGCGCTGCAGCTGGCCGCGCCGCGGTAAACGACATCAGCGTTTGATCGCCAATACCAGCACGCCGCCGGCCACCATGGCAATGCCACTCCACTCGCGCAGGCTGGGCCGCTCGCCCAGAAAAGCAAACGCAAAAATGGCCACCAGCACCAGACTCAGCTTGTCCACCGGTGCCACTTTGGATGCCTCGCCGATCTGCAGTGCCCGAAAGTAGCAAACCCAGGATGCGCCGGTCGCCAGACCCGACAAGCCCAGAAAAACCCAGGTCTTGGTGGGCAGCTGCAGCGGATTGCTCCACTTGCCGGCAAACCATACAAACAGAAACAGCACCACAATGATCACCGCCGTGCGCACCAGCGTCGCCATGTCAGAGTCGATACCCTGGATACCAATTTTGGCAAAAATGGCCGTCATGGCCGCAAAGACGGCAGACAGAAGAGCCCAGTAAAACCAGGCAGAAGATGTGTTCATGGCGTAATCATTTAAGAGACTGGCCGGAATGCTACCGATTTTTTACATCGGCCCATAGCCTCTGCGGCGGCAGGGCTCCCCGGCACCGCAACCGGGCCACCGCCAGCCGATCATCTATAGGCTGCTGGTCGGCCTCAACGTTTGGGTTCAGCGTTTGCCGAAGGCAAGTCTGCTCGAACGACCGTTGAGGGCGTATTTTCACCCGCGCGTAGCCGCCCCTCTGCCGACTGCTTGCCACCCGACGCCAGCTGCAACGTGCCAGCCTTGCCCAGACCGAAAGGCGGCATATTGACGTAAATATTTTCATACTTACCGGGCGAGACGGCGTAGGTTTCGTGCCATATGCCCACGGTCCCATCGGTGCCTACCGATTGGTTAAAGGACCGCCATGCAGGCAAGTGCTCGGATTCCTTGTTCTTGGCATACGACAGCAGTTGTTCCATGGAACGCCAATATTGAACCATGATGGTGGTCCGTGAGAACCAAGATTCGGCGTGCAGGAAGCCTAGCTCCGGGTGCCGATAAAGCTCTTTCAGCATGCGGGGCATCGCCTGAACGACCGGCAACCACTTGTGAATCTTCAACGGATGGTTGATCCGCATCCCGATCAGGAACACGACGTAATTCCCCTCGAGATTGGCCGTAAATCGCTCAGGTCTGATCATGGGGGCTTGCGCTCTAACGTCCAAATTGAGCGGACCAGCCAGCGTAGCTGGCGCAGGTCCGCTCGAATGCAGGGTTGAACGGCATTCTCATGCGAGCCAGTCGTCCGTGTCGCGCTGCAGGCCAAGGCCCACCGCTTCGAATTCATCGACGGAGGCGCCTTTATGCACGCCGAGGGACCGGAGCGCTTGATTCACCGCAGAGTCAGAAACGACCACCGGGCCAACCGCCTTGCCATCGGAGAAGAGCGCGTGAGCTTGCGTTCCAGCACCGCCAAAAATCTCGACTTCGATATAGGCCAGCGCGCACCGCGCACTGAGCCGCTCGCACAAATCAGAAAGCGCGAGAGGAAGGCATTCCTGCCCCTCATCTGTCAGCGGGCAAAACGGCAGGTTGTGCGCCTTCAGCGCTTCAGCGCCAAGTGGGATCAAGTCCATGCCGCCTCCGATGCCGATCAGTTCGAGTTTCTCCGGAAGCTCGGACACCGCGCCGGACTTTGCGACGATCGCTTGAAGCGTGTAAGCCATGCCTGTGCCGTTCAACGTAGACGTAACCGGCGACTTGCGCCAGGAGCCCGCAACGCGGGCGGATGCCGCAAGGCGTCCGTGTTGACGGGCAAGTTAAACCTCAATTCCGCCTCCCCATCCCGCTCCCCAGCTAGTAATAAGCTTCTTTGAGCGCTCATTCTGAAGCAACCTCAATCAGTCGAACTTCTGTTCCTCTAGGAACTTCGGATTTTTCTCGCACTTCGCCAAGCAAAAGACCAATATTTCGAGAAGTCCCAAAGCACTTTGTAAAGAGGTCGACGCCGGTCAAAGAGGTCTCAAAGGATGTTCCATCCGGCCGAATAGCTTCAACCATGGCGCCTACAAGAAGCCGTTGTTCCTCGTCGCACCAAACGCCGGTAACCACAGTCCCCCGCCCGTCGATAGAAAAGGCATCTTCCACGGTCGTAATGCGCACTCGTGACATGAGGTTTAACAATCAGCGTTTATCTGCCGCGCAACGGTGCCAGCCCAAGGCGAGGATGTAAATCGCGGCAGATAAACCATGTTGGACTGAACCGCCGTCACTAGCGGTCGTGTGAGTTGTTTTGGCTATAGGGGATTTGTTTCAATCCCCCGCTTTTGTCGAGCGATTATGGCCCAGCGCAGCACCCTATGGGCCTGGGCAAAGTGCCCCCATTGCATGGACTGGCGTTGCATCTACGCCCACCCTGACAGGCACTGCATTGCGCAAATAGGCGCGCCCAAACAGGGCCCGACGCTAGCCCGG
>NZ_JBDTEM010000285.1:0-16456 GCF_039922535.1 Rhodoferax sp. | reverse complement strand
ATCTATCCGGCCATTTTTGCCAACTACCGCAAGGGCGACCCGCGCCAGTGGGGCCTGCAGCAGATCCGCAAAAAAGGCCTGCGCGACATGGGCGCCTCACTGATGAGCGAGCATGCCCACCAAATCGCCCTGGGAGCCGAAACCCTGGCCCTGCGCGTGGCGCACAGCAGCGCCACCGCCATGGCATTGGCGCAGTTTTTGGAAGCCCATCCGGCCGTCGTCAAGGTGCATTACCCGATGCTGGAATCGCACCCCCAGCACACGCGCGCCAAAGCGCATTTCAGCGCTGGGTCGTGGCTGCTGTCGTTTGAGCTGGCCGATACGGATGCCTGCCTGGCCTTCATCAACCGCCTGCAGATTCCCGTCAAAGCCACCGGCCTAGCCGACACCCGCACGCTGATCATCCCGGTGGCTCCCACCATCTTCTGGGAAGCCGGGGCCGAGGTGCGGGCGCAGATGGGCATTGCCGATGGGTTGATCCGCCTGTCGGTGGGTCTGGAGGACAGCGCCGATTTATTGGCCGATTTCGCGCAGGCTTTAGAGGCCTGATGGCCATCCAGCCCAGTGGTCGCCAGGCCCTGCACGCCATCGCGGCCTTTGAGGCCCTCAAGGGCTTCGCCGCTCTGGCGGCGTTGCTGGGCTTGCTGGATCTGGTGCACCACGACGTGCGGCATCTGGCCATCGAACTGATTGGCCGTTTCGGCCTGAACCCTGATGCGCGTTACCCGTCGCTGCTGCTGCATTACGCCGACCTATTGCCGGGCGCCCACTTGCAGTCGCTGGTGCTGCTGGGTGTGTGCTACGTGGTGGTGCGGCTGGCGGAGGCGTACGGGCTGTGGTTTGACAAAACCTGGGGCGAGGTGCTGGCGGCGCTGTCGGGCGGCTTGTACATCCCGTTTGAGCTGGTCCATTTGTGGCACCGGCCCACGGCCATCTCCGCCCTGGTGCTGGGCAGTAATGTGCTGCTGACCGGCTATTTGGTGGGGAGGCTGTGGCACCAGCGCCAGGCTGCGGCACGCGGATGAATCCAAAGGCCGGTTTGTGGCGTATTGCCTGCATGCCTATTCCTTCCCCTCTTTCCCGTCCGATTTCCCGCCGCCTCGGTCTTTTGGGCGTTGGTTCGGCCATCGCGGCGCTGGTGTCTGGCTGTTCTGGTGCCCAGGTGCTAGACCACCTGGTGGCCCACGACACCTACCACGGCCCCACCGGCGTACCCTACGGCCCCGATCCCCGGCATCTGCTGGATGTGTACCAGCCGGACACCGGCACGGTGCCCGGCGGCACACCGGTCGTGCTGTTTTTCTACGGCGGCAACTGGACAAGCGGCGAGCGGGCCGAATACCGGTTTGTGGGCGAGGCCCTGGCGGCCAACGGCATCATCGCTGTGGTGGCCGACTACCGGCTGAGTCCCCAGGTGCATTTTGAGGGCTTTCTGGGCGATTGTGCGCTGGCCTTGCAGTGGACCTTGGCCCACGCGGCCAGCCTGGGCGGCGACCCGGCGCGGGTCATGGTGATGGGCCATTCCGCCGGAGCTTACAACGCCGCCATGCTGGCGCTCGACCCACGCTGGCTGGCCCCATTGGGCTTGGCACCCAAGCGCCTGGCAGGCTGGATCGGCCTGGCCGGGCCGTACGACTTTTTGCCCATCGGCGACCCCGAGGTCCAGCTTGCCTTTCGCTGGCCGCAAACCCCGGCCAATTCCCAACCCATCTTCTACGCCAACGCCAAAGCCCCCCGCAGCTTGCTGTTGGCCGCGCGCAAAGACACGGTGGTGGATGCGCAGCGCAACACCGTAGGCTTGGCGAACCGGCTGCGGGCTGCGGGCACCAAGGTGGATATGCGGATCTTTGACAACATTGGCCACGTAACGACCGTCGCGGCCCTGGCCCGGCCCCTGGACTGGCTGGCCCCGGTGCTGCCGACCGTGGTGGCCTTTGTGCGCGGCGAACCACTGCCAAATTAATAGCTGCTAGCGCAGGCACACCAAGCGCTGAAGGCCTATTTCATCCTTATAATTCGATGCTGGCGCCAAGGTTCAAGCGGCGCGTTTTCCCGCAGCTGAATCCTGGTCGGCTGCACTCGCATAGCGGGCGCTGGCGTACTGCGCCGCCTGCTCAAAAGAACTTACCGTCAGGTCCATGCCGATGTCGGCAGAAGCTTTTTCATCTTGTTCCCCATGGAGCGAGAACATACCCACTACGGTGGCTTGCGGGAAGCGCCGACGTAGCTTAGCCACAAACTGAGCACAGACTTCTTTTTCGGCCTCCAGGAGAGAGATGACGATGAAGACGATCGCCACGCTTTCGGGTACGGCGCCGGGTGGTGCCGGTGCGTCGAGATCATCCATAGAGAAGCTGCGGGCATCGACGCGTTGTTTCCTCAGCACCCGGGTGAGGATCTCGGTCAGCAAATCATTGCGCAGCGAACTAGCCCCTAGGCACAGCGTGATCGAACCGGGCGGCACACTCAGAGGCCCTTGCCACGGACCGGCTTGCAATTCGCGCAGACGGCGCAGCTGCAGACCGATGTTGGGGTCGTCCAGCACGGGGGCCCGACGTCGCCGGGAGTTCGAAGCGTCTGCCTGCGCGCCCAGCGACTCGATGACCTGCACAATGGCGTGGTGCAGCTTTTGCTGCTGCTGTGCGTTGATGCTGCCCGCAGCCAGGTCCACGGCACCTAGCTGCAGCGCCGGCATGAGAATTTGGTCGCAGTATTTGGCGAACGAGCGCGTCTTGAGGAATGGCCGGGCGGCGGCAATGATTTCCCCCGCATCGTCGGATAAGGCGCGCTGGTAGAACTTCTCCGATAGCGACAGCGGGGAGGTTTCACCCAGCAAGACATCCAGAAAAGCCAGCGATTTGACATGCCGCCCGGCGACCACCAGACACAGCGTGAGGGGCGTTGACACCAGCAGTCCCATGGGGCCCCAGATCCAGCCCCAAAAGATGGCCGAGAGTACGACGGACAGCGGTGACAGCCCCGTGCTATGCCCATAGAGTTGCGGCTCTACCACCTGGGCCACCACCACCTCAACCACCGCAAACAGCCCAATCGTGAGAAACATGGTGCTCCAGCCGATATCCACCGCTGCGCCCAGAACGGCGGCACCGATGGCCGCGGCGGCCACCCCCACATAGGGAACGAAGCGCAATACCGCCGTGACGATGCCGAAAAAGACTCCGTGTGGCACACCAATGCCCGCCAGGCCCAGGCCAATGATGGCACCCACGGCCAGGTTGACCGCAAACTGCGATATGAAGAACCGGGAAAGGCGTTGACCGGCATCGTTGAAGGCATAGGTGGCCGTGCGGATGTCGGTGCCGCCGGTCAGGTGGATGAAACGGTCGCGCAGCGATTCATGTTCGAGCAGCACAAAGATCAGCACGATCAACACCACGCCCACCGTGCCCAGCGGTCCCCATAGCGAGCCGAGCACTTGGGAGGCGAGTTGCAGCGGCGTGGCGGGCCGCTCCTGTATCTGCACTGGCACCACCCCGGCTGGAACGCGCAGCCCGGCACTGAGCTCGCCAGCGCGGCCGTCCACGTCCCCGCCACCATCGAGGAGTTTGCCGAAGACACGGCCTGCGGAACCCTGCATCGACTCCAGCCGTCCGACCGTTGTTTCACGCAAAATTTCGATCTTGGAGCCCAGGGTCGATTGGTACTGCGGCAGGCCGTCTGCCAGCTCAATGGCCTGCAGGCCAATCAAGGTCGCCAAGCCCAGCAAGAGCATGCTCAGCACCACGACGGCACTGAGCACCGCGGGCACTTGACCCAGGCCGAGTTGCTTGAGGGCGCGCACCGCGGGGGCAATGGCCAGACTGAGTACCACGGCCAAAGTGACCGGAATCAAAACCTCGCGCCCCACATACAGCACCGTCAATACCGCGACGACCAGCAATACCTTGTAGGTATAGCCCGCAATTTCGGGCGCAGGCCTAGACGCAGGTGTCAAGGATGGGGGCAGTTTGGGCAGGGGTGGCATGGTGCGCGGCAATCGGTTGGAGATCGTGGACACGTTTTTAGGGCTCGGCGAATGTAGCGCATTGTTCGTGCCAGCGACCCTTAGATCATGAACATGTTCTCAGGCCGCGCCGGTACGGGTTTCCACATCTGCCGCGCTCGACGTTGCTATTGAATAAGTAGCTTCCCGCGCAGGTTCAATATGCGCTGGAGGCTTTTTTTGCTTAAATTTTTGCAGGGCAGTTAAGGGAATACCAGCCTATGGCCGCAACGGGCAGGCCCAGCACGATGGGCTAGGTTCAGCAACGCCCGCCCGCCGTAGCCATCAAAATGCAGCGGCAGGGATACCCGTAGGGCGGTTACGTACCAGGGTTTGCGTCTCTGGCGGGCTGTATCCCATCGCCCTACTATCGGGGACTACCTGTATCCCTTATGCTCGTCACTTTTTGATACAACTTGGCAACGCCGGACACAACACCATGCAAGCCCACTCTCGACTCACTTCTTTGTCCATTTCAAGCCGCCTGGGCCTGGGTTTTGGCTGCATGCTGGTCCTGGTGATCGCCATGGCCGCGGTCGGCCAGACCTCGGTCGGCATGGTGCGTGACCAGATGCAGCAGATCACCGGCACCAATGCCACCAAGACCAAACTGGTCAACAGCATGCTGGAAAACGTCAGCACCCTGGGCATCCAGAGCCGCTCGGCGGCAATGCTGACCGAAATTGACGCCAAGCGCTCCGGCGAACTGATCAAGCAGATCCAAGACACCTTTGTGCTGTACGACAAGCGCGAAGCGGAGCTGAGCAGTATGTTCAAAACCGCGGGCACCACCCGTGCCGAGCAAGATTTACTGAAAGAGATCACCGACCTGGGCCGCAAGATCCGCCCGGAGCTGGATGCCGCACTGAAGTCATCGCTGGATGGCGATACGGTGGCCGCATCTACCGGGCTGATGAGCCGGGTCGATCCCAGCGAAACCCTCTGGCGTGCCAAGCTGGCGGAGCTGAGCGAACTGCAAAACGTGCTGAACAACGACGCCACGGCCGAGGCCGAGCAAACCCTGGGCCGGACGCGTCTCACCGGCGGCCTGCTGGTGCTGCTGGCGCTGGCCCTGGGCGGGCTGATTGCCTGGCGTATCACCGCCAGCATCACCCAACCCCTGGGTCGGGCGGTGGTGGTGGCCGAACGCATTGCGCGGGGCGATTTGACCTCGCAGGTCGAGGTGCGTATCCATGACGAAACCGGCCGTTTGCTGGAAGCCATCGCCGCCATGCAAGACAGGCTGCGCTCGGTCGTGGGCGAGATCAGCCAGACGGCAGAGTCCATCCAGATCGCCAGTGCCGAGGTGGCGTCGGGCAACCTCGACCTGAGCCAGCGCACCGAGCAAGCGGCCACCAATCTGCAAGGTGCGGCCACCGCGCTGTCGGACCTGACCGGCACGGTGGGCCAAAGCGCCGGTTCGGCACGCCAGGCCAATACCCTGGCCGCATCGGCCTCTGAAGTGGCCAAGCGCGGCGGCGAGGTGGTGTTGCAGGTGGTGAAGACCATGGACGAGATCAGCGCCAGTTCCAAAACCATTGCCGACATCATCGGCGTGATCGACGGCATTGCCTTTCAGACCAACATCTTGGCGCTGAACGCTGCGGTGGAAGCCGCCCGGGCCGGTGAGCAGGGGCGTGGCTTTGCGGTGGTGGCAAGCGAGGTGCGCAATCTGGCCGTGCGCTCTGCTACGGCAGCGCGTGAGATCAAGGCCTTGATCGGCACCAGCGTAGAGCGGGTGCAAGTGGGTAACAACCTGGCCAACCATGCGGGCCAAACCATCCAGGAGCTGGTGCAGTCGGTGCAGCGGGTGTCCGACATCATGGGCGAGATCACCTCGGCCACCGAAGAGCAAAGCCAGCGCATCGGTCTGGTCAGCTACTCGATGGAGCAGCTGGATGCCGTGACCCAGCAAAACGCGGCCCTGGTGGAAGAGGGCGCGGCGGCGGCCGACAGCCTGCAAGACCAAGCGGGCAAATTGACGCAGATGGTGCGCACCTTCCGCCTTACCCGCGACGGCTCGCAGGCCCAGGCCTGGGAAGAGCCCGCGCCCGCCGTACTGGCCGTGCGCGCGTTGCGCTAATGCGCTGCAGGGCGGGTTGACTGGCTTACACTGGGCGGCCTTCCGCCGGGTGTCCACGGAACCGCGTGCCCCATTGGCTTGCCACCGGTCTACCCAGCCCAGCTTTCTCAGCGCGAACCGCGTGAATTTCTATTTTTGACAGGCAACCGCCATGCATAACGGCAAAGATTCCAGCCTTACCCACAACCCCCAAGTGCTGGTACGCAAGCGCCGCAAGGGCATCTACATCCTGCCCAATCTGTTCACCCTGGCGGCCTTGTTTGGCGGCTTTTACGCCATCGTGATGGCTGTGAACGGGCGCTTCGACCAGGCTGCCATCGGCGTGTTTTGTGCCATGGTGCTAGACAGCCTGGACGGCCGCGTGGCCCGCATGACCAATACCCAAAGCGCGTTCGGCGAGCAGATGGATTCGCTGTCCGACATGGTGTCGTTTGGCGCTGCTCCCGCCCTCATCGCCTACATGTGGACGCTCAAAGGCCTGGGCCGCTGGGGCTGGATTGCTGCCTTTGTGCACTGCGCCTGCGCGGCTTTGCGGCTGGCGCGCTTCAACGTGAACACCACCGTGGTCGACAAACGCTTTTTCCAGGGTCTGCCGTCGCCCGCCGCCGCCGCGCTGATCGCCGGTTTCATCTGGCTGATGAACGACCTGGAAGTACCGCCTGCCAATGTGTCGTGGGTGATGTTTGGGCTGGCGCTGTACGCCGGGCTGACCATGGTGACGAACGCGCCGTTCTACAGCTTCAAAGACATACAGATGAAAAAGAGCGTGCCGTTTGTGGTGATCGTGCTGATCGCCCTGGGCATTGCCGTGATCACCATCCATCCGCCCATCGTGCTGTTTGCGGCCTTTGTGGTGTACGGCTTCAGCGGCTACGGCGTGTATGCCTGGCGCAAGTTCAAGGGTGTGCAAACCAGTGTCATCAGCACCTCGACCGACGAGCCGGACGAGCGGGGCTTGCACAAATAAAAATAGAACTTACGCAGTGCCCGACTGGCGGGCCAGAGGCCCTTCAGTCGGGCACTGCATCAGTCGTGAAAAACAAGGCTAGAATCCACGGTTATGAACTTCATTTCGCTAGCCCTACTACTAATCCCCTCCGGGCGGAGACGGTAGCGCACGCAAAAAAAGCGTCATCACCTGTCACAACGGCCCGTATGCACCAGCAACGGGCCGTTTTTCATTGGGTTGCTGGTTTTGGATAACTTTGAGAGAAACGAAAATGTTGAAGCAACCTGCCAGCAAGTACCCAGCTTTTGCCCCCATCCGCTTGACCGACCGCACCTGGCCCGACGCCGTACTCACCCACGCCCCCATCTGGCTCAGCACCGACCTGCGCGACGGCAACCAGGCGCTGATCGAGCCCATGGACATGGCCCGCAAGCTGCGCATGTTCGAGACGCTGGTGGCGATTGGATTCAAGGAAATCGAAGTCGGTTTCCCGTCCGCGTCGCAGGTCGAATTCGACTTTGTACGCCGTCTGATCGATGAAAATCGGATTCCCGACGATGTAACCATCCAGGTGCTCACCCAGGCCCGCGAACCCCTGATCCGCCGCACTTTCGAGTCGCTGGTGGGGGCCAAGCAGGCCATCGTCCACATGTACAACGCGGTGGCTCCCGTGATGCGTCGCGTGGTGCTGGGCATGGATGAAGACGGCATCGTCGATTTGGCAGTGCGCCACGCGCAGATGTTTAGCGACCTGGCCGCCGCGCAGCCTGGCACCCGCTGGATATTTCAGTACTCGCCTGAGATGTTTTCGGGCACCGAGCTGGCGTTTTCCAAGCGCGTGGTGGATGCGGTTACCGCCGTGTGGCAGCCCACGCCAGCACACAAATGCATCGTCAACTTGCCGTCCACGGTGGAGCATTCCACGCCCAACATCTTTGCCGACATGATCGAGTGGATGCACCGCCATCTGGAGCGGCGCGACAGCATCGTCTTGTCCGTGCACCCGCACAACGACCGGGGCACGGGCACGGCGGCGGGCGAATTCGCCTTGATGGCGGGCGCCGACCGCATCGAAGGCTGCCTGTTTGGCAACGGCGAGCGCACCGGCAACCTGGATTTGGTCAACGTGGCCTTGAACCTGTACACCCAGGGTGTGTCGCCTGGTTTGGACTTCTCGCAGATCGACGAGATCCGCCGCACGGTGGAGCACTGCAACCAGTTGCCGGTGCACCCGCGCCACCCTTACGCGGGTGACCTGGTTTACACGTCGTTTTCGGGCTCGCACCAGGATGCCATCCGCAAGGCGTTCTCGGCACGGCAGGCGGATACCGCCTGGGACATTCCGTATTTGCCCATCGACCCCAAAGACCTGGGCCGCAGCTACGAAGCCGTGATCCGCGTGAACAGCCAGTCCGGCAAAGGCGGCATCGCCTATTTGCTGGAGAGCGAATACGGTCTGGAATTGCCCCGCCGCTTGCAGATCGAATTCAGCCAGATCGTGCAGGCCGTGATGGACGGCGCGGGCAAAGAACTCACCGCGCAGGATTTGTGGGCGCTGTTTGAGCGCGAATACGGCACGGCCAGCATCGCTACACCCGCCGTACCCGCAGCCGGGCAGGGCGTGGGCCCCATCGATGCCTTTGTGACCCACTGGAACGCCACGTCCACCACCCAGGTACGCGTGCTGGACTACCACGAGCACGCGCTGGGTGCCGGGGCCAATGCCCAGGCCGTGGCCTATCTGGAATTGCGTATTGACGAGCAGCACACGGTGTTTGGCGTGGGTATCGACGCGAGCATCGTGTCAGCCTCCCTTAAAGCCATCGTCAGCGGCTTGCAGCGTGCTGAGAAGCATGAAAATAAACGCGAAAATACGCAGTTGACTGCCGTCTAACTAAAAATTCCCAGGAGCACCCCATGACCGACAAACTCATCATTTTTGACACCACCTTGCGTGACGGCGAGCAGTCGCCCGGCGCATCCATGACCCGCGACGAAAAGCTGCGCATCGCCCGCCAGCTGGAGCGCCTCAAGGTGGACGTGATCGAAGCCGGTTTCCCCGCCAGCTCCATTGGGGACTTTGAATGCGTGCAAGCCATTGCCCGCACCATCAAGGACGCGACCATCTGCGGCCTGTCGCGTGCCAACGACCGTGACATTTCCCGGGCGGCCGAAGCCCTGAAAGATGCCGCCAATGGCCGCATCCACACCTTCATTGCCACCTCGCCGCTGCACATGGAGAAAAAGCTGCGCATGACACCCGACCAGGTGTTCGAGCAGGCCAAGCAATCGGTGCGCTTTGCCCGTAATTTGGTGGCCGACGTGGAATTCAGCCCCGAAGACGGCTACCGCAGCGATGTGGATTTCTTATGCCGCGTGTTGGAAGCGGTGATTGCCGAAGGGGCCACCACCATCAACGTGCCCGACACCGTGGGCTACGCCATCCCCGAGCTGTATGGCAACTTCATCAAGACCCTGCGCGAACGTGTGCCCAACAGTGACAAGGCCATCTGGTCGGTGCATTGCCACAATGACCTGGGCATGGCTGTGGCGAATTCCTTGGCCGGCGTGAAGATTGGCGGCGCACGCCAGGTGGAATGCACCATCAACGGCCTGGGCGAGCGGGCAGGCAATTGCTCGTTGGAAGAAATCGTCATGGCGGTCAAAACCCGGCGTGACTATTTCGGCCTGGATCTGGGCATCGATGCCAAGCACATCCTGGCCACCAGCCGTATGGTCAGCCAGACCACCGGCTTTGTGGTGCAGCCGAATAAGGCGGTGGTGGGCGCGAACGCGTTTGCCCACGCCTCAGGCATCCACCAAGATGGCGTGCTCAAGGCCCGCGATACCTACGAAATCATGCGCGCCGAAGACGTGGGCTGGAGCCACAACAAGATCGTGCTGGGCAAGCTCAGTGGCCGCAACGCCTTCAAGCAGCGCCTGCAAGACCTGGGCGTGGCGATGGAGAGCGAGGCCGACATCAACGCCGCCTTCGCCCGCTTCAAAGAGCTGGCCGACCGCAAGAGCGAAATTTTTGACGAAGACATCCTGGCTCTGGTCAGCGACGAAAGTGTGGCGCACGACAACGAGCAGTACGCTTTTGTGTCTCTGTCGCAGCACAGCGAAACCGGCGAACGCCCGAGCGCCAAGATCGTCTTTTCGGTGGACGGCAAGGAAGTTAGCAGCGAGTCCGATGGCAACGGCCCGGTAGATGCTTCACTGAAAGCCATCGAAGCCCATGTGAAGAGCGGAGCCGAGATGGTGCTGTACTCGGTCAACGCCATCAGCGGCTCGACCGAAAGCCAGGGTGAGGTCACGGTGCGACTGCAAAACAGCGGCCGTGTCGTCAACGGCACGGGTGCCGACCCCGACATCATCGTGGCCTCGGCCAAGGCCTACCTCAGTGCCCTCAACAAGCTGCAAAGCAAGGCGGACCGGGTCGCCGCCCAAGGTTGATGCAACGCTTTGACCGGGTAGATGCCCTGCGTGGGCTGGCCGTGGTGTGGATGACGGCCTTCCATTTCAGTTTCGACCTGGCCCACGCGGGCCTTTGGCAACAGAATTTCTACGCCGATCCGTTCTGGACCTGGCAGCGGGTGTGTATCGTCAGCCTGTTCCTGTTTTGCGCCGGGCTGGGCCAGGCCGTGGCCGCCCAGCATGCCGTGGGCTGGCCGCGCTTTTGGCGGCGCTGGGCGCAGGTGGCGGTGTGCGCGCTGTTGGTGTCGGCCGGATCGGCCCTGATGTTCCCGAACAGCTGGATCTACTTCGGCGTGCTGCACGGCATTGCCGCGATGCTGTTGATAGCCCGGCTCACCGTCCGTTGCGGCAAGTGGCTGTGGCCCATGGGCGCGCTGGCCATTGCTTCTAAATTTATAGCTGCTTACGCAATTGCTACCATCACTAGCGCCGCATTTTTTAACCAAAATTCCGTCAACTGGCTGGGCTGGATCACCCAGAAACCCATCACCGAAGACTACGTGCCCATCTTCCCCTGGTTGGGCGTGCTGTGGTGGGGCATGGCCGCCGGCTTTTGGTTGCTAGAAAAGCATCCACAGTGGCTGCAAGGCGCTGCGCCACGTCCGTTGGCATGGCTGGGTCGCTGGAGCCTGCCATACTACATGCTGCACCAGCCGGTGCTGATCGGCCTGGTCACCGCGTTCACCTGGTTCAAGGCGTAAAAAAAGCGGCCGAAGCCGCTTTTTTTAGATACCCAAAGGCTTATTCCACCTTTGCGGCTGCACGCAGTTCTTGTTGGAATGCCACCAGCTTTTGCTGTTGCATCTGCTTGGCGATTTCGGGCTTCACTTCTTCAAACTTGGGCAACTGGGCTTGGCGCTCGTCGTCCAGGCGGATGATGTGGTAACCGAATTGGCTCTTCACCGGGGTGCTGGTGGTTTGGCCCTTTTTGAGTTCGATCAGCGCTTCGGTGAATTCCTTCACGTAGCTGCTGGGGTTGGCCCAATCCAGGTCGCCGCCCTTGGCACCAGAACCTTTGTCGGTGCTGGACTTCTTGGCAATAGCTGCAAAGTTGCCGCCCTTTTTCAGCTGGGCAATGATGGCCTTGGCTTCGGCTTCGGTGGCCACCAGGATGTGGCTGGCCTTGTATTCCTTGCCGCCGTTGGCCGCCACGAACTTGTCGTATTCAACCTTCATTTCCTCGTCGGTCACGGGGTTGGCTTTTTGGTAGTCGGCAAACAGTTCGCGGATCAGCAGGGTCTGGCGGGCCAGTTCCATTTGTGACTTGAAGCTGTCGCTGGCATCCAGGCCACGCTTTTGCGCCTCTTGCATGAAGATTTCGCGGGCGACGATTTCTTCTTTGATCTTGCCTTCCATGTCGGGCGTGATTTGCTGGCCGGACTGGGTGACTTGCTGCACCAGGGCATCCATGCGGCTCTTGGGCACGGCCTTGCCGTTGACGATGGCGATGTTTTGCGCGCCAGCCGACAGGGCCAGGCTACCCAGCAAAGCAGCGGCGACCATGGTGGATAACAGTTTTTTCTTCATACGTTTCCTAGGAGGGGGTTGCGAGCTGCCGGGAGAGGTCGGCTCAGAGATAAAAGAAGGCTAAAAAGCTTAGAGGACTTCAATCGCGATGGCGTGAACGCCCTGGTCAATGAATTCTTGCAGCGCATCATACACAAGGCGATGGCGCGCCACGCGGGGCTTGCCCGTAAACAAAGGTGAAGCGATCCGCACCCGAAAATGCGTGCCAAAAGCGCTGCCGTTGGAGCCCGCGTGTCCCGCGTGGGCAGCGCTTTCGTCCAGCACTTCGAGCTGCGTAGGGCCCAGCTTGTCACGCAGGCGCAGCGCCAGGTTGTCGGCAGTGATATTCATACGGATTTGTCGGTTTCTGCCGCTTCAACTGTCGCTACCTCGGGCTCATCGGGCCCCAGATAACGCGAGATGTACCAGCCTTGCCCGCCCATAAACACCAGCGGAAACACGTAGCCCCAGATCTTGAAGTTGACCCACTGGTCGGTGGTGTAGTACGCCGCCACGTAGCCGTTCACGGCGGCCATGAACAGGCAGTACAACATCCAGGCTACGTTGAGGCGCATCCATACCGGATCGGGCAGCTCCAGCTGGCTGCCCAGCATCAGTTTGAGGTAGTTCTTCTTCATGACCCACATGGCCACGGCCATGGCCAGCGCCATGGCGATGTAGAGCACGGTGGGCTTCCATTTGATGAAGGTTTCGTCCTGCAGCACCAAGGTGAGCGCGCCAAAGCCCAGCACCATGCCCAAGGTCATCTTGTGCATGGTGGTGAGCTTTTTGTCGATGGCGTAGGTGATGCCCATTTGCACCACCGTGGCCACCATCAGCACGCCGGTAGCGATGTAGATGGTGGTGAACTTATACGCGGCAACGAAAAGCAGGATGGGCAGGAAATCGAGCAGAATTTTCACGTTAAGAGGCCTTGAAATCGAGAGATGCAGAATTCATGCAGTATCGCAGCCCGGTGGGCGAGGGGCCATCGTCGAACACATGGCCCAGGTGCGCGCCGCAGTCGGCACACACGGTTTCCACCCGCCGCATGCCGTGGCTGACATCGGTGATTTCTTCGATCGCGCCGGGCTCGGCTTCTTGCGAAAAACTGGGCCAGCCGCAGCCTGCGTCAAATTTGGATTCCGAGTTGAACAGCTTGGCACCGCAGCACATGCAGCGGTATTCGCCCTCGGCCCAGTTCTGGTCGTATTTGCCGGTGTGGGGACGTTCGGTGGCGGCATGCCGGGTCACCTGGAAGGCGGCGGGTTCGGCGCCTTTTTCGGCCAACAGGGCTTTCCATTCGGCGTCGGTTTTTTCAATTTTGTGGGTCATAGTGAGTCGCTGATCGCAATAGAAGAAGCCCAATCGGGCGGGAAGTGGCATGGTTCGCATGCCCCGGATGTTGACTACATGGGGTTTCCAGCAGCGCCAACAAGGGTGGGACTCCAGACGCGTCCTTTTGGTTCACCCAGATGGTGGCACCACGTCCAGCCCAGACCGGGGTCATTGCCTGTCTGTGCGCAAATCGCCGTGCATCTGGATTGTCCCGCAGATAGGGTGGGCGCATGGCGAACCGGGGTTTGCCTTGTTTTTTATATTATTTTGCCACTTTGCGCAGGTAGGCCATGCGCAAGCAGCTACAGATTCAGTAGCACCTTGGGTTGCAGCCATGCGCGTGGGTATGGCATGGGCTGACAGGCTGAGGGTCAACACCGGGGGCAGACCTTGCGCATTGGGCAATACTGCAGCCCTATTCAAGGAGACCGCCGATGCTGGGCCTGATGCAAAACCAACCGCTGTTGATCTCGACCCTGATCGCGTTTGCCGACCGCCACCATGGCGATGGCGAGATCGTTTCGCGCCGGGTCGAGGGCGATATCCACCGCACCAGCTACCGCGCCGTGGCTGCCCGCGCCCGGCAGGTGGCGAATGCGCTGGACGGCTGGGGCCTGGCTTTTAGCGACCGGGTGGCCACGCTGGCCTGGAACGGCTACCGCCACCTGGAGCTGTACTACGGCGTAAGCGGCTCGGGCCGGGTGCTGCACACCATCAACCCGCGCCTGCACCCCGCGCAGATCGCCTGGATCACCCAGCACGCCGAAGACCGGGTGCTGTGCTTTGATGCCACGTTTTTGCCGCTGGTCCAGGCCCTCCACGCCCAATGCCCCACGGTGCAGCACTGGGTGATGCTGTGCGATGCCGACAAGCTGCCTGCGAATACCGGTATCCCCGGCCTGGTGAGCTATGAGGCCTGGATAGCGGCGGCTTCCAGCCACTACGACTGGCCCCGGTTTGACGAAAACACCGCCTCCAGCCTGTGCTACACCAGCGGCACCACCGGCGACCCCAAGGGCGTGCTGTACAGCCACCGCTCCACCACCTTGCACGCCTACGCTGCGGCCTTGCCCGATGCCATGGACCTCAGCGCCCGCGATGCCGTGCTGGCCGTGGTGCCCATGTTCCACGTCAACGCCTGGGGTATTCCGTACAGCGCGGCGCTTACCGGCTGCAAGCTGGTGTTTCCCGGCCCGGCCATGGACGGCCCCTCGGTCTACCAGTTGATCGAGTCAGAAAAAGTGAGCTTTGCCGCGGGCGTACCCACCGTGTGGCAGATGCTGCTGGGCCACATGCAGCCTGCGGGCCTGCGGTTCAGCACGCTGCAGCGCACGGTGATTGGCGGCTCGGCCTGCCCACCGGCCATGGTCAAGGCCTTCCAGCAAGACTACGGCGTGGAGGTGATCCACGCCTGGGGCATGACCGAGCTGTCGCCCCTGGGCACGCTGTGTACCTTGAAGAACAAGCACCTGTTGCTTTCGAAAGAAGCGCAGTTGGCCATGCGCCTGAAGCAGGGGCGGGCGGTCTACGGTGTTGACATGAAGCTGGTGGACGGCGACGGCCAGCCCCTGCCGCACGACGGCCAATCGGCGGGCGACCTGCTGGTGCAAGGCCCGTGGGTCGTGGCCGACTACTACCGCAGCCCAGACCCCAGCCCGCTGGTGGACGGCTGGTTTCCCACCGGCGACGTGGCCACCATCGATGCCGACGGTTACCTGCAAATCACCGACCGCAGCAAGGATGTGATCAAGTCCGGCGGCGAATGGATCAGTTCCATCGCGGTGGAGAACATCGCCGTGGCCCACCCGGCGGTAGCCATGGCCGCCTGCATCGGCGTGGCCCACCCCAAGTGGGACGAGCGGCCCATCGTGGTGGTGGTGAAGAAGCCTGGCGCAGAACTCAGCGCAGTTGAATTACTGCAGTTTTACGAGGGCAAAATTGCCAAATGGCAGGTGCCCGACGACGTGGTGTTCGTCGATGCGATTCCGCTGGGCGCCACCGGCAAAATGCAGAAAATGCGCCTGCGCGAGATGCTGAAAGACTACCGGCTGCCGGGTAATTAAGCTGCGGGCGCGGTGCCGTCGGCTTCGTCTTCTTTTTTGTCCATGTGTTCGGTGACTTCTTCGACCGCCTTGAAGCCGCCAAAGGCCGCCAAGCCTTCGGTCAGCAAGGACGCGTTGGGGTCCAGCTTTTTCACGCCTTCCACTGCCACCACGGCACCGATGATTTCGTTGAGTAAACCCATGACTTTCTCCTTGAAAAAAAGCGTATAAAAAGCCTGCCTCTGTCCATGAAAGGGTGCGTGGCAGACGCTGGTTATTCTGGTTCGGATCGCTGCGCCCTGGGCCGCTTGCGGTGTATCTGCGGGGTAAAGCTTTGTAGTGCGATGGTGTGGGCTTGTGTCGGCTGCCGCAAGCTTTGGAAATTAAGGCCCATATGGGCCTCTGGCGCAGATTGCACCTGCGCAAGCAGCTACTTTTATCGTAGCAAAAGCACCTGCCAATGCGAGCGACTACACTTCGCCGCCGCCCCGCATCCCAACCGCCCGCATGCAATTTTTTACTCTTTCGCTGTTGAACGGCCTTGGCTACGGCCTGGTGCTGTTCATGCTGAGCGCCGGGCTGACGCTGATTTTCAGCATGTTGGGCGTGCTCAACCTGGCGCACGCCAGCTTCTACATGTTGGGCGCGTACGTGGCGTACAGCCTGACGCAGCTAATGGGCTTTGGGCCCGCGCTGTTGCTGGCCCCGCTGCTGGTGGGTTTGGTGGGGGCGGCGTTTGAACGCTACGTGCTGCGCCGCGTCCAGGCCCACGGCCCCGGGCGGCACAAGGCCGAGATGCTGGTGACCTTTGGGCTGGCCACCGTGCTGGGCGAGCTGGTGCAACTGGTGTGGGGGCGCGGCCCGGTGGACTACCGCATTCCCGAAGCCCTTGCCGGGCCGCTGTTTACGCTGTGGGGCACGCCTTTCCCCGCTTACCGGGCCTTCATGGTGCTGGTGGCGCTGGGCATGTGGCTGGCGCTGTGGCTGCTGTTGACCCGCACCCGCACCGGTTTGGTGGTGCAGGCTGCCTTGACGCACCCAGATGCCGCGCAGGCCCT
>NZ_JBDTEM010000284.1:0-9267 GCF_039922535.1 Rhodoferax sp. | reverse complement strand
TGGCGGGTCTGTCGGTGCAGTGGCATTTGGGCACCACGGTGCACAGCGTGGAGCCGTTGGACGGTGCGTTGTCGCTCACCCTGGGCAACGGCCAGACCCTTGCCGCCGACGTGGTGCTCAGCGCCATCGGGTTGCGGGCCGACACCACGCTAGCCCAGGCTGCGGGCATCGCCTGCGAGCGCGGCATCGTCGTCAATCGCCAGTTGCAAACCAGTGCCCCCCACGTGTGGGCGCTGGGCGACGGCGCGCAGTACGCCAGTGCCGCCAGCCCCGGTGCGCCCACCGGCCGTACCTTGCCCTATGTGATGCCCATCATGGCGGCGGCCAAAGTGCTGGCGGCCAATTTGTTTGGCAGTGGTGCCAATATGGCCACGCTGGAATTTGCCGCCATGCCGGTGGCCATCAAAACCCCGGCCCTGCCCATCGTGGCGCACCCACCGGCACCCGGCCATCTGGGTGCGTGGGTTGAGCAGACGCTGGGCGAATGGTGGTTTGCCCCGGCAGACGCACCGGAGCGCGCGCACGGCTTTGTGCTGACGGGCCCACACACCAGCAAGCGCATGGCTTTGGTCAAGCAAATGGTGCCAGTGGCTTAAACCACGGCGCACCGGCATGCGATGGGGCGGAGCGATCCGCCCCATCGTTTTTTTGGCATCAGTGTGTATAATTTATTAAATTTATACACACTAAGGCGTTTATGCGCACCAACATCGTCATCGACGACCAGCTGATGGATGCCGCCATGCAGGCTGGGGGCTTCAAAACCAAGCGCGACGCGGTGGAAGAAGGCTTGCGTCTGTTGGCCCGCCGCGCCGCCTACCAAAACTTGCGCGCCCTGCGCGGCAAGCTGCAGTGGAGTCTGGACGGCGACTGGAGCGCCACCGAGCCCGTGCTGCAGTCGCCCACGGCGGAATACGCGGTTAAAAAATCGTGATCACGGCCGATTCCAGCATCTGGATCGACTACTTCAAAGGCCCGGCCACGCCGCACACCGAGGCGCTGGATGCCGTGCTGAACGACAGCTCCCACGAGTTGGTGCTGCTGGACGTGGTGCTGATGGAAGTGCTGCGCGGCTTTCGCCACCCGCAGGAGCTGCGGCTGGCCAAACAGGCCCTGGCCGCCTTGCCAGTGGTTACCGCAGGGGGCGAGGCCATCGCCTTGCTGGCCGCCGACATTTACCGCGACCTGCGCCACAAAGGCCTTACCGTGCGCAGCCCCATCGACCTGCTGGTGGGGGCCTGGTGCATCCGCAACGATTGCGACCTGATCCAGAACGACCGCGACTACGACGGTATGGTGGCGTTCATGGGTTTGCGAGGGGCGTAAATACGTTCTGGCACTTCCCGTAGCATCCGCGGGTGCGGTAACCTTCGCCGCCGTTCATGCACCTATACCCATAAGCCAAAGAGACACCATGAAGATCGTTACAACCGTCCAGCGCCTGTGCCTTGCCCTGGGGCTGGCCGCGCTGGTGCCTTGCGCACTGGCCCTCGAAATCCCCGGCAACCCGCCAGCCAAAGACATTCTGGACCAGCAGGTCACTATTGGTTCGCGCAGCCTGGTGCTGCCCGAAGGCCGTTGGACCTACATCGCTCAGGCGCAGTGGAGCACGACGCAGGGCCCGCCGCCGCGGTCGCCGGTGTATGCGGCTTACGCCATGGACGTGCAAAACGGCCGGATGCGCGGTGGCATTGTGTTGGAGATGCCCTCGCGCACCACCCTGGCGGCCGACTGGAAGGCCGAGCGTTGCAGCGCCCACAACCCGCAGTACAGCGAAGACTTTGGCAGCACCCTGGCCATGCCCGAATGCCTGCAAATTTTCAAGCGGAGCGGCCATTTGCTGGGCCTCCAAGCCGACTTTTACGCCCAAGCCCAGCAGTGGGTACAGGCCAAATCGGTACGTCTGCCCGGCGCGGTGTACGAGGTGGTCTATACCAAGTATTCGCGCAACGACTACGGCCGCATCCGCGTATTTGTGCCCGCCCAGGCTATGGACAACGACGAAGCCATGCTGGCCTGGGCAAAGCAACTGCCCGACGCGCTGCGCAGCCTGATGGAAAAACGTGACACCAGCGCGAAACTGCCCGCGCTGCCGCCGCTGCCCGCCGAGGCGGTGGTCGAAGCCACTGCGGTGCTACCCGTCTTGCCTGGGGTTGCGCCGGTGATCGTGCCCTACACCGCGTCGGGTTTCGCCAAGGTGGAGGACATCGACGCCCTGCCTTTCAAAACCGAAACCGTGCGCAAGATCTACCGCCAGTGGCTGGACTTGCCGCTGCCGCGCGCCTTTGCGTTTTCGTCCGAGAAGGTGATTGCCACGGCGGGCCTGGACCCGGCGGATGTGACCGAACCCGCCGACCCGTCCGACCGCGCTCTGGCGCGTTGCCGCCGCATCAGCAAGACCCCGTGCCAGTTGTACGCGGTGGACAACGTGGTGGTATGGGTGAAACCGGCCGACGCCCCGGCCCCTTAAAGCCACGGCGCCATGGATAGCTTCAGCACCTGGCTACAAACCCTGGGCCACAGCGGTGCCAGCACGGCAGCAGACGCGCTGGCCCAGGGCAGCGCGCATCTGGACATGCCCGCGCTGCTGGCGCTGGCCGCTGCGCTGGGCTGGGCCAGCGGCATCCGCCTATACGCCGTGGTGTTTGCCACCGGGCTGACCGGGGCGCTGGGCTGGTGGACCCTGCCTGCCGGGTTGCACGTGCTGCAGCACCCGGCCATGCTGGCGGCCAGCGGGGCGATGCTGTTTATAGAGTTTTTTGCCGACAAGATTCCGGGGCTCGACAGCCTGTGGGACGTGCTGCATGCGGTGGTGCGCATCCCCGCCGGGGCGGCGCTGGCCGCTGCGGTGTTTGGTGCCGATAGCGGCACCATGGGCGCGGTAGCCGCCTTGTTGGGCGGCTCGCTGGCCGCCACCTCGTTCGCCACCAAAGCCGCCACGCGCGCGGCCGTGAATACCTCGCCCGAACCTTTTTCCAACCTCGCCCTGAGCTTTCTGGAAGATGGCATGAGCGTCGGCGCGCTGTGGCTGGCCGCGCACTACCCGGTCAGCTTTGGCGTGGTGCTGTGCGTGGTGTTAGTGCTGAGCATCTGGCTGCTGGTGCTGCTATGGTCATTTTTAAAGGCTTTGGTGCGGCGGGTGCGGGGCTGGGTTGCCTGGGTTTAAATTTAAGAAAAATAGGCCTCTAGCGCAGATGTCACCTGCGCTGGCAGCTATATAAACCATAGTATTTCAGCGCGTTCCCAGCAGCGCAAACTGCGCGCCTTGTGGGTCGGTGCACTGCACAATCCACATATTGCCGGGTACTTCCATCGGGCCGTTGAGCACCTGCCCGCCGTGGGCGCGTACCCGATCGGTCGCTGCGTCGATCTGCTCCACATGGATGTAGTACAGCCAGCTGGCGCGGGTGCCGCCGTCTGCGCGCCGCATCATGCCGCCCACGGGCGCAGCACCGGTGGCAAACAGCTGGTAGGTGCCCATGGGCCCCATGTCCATGGTTTCGGCGGCGGTCCAGCCAAACAAATCTACATACAGGGCCAGGGCTGCGGCATCGTCCACCGCGTGCAGCTCGTGCCAGCCAAAGGTGCCGGGCGTGCCTGCAGGCGGCGGGGCAGGGCGCTCGGCGGGCAGGCCTTTGAACAGTGCAAAGACCGCGCCTTGTGGGTCGGCCACCATGGCAAACCGGCCCACGCCGGGGATATCAGTGGCCGGTACATGTACCGTGCCGCCCACTTGCACCACACGGGCGGCGTGGGCATCCACATCGGGCACGCTGATGTAGCCGCACCAGCCGGGCTGTGCACCGGCAGCCTTGGCTTCGGCGGGCAAGGTCATGATGCCGCCTACCTGGGTGCGGCCTGCCGATGCCAAGGCATAGCGCATGCCGGGCATGCCCGCGTCCTGTGTCGTCCAGCCCACCACGGCCTGGTAAAAGCGCTCGGCGGCCGGGCCGTCGCTGGTGACCAGTTCGTACCAAACAAATTCGCTGGGGGTGCTTGTCATGGATGTCTCCGTCGTGGAATGGGATGGCAAATTCTAGGCACCGCCGCCGCGCCAGCGGACACAATATGCGGAAAATCTGAAACAAAAGGAAACTGGGATGCGGATCGCTTTGTACAACCCCGATAGCCGGGCAGAGTTTTGGATCGATGGCCTGCACGCAGTGTGGCCCGATGCCGAGGTGGCGCTGTGGAGCCCTGGCAGCGCTCCGGCGGATTTCGCCATTGCCTGGACCCCGCCGCAGGCGTTTTTTGACGAACAGCCGGGCCTGCGGGCCGTGTTCAACCTGGGCGCGGGCGTGGATGCGCTTATGCGCTTGCGCATACCCCCGCAGACCCAGGTGGTGCGGCTGGAAGACGCGGGCATGGCGGTGCAAATGGCCGAATACGTGTGCCATGCCGTACTACGGCATTTTCGGGGGCTGGATACCTATGAGGCCGATGCCCGCGCCCGGCGCTGGCGCTATCACCCAGTGGTGATGCGCAGCGACTTCCCGGTGGGCGTGATGGGCCTGGGCGTGCTGGGCTCGCGGGTGGTGCAGGCTTTGCGGGGCTTTGAGTTCCCGGTCAACGCCTGGAGCCGCCAGCCCAAAATGGTAGATGGCGTGCAGTGCTTCGCAGGCGGCGACCAGCTGGATGCCTTTTTGGCGGCCAGCAAGGTGCTGGTCTGCCTGCTGCCGCTGACGGTAGACACGCAGAACATTCTGAACCACCGCAATCTGTCACGGCTGCAGCCGGGCGGCTACGTCATTAACGTGGCGCGCGGTGCGCACCTGGTGGATGCCGACCTGCTGGCTCTGCTGGACAGCGGCCACCTGGCCGGGGCCATGCTGGACGTGTTCCGCACCGAGCCGCTGCCGCCTGAACACCCGTTCTGGGGCCATGCGCAGATCAGTATCACCCCGCATATGTCGGCACGCACGCTAGAGGCAGAAAGCCTGGCGCAGATCATCGCCAAGCTGCAGGCGCTATTGCAAGGCCAGCCGGTGGACGGCCTGGTGCAACGCGAGCGGGGTTACTGATGTGCGGCGCTGAACTCAAGCCTCTGCCCGAAGGCGTGCAACGCGTGGCCGCGCTCTTGCAAGCCCAAGGCCACCCGCACCTGCCGCAGATGCTGGACGATGCCGCCCGCACCGCGCAGCAGGCGGCCGATGCGCTGGGCATTGCGGTGGGGCAAATCGCCAAGAGCATCATTTTTAAGCGCCTATCCGACGACGCCGCCGTGCTGGTCGTCACCTCGGGGGACCGGCGGGTAGACGAGCAGAAAGTCACCGCACGGGTAGGGCCCGTGGGGCGGGCCGACGCGGCGTTTGTGAAGGCCCGTACGGGTTTCAGCATTGGTGGCGTGGCCCCGGTGGCGCACGCCGTGCCCAGCGTCACTTTGATTGACAGGGAGCTGTTTCGGTTTGCCGAGATCTGGGCGGCCGCCGGGCATCCGCACGCGGTGTTTGCGCTCTCGCCCGACGACCTGGTGCGTCTAACGGGTGCGCCGGTGGCGGACGTAGTGCTGTGAATACTATGGATTCCATAGCTGCCCGTGCAGGCGCTATATGCGCTGGAGGCCTAAAAGATGCTGAAGTGGCATCGCCCTGTGTCGACATCTGCGTGATGGACGTACGGGGCCAGCAGTGCATCGGTTGCCTGCGAACGCTGGACGAAATCGGTGCCTGGCGCTCCCTGGATGGTCCTGGCAGGCTGGCGGTGTGGGCGCTGATTGCCCAGCGCGCCCAGTCGGGTAAGTTTGGGGGCTAAAACAAAAAAACCGTTTGGACCGGCCGGATCGAAAGGTTTCGACCAGACCTGCACAAACGGTTTGGGATGGCCCGCTCAGAAGGCCATGTTGGGCAAACGTGTTTAGTGTCCTGATGCGCCCGAGGCACCGTATCCGGTTTCCGAACGCACTTGCTGCGATTTGAAGGCATCGCGTTCTTTGGCGGCTTGCGGGCTGCGGTCCAGGACCGAGAACAGCCAGATGCCGACAAAGCCGATGGTCATGGAAAACAGCGCTGGCGAGGTGTACGGGAACAGGGCCGAGCCCTTGGCATAACCCAGCGTCGCTTCCCACACCGCAGGCGACACGATGGTCAGACCCACGGATGAGACCAGCCCCATGAAGCCGCCAATGACGGCACCGCGGGTGGTGCAGTCTTTCCACAGCACCGACATGAACAGCACCGGGAAGTTGGCCGATGCCGCAATCGCGAAGGCCAGGGACACCATGAAGGCGACGTTTTGCTTCTCGAACGCAATACCTAGCACCACGGCCACGACACCCAGCGCCACGGTGGTGATGCGTGATACCTTCAGTTCAGAGGCGCTGTCCGCTTTGCCCTTTTTGAACACGGTAGCGTACAGGTCGTGCGACACGGCCGAGGCACCCGACAAGGTCAAGCCCGCCACCACTGCCAGGATGGTGGCAAATGCCACGGCCGAGATGAAGCCAAAGAAGACGTTGCCGCCCACGGCCTTGGCTACCAGCACGGCCGCCATATTGCTCGATCCGCCGCCGCCCTTGATGATGCCTTTGGCGGTATCCGCGAACTCGGGATTGGTCAGCACCAGGGTGATGGCACCAAAGCCGATGATGAAGATCAGCACGTAGAAGTAGCCAATCCAGGTGGTCGCCCACAGCACGGACTTACGGGCTTCCTTGGCATTCGGCACGGTGAAGAAGCGCATCAGGATGTGCGGCAAACCGGCGGTACCAAACATCAGCGCCATACCGAAGGAAATCGCCGAGATCGGGTCTTTCACAAAACCGCCTGGTCCCATGATGGACAGGCCGATCTTGGCCGCGGCATCGGGCATCTTGCCGTCGTTCAGGGCGAACTGGGTTTTGACTTCGACTGCTTTGGCAAACAGTGCTTCGGGGCTGAAGCTGAATTGCGCCAGCACCATAAAGGCCATGAAGGTCACGCCCGCCAGCAGCATGCAGGCCTTGATGATTTGCACCCAGGTGGTGGCCGTCATGCCGCCAAACAGCACGTAGACCATCATCAAGCCGCCCACAATCACCACCGCGATCCAGTAGTCCAGGCCAAACAGCAGCTTGATCAGTGCACCGGCACCCACCATCTGGGCGATCAGGTAGAACGCCACCACCACCAGCGTACCCGAGGCCGCAAACATGCGGATCGGGGTTTGCTGGAAGCGGTACGCGGCCACGTCGGCAAAGGTGAATTTGCCCAGGTTGCGCAAGCGCTCGGCCATCAGAAAAGTGATGACCGGCCAACCCACCAGGAAGCCGATAGAGTAGATCAGGCCGTCGTAGCCAAAGGCCATGACGGTCGCGGTAATGCCCAGGAAGGAGGCCGCCGACATGTAGTCGCCCGCAATCGCCAGGCCGTTCTGGAAGCCGGTGATACCACCGCCTGCGGTGTAGAAGTCGGAGGCCGATTTGGTCTTGGCCGCCGCCCATTTGGTAATGAACAGCGTGCCCACCACAAAGATGCCAAACATGCTGATGGCCACCCAGTTGGTGGGCTGCTTGTCTACCTGGCCCAGGTCGCCACCGGCGGCCAGTACCGCACCGGCTGCCAGCATCAGCGCTACCGCGCCCAGAGATTTCAGGATAGCTTTCATTGGGCGACATCCTTCAGGATTTCAGCGGTCAGACGGTCGTATTCGCTGTTGGCGCGGCGCACATAAATGGCGGTGATCAGTACGGTGAACACAATCACGCCCATCCCGATGGGAATGCCGATGCTGGTCACGCCCGCACCCATGGGGGTGGCTAAAAATGATTTGTCGAACGCAATCAGTCCGATGTAGCCGTAGTAGGCGACCATCATCAGCGCGGTGAGCAGCCAGCCGAAGCCGTTGCGCTTGCGTTTGAGCTCATGGTATTTGGGATTGGCCTCGATTCTGGCCACGATGGGGTCCGTCATATGTGTCTCCTGGAGGTTGAGGTGTTGTGAAGTGTTGGAAGGCCCCGCCAGCAAAACGGGTGGGGCCTTGTGACCGCAGCGCCAGTGTGGAGAGCGACACTGACCATGAACTTACGAAAACTCCACCCAAGGGTATGTACTTAAAGCGTAAGTGAATGTGTGTTTTTGTCAGCAAATGGTCAGGGTGTTTTTTTAAATTGCATGCAGGTCACCCTAGAGGTGGCCCTCACAACATTAGGAGACAAACGTATGGCAACGACAACGGCGGGCATGGCCCCACGGCCCATGACGGGTGAGGAAAAGAAGGTCATCTTCGCGTCCTCGCTCGGCACGGTTTTCGAGTGGTATGACTTTTATCTGTACGGCTCGTTGGCGGCCATCATCGCCAAGCAGTTTTTCGGCGGACTCGATCCCACCTCCGGCTATATTTTTGCCCTGCTGGCGTTTGCGGCGGGCTTTTTGGTGCGGCCTTTTGGCGCGATTGTGTTTGGCCGTTTAGGCGACATGATCGGGCGAAAGTACACCTTCTTGGTCACCATTTTGATCATGGGTTTGTCCACCTTTGTGGTGGGCTTGCTGCCCAGCTATGCGTCCATCGGCATTGCCGCCCCCATCATCCTGGTGGCCTTGCGCATGCTGCAAGGGCTGGCTCTGGGCGGCGAGTACGGCGGTGCCGCCACCTATGTGGCCGAGCATGCCCCTCAAGGTAAACGCGGCGCCTATACGGCCTGGATCCAGACCACGGCGACGCTGGGGCTGTTTCTGTCGCTGATCGTCATTTTGGGCTGCCGCGAAGTGCTGGGTGCCGACTTTGATGTCTGGGGCTGGCGTATTCCGTTCCTGGTGTCCATCTTGCTGCTGGGTGTGTCGGTGTGGATCCGTTTGACCATGAACGAGTCGCCCGCTTTCCAGAAGATGAAGGCCGAAGGTAAAACCTCCAAGGCCCCGCTGACCGAGTCCTTCGGCCAGTGGAAGAACCTGAAGGTGGTGATACTGGCACTGGTGGGCTTGACCGCTGGCCAGGCCGTGGTGTGGTACACGGGCCAGTTTTATGCGCTGTTCTTCTTGACCACGATTGCCAAGGTGGATGCCACCACGGCCAATCTGTTCATTGCCGTGGCCTTGGTGATCGGTACGCCGTTCTTCATTTTCTTTGGTGCGCTGTCCGACAAGATAGGCCGTAAGCCCATCATCATGGGCGGTTGCCTGATTGCGGCGCTGACGTACTTCGCGGTGTTTCCTGCGCTGCTGCAATACGCCAACCCCGCACTTGTCGCCGCACAGAAGTCGGTGCCCGTGGTGATTACCGCCGACCCGGCGCAGTGCTCGTTCCAGGGCAGCCCGATTGCACGCGATATCGACTTCACCAGCTCGTGTGATA
>NZ_JBDTEM010000283.1:0-5423 GCF_039922535.1 Rhodoferax sp. | reverse complement strand
GGGTACCTTTTTGGGCATTTTGCTGGCCTACGGTGTATTGGAGCCACTGGGCGGTCTGCTGGAGCAAAAAACCGAAGACAGCGCCAAAGAACTGCAGTGCATGAAAACCACGTTGCTGGCCAGCATGCAAGGCTACAACCCAGCGACTGCCATCGAGTTTGGCCGCAAAGTACTGTTTTCTGGCGACCGGCCCAGTTTTGCCGAACTCGAAGGCCATGTACGTGGCAAAAAGTAATTTTCTAGCAGATTGATATGGCGACGGAAGGCAAGAAGCTCCAACCGATCATCGTCAAGAAGATCAAAAAAGGCGGCCACGCCGTGCATGGCGGTGCCTGGAAAATCGCCTACGCCGACTTTGTAACAGCCATGATGGCTTTCTTTCTCTTGATGTGGCTGCTGGGCTCAACCTCAGAAGGCGACAAAAAAGGCCTGTCCGACTTTTTCAACACCCCCCTCAAAGTCGCCATGCAAGGCGGCAGCGGTGCTGGGGCCAGCAACAGCATCTTGTCGGGCGGCGGCTCGGACCTGACCAAAACCGCAGGCCAGGGCACGCGTGGTACCGGCGATGATCCGGTCAAAAAGAAAATGGACGATGCCGCAGCCAAGGCCGAAATCGCCAAACAGGACGCTTCGCGCATCAAGAACCTGCGCGACAAAATCGACGCATTGATTACCAACAACCCTAAGTTGGCCGAATACCGCTCGCAAATCCGCTTGGAAACTACACCCGATGGCCTGCAGATCCAGATCGTGGACGAGCAAAACCGTCCGATGTTCGACAGTGGCAGCGCCCTAGTCAAGCCCTATATGCGCGAGATCCTGAGGGAAATTGGCAGCGCCCTCAACGGTGTCGAAAACCGCATCAGCCTGGCCGGGCACACCGATAAAACGCCTTACGGCAATGGCGAGCGCGGCTACAGCAACTGGGAACTATCGGCCGACCGGGCCAATGCCTCGCGCCGCGAACTGGTCGCTGCAGGCATGCCCGATGAAAAAATGGCCCGCGTGGTGGGCCTGGCTGCCAGCAGCCTGCTCGACACCAAAAATCCGCTGGCGCCGGTGAATCGGCGCATCAGCATTACGATCATGACGCGTGAAGCCGAAGCACGATTGATGGGCAATGCCACAATAGGGCCTTCTGTAACAAATGAAACAGCGCCTGATACCGGGCAAACGCCTGCAAGTGGCGTAGAAAAGCCATGAGATCGCCGAGAACCTCCAAAATGCGCCTTATTCCTGCAACCTTTATCGAAAGGGTCACCCGTGGCAAATGACCTGCGTTTTTTAATCGTGGACGACTTCTCCACCATGCGCCGTATCGTGCGTAACCTGCTCAAAGAGATTGGTTACCCCGATGCGGACGAAGCCGAAGACGGTCTCGCTGCGCTGCAAAAGCTCCGCAGTGGCCTGCATTTTGATTTCGTGGTGAGCGACATCAATATGCCCAATATGAATGGATTTCAGCTTCTGGCCGAAGTCAAGGGCGACGAGAAGCTGAAACACCTGCCGGTGCTGATGGTGACCGCCGAAGCCCGCAAGGAAGATATTGTGGCCGCCGCACAAGGGGGCGCTGCTGGGTATATCGTGAAGCCGTTCACCAAAGCAACGCTTGAAGACAAGCTCATCCACATTCTCAAGAAGAACGGGCTGATCCCAGCATGAACGCCGCAGCCCTACCCGCTGACGGAGAGCTCCAGCCAGCAGTGCACCAAAAGCTTGGTCTTTTGACCCGTCAACTGCACGACTCCCTCAACGAGTTGGGCTATACCGACAAGCTCAAAGACAGCGTAGAAGAACTGCCCGATGCGCAAAGTCGCCTGACTTACATTGCCCGCCTGACTGGCGAGGCAGCTGAAAAGGTACTCAGCCGAGTTGATCTGGCCAAAATCCAGCACGACTTCATCGCTGCCGAAACCAGCAAATTGGCTGCATTCATCGTCAAAGACCCGGTGGCGGCCGTGGCTACAGGTGCGGTGTACAACTTTGTGGCCGATGTCGAGCGCGCCAGCAAAGAAATCGACATGCATCTAACCGAAATCATGATGGCGCAGGATTTCCACGATCTCACGGGCCAGGTGATTGCACGGGTGGTCAACCTCACCTCGACCATTGAAAAGCAACTGATCGAGCTGCTGATCCAGACTGCTCCGAGCCCCTCGCCGGTTCAACACAAAACCTCTGAAGGTCTGGCCGGTCCGGTGGTCGATGCCACCAATCGAACCGATGTGGTCACCGACCAGTCGCAAGTAGATGACTTACTGGCCAGCCTGGGTTTTTAATCGGGTTTTTAGGGACGGGAATAAGCCAGCCTAAGTGCTGTTTATCCCGCTTTAGCCAAGCGGCGCGATGCCGACAATGGGGTCACCAAAAACCCCATTGCCATGGAATCATCCAGCCAAGACAAAGATCTCCCCGCCACCCAGCGTAAGCTAGAGCAAGCACGCAAGGATGGGCAGGCCTCACGCTCCAAAGACCTGTCCCATTTGGCGGTGTTGGGCACGGGCTCGGCGGCGGTACTGGTGCTGGCCCCGTCTTTTTTAGAACACTTCAAACTGGTTTTAGGCCAACAGCTGTCCTTCGATGCGGCCACCCTGGCGCAGAACGGCAGCATGCTGGACCGGCTGCAGGATGTGGTGCTGGTCGGCATGATGGCCAGTACTGTGTTTGCGGCAATTGTGTTGGCGGCGGCCGTCGGCAGCGCCGTGGCATCGGGCGGCTGGGTTGCCAGCCTAAAACCCATCATGCCGGACTTCAGCCGCATCAACCCGATCTCGGGTTTTGGCCGCCTTTTTTCCAAAGAGCAGGCCACCGACATCCTCAAACTACTGGTCATCACCACCGTTTTGATTTCGGTGGCCTGGACGTATTTAAGCAACAGCCTGGGTTCGGTCGCGCAATTGGTGCTGCAGCCGTCCGCGGCCTCGATCCAGCATGTGGCGAACTGGATCACCTCAGGAATGAGCCTGCTGCTGCTGGTGGTGTTCGCCGTGGCGGCCATCGACGTACCGCTGCAAACCTTCTTGATGAAGTCGCGCCTGAAAATGTCGCACCAAGAGGTAAAGCAGGAACACAAGGAGTCTGACGGCAACCCTCAGATGAAGGGCAAGATGCGCGCGCGGGCCCGTGAGATTGCCCAACGCACCAGCGTCAGTGCCGTGCCCAAGGCCGACTTTGTGCTGATGAACCCAACCCACTTTGCCGTGGCGCTCAAATACGACGAAAAAACCATGCGCGCACCGCAGGTCATCGCCAAAGGTGCCGACCTGGTGGCCATGAAAATCCGCGATGTGGCCAAGAGCCATGAAATCCCCGTATTCCAGTCGCCCATGCTGGCCCGAGCCCTGTACGCGCACGCCGAGATCAACGGCGAAATCCCGTCCGCTCTGTACACCGCGGTGGCCCAGGTACTGGCCTACGTATACCGGGTGAAAGCCGCCATGCGCGGCGAGGGCCAGATGCCCGACAGCTTCCCGCAGCCCGAGGTTCCGCCCGAGCTGGACCCGCTGAGCAACACTATCCTGGCTGAGGCAACCCCATGAACCCCCAGCTCCAATCGGTACAGCAGTGGTTCAACACGAACCGCAAGCTGCTACAGGGCGTATCGGCGCCGGTGATGGTGGTGATCATCCTGGCGATGATGGTCTTGCCCATGCCTGCGTGGCTGCTAGACACGTTTTTCACCATCAACATCGCCGTGGCGCTGATGGTGATGATGGTGGCGGCCTACATGGTGCGGCCTTTGGACTTTGCCGCGTTTCCTTCGGTTTTGCTGCTTACCACGCTGATGCGCCTGTCGCTCAACGTAGCCTCCACCCGCGTGGTGCTGCTAGAAGGCCACACTGGCGCGGGTGCTGCAGGCGCGGTGATCGAGGCTTTTGGCCACTTCCTGATCGGCGGCAACTTTGCGGTCGGTTTGATCGTTTTCGCGATTCTGGTGGTCATCAACTTCGTGGTGGTGACCAAGGGTTCGGAGCGGATTGCCGAAGTGTCGGCCCGTTTTACCCTGGATGCCATGCCCGGCAAACAGATGGCAGTAGATGCCGACCTGAATGCCGGCTTGATCAACGAAAAAGAAGCCAAACGCCGCCGCGCCGAAGTGGGCGAAGAGGCGGACTTCTTCGGCTCCATGGACGGGGCTTCCAAGTTTGTGCGCGGCGATGCCATTGCGGGCATTTTGATCTTGCTGATCAACATCGTGGGCGGCTTCACCATCGGAGTGTTGCAACACGATCTGACCGCCTCCAAAGCCGCTGACACGTACATTTTGCTGGCGGTGGGCGATGCACTGGTGGCACAAATCCCCGGACTGCTGATTTCCATTGCCGCCGCCATGGTGGTGTCGCGGGTGGGCAAGGACGACGACATTGGCAAGCAAATCATTGGCCAGTTGTTTGAATCGCCCAAGGTGCTGGGCATCACGGCGGGCATCATGGGCTTCATGGGCATCATCCCCAACATGCCGCACATGGTGTTCTTGTCGATGGCGGCCGTGCTGGGCTACATGGCTTGGGCCATTGCCCATCGCCCGGTGCCGCAGGAATCCACCCTGCTCGTTGGCCCGCCACCCACCGATGGTGAAGCCACCTGGGATGACCTTCAGCCGGTGGACCTACTGGGGCTGGAACTGGGCTACCGCCTCATCACCCTGGTGGACAAAACCCGCCCTGGTGACCTGCTCACCCGCATTAAAGGCGTGCGCCGCAAATTTGCCCAGGAAGTGGGCTTTCTGCCCCCGCCCGTGCACGTGCGCGACAACCTGGACCTCAAACCCAGCGGCTACCGCATCACCCTGCGCGGCGTGGTGGTGGGCGAAGGCGAAGCCTTCCCCGGCATGTACCTGGCAATCAATCCTGGCGGCATCACCACCCCGCTGATTGGTACCGCCACCACCGACCCGGCGTTCGGCTTGCCCGCCCACTGGATCGACGAACGCCAGAAGGAAGCGGCACAAATGGCAGGCTTTACCGTGGTTGATTCGGAAACCGTGATGGCCACACATTTGTCACACTTGATGCAAGTGCAGGCGGCCCGTTTACTGAGCCGCACCGAGACACAGCAACTGGTGGAGCATGTGAGCAAACTGGCCCCCAAACTGATCGAAGAAGTGGTTCCAAAAATGGTGTCTATCGCCACGTTCCAGAAAGTCTTGCAGCTCTTGCTGGAAGAGTCTGTGCACATCCGCGACATCCGCACCATCGTCGAATGCCTGGCCGAACACGCCGGTGCCACTACCGACCCCGCCGACCTGGCCCGCCGTGTACGGATCGCCCTGGCCCCCGCCATCGTGCAACAAATTTATGGCCCTACCCGCGAACTGAACGTGATTGCCATCGAGCCCAGTCTGGAGCGCATGTTGGTGCAAGCCCTGGGCAATGCTGCAGGCCCAGCGCTGGACCCCGGCGTGGCCGACCTGCTGACCCGCA
>NZ_JBDTEM010000282.1:0-14440 GCF_039922535.1 Rhodoferax sp. | reverse complement strand
GTGACCAGCACATTTGCCACCGGGCTCAGGCTCAATGCCAGCATGTAGGCGGTAAACATCACCGCCCAGCACACGCCCGACAACCACAGCGCCGAGCCGCCCTGGCGGATCTTGGCAAACACCGCACGGCCTTGCAGCAGCGGCAAGATCACCAGCAGAGACAGCACGGTAAAAAAGCTCCGCCAGAAGGTGATTTCAAAGCTGTGTGCCGACTCCAGGTGCCGGGTGGTCACCCCAGCAATCGACCACATCAAGGTGACCAGAACCATCATCAGCACGGCGTGGGAATGGGATAACTTCATAGCATGATTGTGAGGGGGAGACGGCGTAAAAAACCCCGGCACGCTATACAAGCGTCCGGGGTTTCAGGGACCAATCACCCAGCTAATACTGGGTGCTGATACCGTTTATCGGCCAGCGCGTTTGCGCTCGCTTTCGGTCAGGTGGCGCTTGCGCAGACGCACCGACTTGGGCGTGATTTCGACCAGTTCGTCGTCCTCGATGAACTCGACACCATATTCCAGCGTCAACTCGATGGGGGGCGTGATCTTGATCGCGTCTTCCTTGCCGGACACGCGGAAGTTGGTCAGCTGCTTGGTACGCGTGGCGTTGACCACCAAATCGTTGTCACGGCTGTGGATGCCCACAATCATGCCTTCGTATACGGGATCGTTGGCGCGCACAAACATGCGGCCACGGTCGTCCAGCTTGCCCAGGGCGTAGGTGAAGATTTCGCCTGCGTCCATAGAGATCAGCACGCCATTCTTGCGACCGCCGATGTCGCCCTTATGGGGCTCGTAGCAGTCAAAAATGTTGGCGATCAGGCCGGAGCCGCGCGTCAAATTCAGGAATTCGTTGGTGAAACCAATCAGACCACGGGCAGGAATGCGGTATTCCAGACGCACACGGCCACGGCCATCCGGCTCCATGTTGACCAGTTCGCCCTTGCGCTCGCCCAGGGCTTGCATCACGCCGCCTTGGTGCTGGTCTTCGATGTCGGCGGTCACCAGCTCGATAGGCTCGTGCTTTTCGCCGTTCACTTCCTTCATCACCACGCGGGGCTTGCTTACTGCCAGCTCATAGCCTTCGCGGCGCATGTTTTCCAGCAAAATGGTCAAGTGCAGTTCGCCGCGACCCATGACTTCAAAGATACCTTCTTCGTCGGTTTCTTTGACGCGCAATGCCACGTTGTGTTGTAGTTCTTTTTGCAGACGGTCCCAGATCTGGCGGCTGGTGACGTATTTGCCTTCGCGACCGGCCAAGGGGCTGGTGTTGACGCAGAAGTTCATCGTCAGGGTGGGTTCGTCCACCTTGAGCATGGGCAGCGGTGCGGGGTTGACCGGATCGGTGATGGTGACTCCGATGCCGATGTCGGTCAGGCCGTTGATCAGTACGAGTTCGCCAGGGCCAGCTTCCAGTGCCTGCACACGTTCCAGACCCTGGAACGTCAGAACCTGGTTGACACGGCCTTTGACGGGCTTGCCGTCAGGGCCTTCCATGACCACCACGTCCATCATCGGGCGCACGGTGCCCTGGCTGATACGGCCCACGCCGATACGGCCCACAAAGGTCGAAAAGTCGAGTGCCGAAATTTGCAGCTGCAAAGGCGCTTCTGGATCGCCGGTTTGCGCGGGCACGTGCTTGAGCACGGTGTTGAACAGGGCCGACATGTCGGGACCCCACTGCTCGCCCTGCTCGCCTTCTACCAGCGAAGACCAGCCGTTGATGCCGGATGCGTACACCACGGGGAAGTCCAGCTGTTCGTCGGTAGCGCCCAACTTGTCGAACAAGTCGAACGCAGCGTTCACCACCTTGTCGGGGTTGGCACCGGGCTTGTCCACCTTGTTCACCACCACGATAGGCTTCAGACCCAGGGCCAAAGCCTTCTTGGTCACGAAACGGGTCTGGGGCATGGGGCCTTCTTGTGCGTCGATCAACAGCACAACGCCGTCCACCATCGACAAGGCACGTTCCACTTCGCCGCCGAAGTCGGCGTGGCCGGGGGTATCGACGATGTTGATGTGCGTACCTTCCCAGCTCACGGCGCAGTTCTTGGCCAGAATGGTAATGCCACGCTCTTTTTCAATTGCGTTGTTGTCCATCACGGTGTCCACGACTTTTTCGTGTTCGGCAAAAGTGCCGGACTGGCGCAGCAGTTGGTCGACCATGGTGGTCTTGCCATGATCGACGTGGGCGATGATGGCGATGTTGCGAATTTGCTTAATGCTCATAGTTCTCTACTCCTGAATCAAAGGGTTCTCTGCTTTTTGCGCCTGGGCCTGATCCAAAATCTGGCCAATATCCAGCGGGCTTAGCAGTCGCCCTGGTATCAATTCACCGGCCTTGACTTGGGCTACACCCAGCAAGGACGGCGGCTTATCTCCGTAAACCGCAACGCGGTCATCGTCGGGCCAGTCCCCCCGGCGGCGCACGCCGCTGAGGAACCGCCCTGCATTCTGTTCATCCAGCGTGACACGGCGGTGTTGCGCCAGCAGCGCATCCACCGGCAGCAAACACGCCAGCCGCTGGTCTTCGGTCATGGCCTCCAGCGCAGCCAGCGTCACACACTGGCCAATCGCAAAGTCGCCGGTCGCTATGCGGCGCAAAGCCGTCAAATGCGCACCGCAGCCCAACGCCTCACCAATGTCTTCACCCAGCGTGCGGATGTATGTGCCTTTCGAGCACTTTGCTACTATTTCAATAGCTTCTTGCGCAGGCGCCAACTGCGTAAGAGCCACTTTTAACTCAAAAATTTCTACATCCCGCGCAGGCCGCTCAATCTCAATGCCTGCCCGCGCATATTCGTACAAGGGCTTGCCGTCGCGCTTCAAGGCGCTGTACATCGGCGGCACCTGGCGAATCGGGCCGGTAAACCGCGGTACGACCGCATCAATCTGCGCTTGCGTTACAGACACCGGTCGGGTCTCTACCACATCGCCCTCGGCATCGCCGGTACTGGTTTTCACCCCCAACCGGGCCGTGGCCAAGTAGGTTTTATCCGCATCCAGGTGCAACTGGCTGAACTTGGTGGCGGCCCCAAAACACAGGGGCAGCACACCGGTGGCCAGCGGGTCCAGCGTGCCGGTATGGCCCGCCTTTTCACCGCGCAGCAGCCATTTGACTTTTTGCAGCGCGTCGTTGCTCGACAGACCCAAAGGCTTGTCCAACAACAGCACCCCGTGCACGGGGCGCCTGGCAACCCGTACACGTGGCGTTGCAGTCATCGCTTTAGTCTTCCTGGGCCCGGGAAGCCACAGCCCGCGCAATCAGCGCGTTCATGTCCGAGGCTTTTTCGGTCGTCCGGTCGTAATGGAAGTGCAAGGTCGGCACGGTGTGGATGTGCAAACGCTTGAACAAACCCGAGCGCAGAAAACCTGCGGCCTGGTTCAAACCTTCGGTGCACTCGTCCGGGTTGCCGGTCAGCACACTGAAGAACACCTTGGCGTGCGCGTAATCGGGCGTGACTTCCACCCCCTGGATGGTCACCATGCCCACCCGCGGGTCTTTCAACTCGCGGGCGATCAGCTCGGTCAGATCCCGTTGGATCTGGTCGGCGACTTTGAGGCTGCGGTTAGGCGCAGCGGCTTTGCGTTTGACCATTACAGGGTACGGGCGATTTCTTTGATCTCAAAGAATTCCAACTGGTCGCCCACGGCGATGTCGTTGTAGTTCTTGAGCTTGATACCGCACTCGAAGCCTTCACGCACTTCCCGCACATCGTCCTTGACGCGCTTGAGCGAATCAATTTCACCGGTGTAGATGACGATGTTTTCGCGCAGCAAGCGGAAGCGTGCACTGCGGTTGACCGAGCCGGTGGTGACCATACAGCCCGCCACCGTACCAATTTTGGAGGCCACGAACACCGTGCGGATCTCAGCCATACCGATGATCTCTTCGCGCTGCTCGGGAGCCAGCATACCGGCCATGGCGGACTTCAACTCATCGACAGCGTCGTAAATGATGTTGTAGTACTTCACGTCCACGGCATTATTCTCGGCCAACTTGCGCGCACCCGCATCGGCTCGCACGTTGAAGCCGATCACGATGGCCTTGGAGGCAATCGCCAAGTTGATATCGGACTCGCTGATCGCGCCGACCGCCGTGTAGACCATCTGCACCTTGACTTCGTCGGTCGAGAGCTTGAGCAGCGACTGGGCCAAAGCCTCTTGCGAACCCTGCACGTCGGCCTTGACGATGATCGGCAACATCTTGACCTCGCCCGCCGTGATGTCGGTGAACATGGTTTCCAGCTTGGCGGCTTGCAGCTTGGCCAGCTTGGTGTTGCGGAACTTACCAGCACGGTAGGTAGCGATTTCACGGGCCCGACGTTCGTCGGGCAAGACCATGAACTCATCACCCGCCTGCGGCACTTCGGTCAGACCCTGGATTTCGACCGGGATCGACGGACCTGCAGACTTGGACGGCTTGCCGTTCTCATCCAGCATGGCACGCACGCGGCCATAAGTGGAGCCTGCCAGCACGATGTCGCCCGTCTTCAACGTACCCGACTGCACCAGCACGGTAGCCACAGGGCCCTTACCCTTGTCGAGACGCGCTTCGATCACCAGACCCTTGGCCATGGCATCGACCGGTGCTTTCAATTCCAGCACTTCGGCCTGCAAGAGCACTTGCTCCAGCAGTTCATCGATACCAAAACCCGTTTTAGCCGACACGGAGACGAAAGGCGAGCTACCACCGAAGTCTTCGGGGATCACGTCTTCGATCACCAGCTCGTTTTTGACGCGCTCGGGGTTGGAATCGGGCTTGTCGATCTTGTTGATCGCCACCACGATAGGCACACCGGCTGCTTTTGCATGCTTGATAGCTTCTTTGGTTTGCGGCATCACGCCGTCGTCGGCAGCCACGACCAGAATCACGATATCGGTGGCCTGCGCACCACGGGCACGCATGGCGGTAAACGCTTCGTGGCCCGGAGTATCCAGGAACGACACCATGCCGCGTGGGGTTTCCACGTGGTAGGCACCAATGTGCTGGGTAATGCCACCGGCTTCACCAGAGGCGACCTTGGCGCGGCGGATGTAATCCAGCAGCGAGGTTTTACCGTGATCCACGTGGCCCATGACGGTCACCACAGGAGCCCGCGGCAAAGACTCAGACTCTTGCTGCAACACTTCTTCGGCGGTAAACGCTTCTGGATCGTCCAGCGCAGCCACAACGGCTTTGTGGCCCATTTCTTCGACCAGAATCATGGCCGTGTCTTGGTCCAGCGGCTGGTTGATGGAAACCATCTGGCCCAGCTTCATCAGGTGCTTGATCACCTCGGAAGCCTTGACCGCCATCTTGTGGGCGAGTTCGGCCACGGTGATGGTTTCGGGCACATGGACTTCGATTGTGCGCGCTTCCACCGGTGCTTGCGACATGTTGTCGTCGCGCTGGTCGCGGTCATTGCTGCCACGGCGGCCACGCGGGCCTCCGCGCCAGTTGCCACGGCCGACACCACCGCTGGAGTCCCCACGGGTGGGCAGGGGTTTCTTCTTGGCTGGATCGGCCCAGCTGCTGGACAGCTTGGCGGACTTAACTTCTTTGCCAGCACCTGGGGCAGCGGGTGCTGCGCCAGGTGCGGGTTTGGCCGGTGCCGTGCCTGCGGCAGGCTTGTGCAGCGTGCCCTTCATGGCGGCAGCCTTGGCAGCATCGACCACGGCGGGTTTCACGACCGGCTTGGGTTCTTCCACCTTCTTGTGGGCGACCAGCACCTTCTTAGGTGTGGACATCATCAAGCGGATGGCGGCGGCTTCGGCTTCGGCCTTGCGGCGGCGGTCGCCCAAATCCACCACACGGGCGGACTCTTCATCTTCGCGCGCTTTGGACTCGGCGGCAACTTTGGCACGGGCATCGGTTTCGGCCTGGGCCTTGGCTTGTGCCGCGGCGGCATCAGCCTGGGACTTAGCCAAGGCAGCGGCATCTGCAGCGGCGTTGATATTTTGCCCAATGGCAGACAGCGGTGGCGCAGGTGTCGCGGCTTTTTGTTGTTCAGCCTGGGCACGTGCGGCAGCCTCACTCGCAGCAGCGGCTTTTTCAGCAGCGATACGATCACGGGCTTCTTGCTCTTCACGCTGACGGCGCTTTTCGATCAGTTCTTCTTCCTGACGGCGCATCAGCTCGGCCTGGCGGCGGGCTTCTTCTTCGCGGCGGGCCAATTCGGCTTCTTCCGCGGCGTTGCTGGCGGGCACGTCCACTTCGACCTCGGATTCGGCAGAGCCTTCGATCACACTGTCCATGCCATCTTCACGTTTGATGAAGGTGCGTTTCTTGCGCACTTCCACCTGGATGGTGCGGGCACGGCCAGTGGAGTCGGCCTGTTTAATTTCGCTGGTGGACTTTTTCACCAGGGTGATCTTCTTGCGTTCCAGCGTGGCAGTGCCATGGCTGGCCTGCAAAAAGCCCAGCAGGCGCTGCTTGTCAGATTCGCTTAGGACATCGGACGTAGCGGCTTTCGGCACACCCGCCCCCCGGAGCTGTTCCAGCAAAGTTTCGGGCGATTTTTTGAGCTCAACGGCAAATTCGGCGACGGTAGTATTGGACATGTATTGTGTGACCTTTCATGACCATTACTCTTGAGAGGCGGCGTCATTGGTAAACCAATGTGCGCGCGCCTTCATGATCAAGGTCGTGGCTTCGTCCTCAGACTGGCCGGTAATTTCGGAGAGCTCATCCCCGGCCAAGTCGGCCAGATCGTCGCGGGTGTGGATGCCGCCAGCTTGCAGCTTGGCGATCAGTTCGGGGGTCAGGCCTTCAAGGTCGTTCAGGTCTTGGGAGACCGGCTCGGCCGCTTCAGCGTCTTCTTCCAGGGCAATTTCCATGGTCAGCAGCACGTCTTTGGCACGCGAACGCAGCTCATGCACGGTGTCTTCGTCGAAGCTTTCGATTTCCAACATTTCCTGCAGCGGCACGTAGGCAATTTCTTCCAGACTGGTGAAGCCTTCGTGGATCAGGATGTCGGCCATTTCTTCGTCGACATCGAGTTTTTCCATGAACAGCTTGCGGCTGGAATCGGTCTCGGTCGCCTGCTTTTGGGCAGATTCAGCCGCGTCCATGATGTTGATCTTCCAGCCGGTCAAGTCGGCAGCCAGGCGCACGTTTTGTCCGCCGCGGCCAATCGCAATCGCCAGATTTTCTTCATCGACTACCACGTCCATGGCGTGGCGCTCTTCGTCCACTACGATGGAAGACACATTGGCCGGGGCCAAAGCACCAATCACGAACTGGGCAGGATCTTCGCTCCACAAGACGATGTCGACACGTTCGCCAGCCAGTTCGTTGGTGACGCCGTTGACACGGGTACCACGCACGCCGACGCAGGTGCCGATAGGATCGACGCGTTTGTCGTGCGACAGCACGGCGATTTTGGCGCGCGAACCTGGGTCACGGGCGCAAGATTTGATCTCCAGCAGGCCCTGTTCGATTTCAGGCACTTCCTGGCGAAACAGCTCAATCATGTAAGCAGGCGAGCTGCGAGACAGGATGATAGGTGCGCCACGCAGTGTCAGGTCCACTTCCATGATCATGGCGCGAACGCGGTCACCGGTGCGCAGATTTTCCTTGGGGATCATCTCGCTGCGGCGCAGGCGGCCTTCGACGCGACCGCTCTCGACAATGATGTCGCCCTTGTCCATGCGCTTGACGGTACCGACAAAAATCTTGTCGCCACGGCTCATGAAGTCGTTCAGCAGCATTTCGCGTTCAGCATCACGGATCTTTTGCAGAATGACCTGCTTGGCAGCCATCGCGCCAATCCGGCCAATCGGCAGCGACTCGATCGGTTTCTCGATGTAGTCGCCTTCTTCAATGTCAGGAATGTCGTCGCGCACGTCCGACACCAGCTCTTCTGCCTCGGGGTTTTGCAAACCTGCAGAGTCTGGCACCACCAGCCAACGGCGGAAGGTTTCGTAATTGCCACTGTCACGGTCAAGGGCAACGCGGATATCCACTTCGCCCTGGTACAGCTTTTTGGTGGCCTGCGCCAAAGCCGACTCCACCGCGCCAAATACAACATCCCGCTCCACGTTTTTCTCACGTGAAATGGCATCTACCAACATCAACATTTCGCGATTCATGTCACGAATCTCCTGAACACTTAAACCAAAAAAATCAAATCCGCCGGACTGTGCTTACGCAGCCATCACGCCGGACCATCACTCTTGCGCAACACCCGTGTCTTTTGCGTTGCGACCATTGAAACTAACGATGGGGGCCAGCCGTGCATCCCGGATTTCATCCAAGGTAAAACCCATGGCCTGCAAAGGCGCTGGAATACGTTTTTTGCTGACACGCACACCGGGCTTGACTTCGGGCTCGTCGCTCCAGACGATTTGCCAGCTGGGGGCGGCAGCGCCGACAGCCGCTACGGCTTCCAGCGTGCCGCGGAATTTTTTACGGTTGGCGTTGACTTTGCCTTCTGCGGCAAGGCCAATAGCCACCTTGAGGTTCACGTCGATGACGTAACCTACGAAGCGCTCAAAATCTGTTTTGTGCCGCAAGGGGCGATCGATACCGGGCGAGGACACCTCCAGCCGCTTGTATTCCACGCCATCGACTTCCAGTGCAAACTGTAGTTGGCGGGTGACTTTTTCGCAGTCTTCGACGTTGATAAACTGCTCGGGCGTACCGGCGACCCAGGGATGGTCGATCGTGATGCGCAGCAAACCACCGGCAGAGCGGTCGATCTCTACGAGGTCGTAACCGAATCCGGTTACGGTTTGTTCAACGATTTCTTGTAACGCCACGTGTGAATATTGGTAGGTGCAATGGCCTCGAAAACACCTTGAAAGTCTGCTTTAAAGTGTGTTTTTAAGGCCTGTTAAAAACAATCGACCAAAAAAAACGGGCGGTAATTACCCGCCCGTTTGGTCGTGAGCTCTTATTCTAGCCCAGAAATGGGCAGTTTTTAAGCAAAAAACGCGTTCGCCCGGAAGGCCGCACAGGGTTTTTCCTTAAATATTTGTGGGCTATGCACTGATTTGTAGGGGTTTTTAGCAAGTGTTTAGGGACTACGTGCTTGCTGCCAGCAAAGTTCGTGTGTAAGCATTCTGCGGCGCATCCAGCACCTGCGCCACAGGGCCCGACTCCACGATTTCACCGTTTTGCACCACCAGCACACGGTGCGCCATGGCGCGAATCACGTCCATGTCGTGGGTGATCAGCAGGTAGGCCAGACCGCGCTCCCGTTGCAGCCTTTGTAACAATTGCAGGACTTGCTGCTGGATGGTCACGTCCAGCGCGCTGGTGGGTTCGTCCAGCACCAACAACTGGGGTTGCACGATCAACGCACGGGCAATCGCCAGACGCTGGCGCTGGCCACCTGAAAACGCATGCGGGTAGCGTTGTAACAAGCCGGGAAACTGCTCCTCCCCCATACCCACATCGGCCAGCGCCTGGATGACCTGGCGCTGGCGTTCGTCGGCGCTGTGCTGCGGCGCATGGACGCGCAGGCCCTCCCCTACGATTTCCTCGACGGTCAGGCGAGGTGAGAGGGAGGAGAACGGATCCTGGAACACTACCTGGATTTTGGAACGCAGCGCTTTGTTGCGCGCGGCTTCGCGGCCCCAGGTCTGCCCGCCAATCTGCACCGAGCCGCCGTAGGCCTGTAAACCCAGCACGGCCAGGGCCAAAGTGGATTTGCCCGAACCGGACTCGCCCACCACGCCCAGCGTCTGGCCCGGCGGGATGGCAAAGCTGGCATCTTGCAAGGGCACGAACTCGGACTTCTGGAACCAGCCCCGGATGCCCGGCAAAGCGGCGGGATAGGCCACACGCAAGTTTTTTGCCTGCAGCAAGGGTGCGGCAGAAATTTCGGGCACGACATCGCGCACAGGTTTACTGGCGATCAATTTGCGGGTGTAGGCGTGTTGCGGACTCTCAAAAACGCCCGCCACAGTACCGGTCTCTACGATACGGCCGCCCTCCATCACCGCCACGCGGTCGGCAAACTGGCGCACCAAGTGCAGGTCGTGGGTGATCAACAGCACGGCCATGCCGTATTGCCGCTGCAAATCGGACAGCAGCGCCAGAATCTGGCCGCGCACCGTCACATCCAGCGCGGTGGTGGGCTCATCCGCCAGCAACAGCTTAGGCCTGCAGGCCAAAGCCATGGCGATCATGGCGCGTTGGCGCTGGCCGCCGCTGAGCTGGTGCGGGTAGCTGCCGACACGGCGTGTGGGTTCGGCCACACCCGTGCTCGCTAGTATTTCAATAGCTGCCAGCGCAGATTGCGCCTGCGTCAAGCCTTGTTTTAGTTCAAAAACCTCAGCGATCTGGCGGCCAATGGTGAACAACGGGTTCAGCGCCGTCATCGGCTCCTGGAAAATCATGGCGATGTCTTTGCCGCGGATACCGCGCAGCGTGTGCTCAGGTAGCGCCAGCAAGTCCTGTCCGCCAAACATCGCCTTGCCCGTGGTCTGCGCATCGGCTACCAAGCGCAGCAAACTCAGCGCCGAAATGCTTTTGCCCGAGCCCGACTCGCCCACCAGCGCCAGCTTTTCGCCGGGCTGGATCTGGAAGCTGATGCGGTTGACAACGGGCCTACCGCCAAAGCTGACCGTTAAATCCTGCACGTCCAGCAAACTCATGCCTGCACCTTCCGCGGATCGAGCGCGTCGCGCAAGGCATCCCCCATGAAGGTCAACAGCAGCAGCGTGATGGCCAGCACCGCAAAGGTAGACAGCGAAATCCACCACGCGTCGATATTCGCCTTGCCCTGGCTCAATAGTTCACCCAACGACGGCGTACCAGGCGGCACGCCCAGGCCCAGAAAGTCCAGCGAGGTTAGCGCCAGGATGGCCGCGCTCATGCGGAACGGCAAAAAGGTCACCACCGGCGTGAGGCTGTTGGGCAAGATGTGCCGCCAGATGATTTGCGCATTGCCCACGCCCAGGGCGCGCGCGGCCTTCACGTAGTCCATCTGCCGGTTGCGCAGAAACTCGGCCCGCACGTAGTCGCTCAGGCCCATCCAGCCAAACAGGCTCAGCAAGACCAGCAACAGGCTGATGCTGGGCGCGAAGATGGCGCTGAAGATGATCAGCAAATACAGCTCGGGCATGGAGCCCCAGATTTCGATAAAGCGCTGGAACGCCAGGTCGGTTTTGCCACCAAAAAACCCCTGCACCGCCCCGGTAGCGATGCCCAGCAGCGTGCCCACTGCCGTCAGCGCCAGCGCAAACAACACGCTGACGCGGAAGCCGTAAATCAACTGCGCCAGCAGGTCGCGTCCCCGGTCGTCCGTACCCAGCAGGTTGGCGCGCGACGGGGCCGAGGGGTTGGGGAATTGGGCGAAGTAGTTCAGCGTCTTGGGGCCGTAAGGGTTGGGCGGGTATATCGCCCAGTTGCCGTTTTGGGCCAGTTGCTGCTGGATGAAGGGGTCGAGGTAGTCGGTGGGCGTGGGGAAATCGCCGCCAAAGGTGGTCTCGGCATAGTCTTTCACCAATGGGAAATAGGTTTGCCCCTGGTAGCGCAGCACCAGTGGGCGGTCGTTGCTCAGCACCTCGGCCAGCAGGCTCAAAACTACCAGCACGCAGAAAATGACCAGGCTCCAGTAGCCTAGGCGGTTGCGTTTGAAGCGCTGCCAGGCACGGCGGCCGGGGCTGGGCGAAGCGGTATTAGTCAAATCGAACCCGGGGATCTACCCACACATAGCAAAGGTCGGAAATCAGCTTGGTGACCAGGCCGATCAGCGTAAACAGGTACAGCGTGCCCAGCACCACGGGGTAGTCGCGGCGGATCACGCTCTCGTAGCTCAGCAAACCCAGGCCATCGAGCGAAAACAGGGTTTCTATCAGCAGCGAGCCGGTGAAGAACGCGCCGATAAACGCCGCCGGGAAGCCGGTGACGATGGGAATCAGCGCGTTGCGCAGCACATGTTTCCACAGCACCTGCCGCTCGCTCAGGCCCTTGGCACGGGCGGTCAGCACGTATTGCTTGCGGATTTCTTCCAGAAACGCGTTCTTGGTCAGCATGGCAGTGACGGCGAAGCTGCCCAGCACCATGGCGGTCACCGGCAGTGCGATGTGCCACAGGTAGTCCACCACCTTGGCGCCCCAGCCCAGCGTGTCCCAGTTGCTGGAGGTGAGCCCGCGCAGCGGAAACCACTGCAACTGGCCGCCAAATATCACCACCAGCGCCACGCCCAACACAAAGCCGGGGATGGCGTAGCCCACCAGAATCAGCAGCGTGGTGACAAAGTCAAACCGCGACCCGGCCCGCACCGCCTTGGCAATGCCCAGCGGCACGGCCACCAGGTAGCTCAGAAAGAAGGTCCACAGCCCCAGGCTGATGGACACCGGCATCTTTTCCTTCACCAGCTGCCACACGTCCTTGTGCTGGTAGAAGCTCTGGCCCAGGTCAAACCGGGCGAACTGGCCCAGCATCTGCCAAAAGCGCTGGGGCGCAGGCTTGTCGAAGCCGTAGAGCTGGCGGATTTCTTCGATCTGCTTGGCATCAATCCCCTGCCGACCCCGGTAGCCCGCGCCCGAGGCCGCCGCTCGCTCGCCGCCCGAATCGCGACCCTGCAGTTGCGACACCATCTGCTCCACCGGGCCGCCGGGCACGAACTGCACCACGGCGAAAGTCACCAGCAGCACGCCCAGCAGCGTGGGCACCATCAGCAGAATGCGTTTGAGGATGTAGCTGAACATGCTTATTTATTGTTGGGCGAGGCCCACCAGGTGCTGGTGGCCCAGCCGTCCACCTGGTAGTAGGGCGGCGTGGCGGCGGGCAGCACAAATTGGCCGGGCCGGTAGCCCACAAAAAAGGCATTGCTGAACCACTGCGGAATGGAGTAATGCCCATGCGTCAGCACCCGGTCCAGCGCACGCATGGCGGTGGCCAGTTCGGGCCGCGTGGTGGCGGTAACGACCTTTTGCAGCAGCGCATCGACAGCGGGATCGGCAATGCCCCAGGTGTTGTTGGAACCCGGTGTGGCAGCGGCTTTGGAGCCAAACAGCTCCAGCAGCTCACCGCCGGGCGCAGTACTGCCCAACAGCCGCACGCTGGTCATTTCGAAATCGAAGGTATCCATTTTTTGCTTGGACAGCGAGAAATCGACCAGCCGCAGCTGCAGCGAAATGCCCAGCTTTTCCAGCGCCTTTTGCAGCGGTGCAATCACCCGCGCCAGGCTGGGCTGGTCGTTCAAAAACTCGATCGTGAAGGCCTCGCCCTTGGCGTTGCGCAGCGCGCCGTCGGCGTAGTCCCAACCGGCCTCGTGCAGCAGCTTTTGCGCCTGGCGCAGGTTGTCGCGCAGGCTGCGCGGCGGCGCGGTGCTGGGCGACAAATAGGCGGGGCCAAACACCTCGGGCCGCAGCTTGGCGCGCAAGGGTTCCAGCAAGGCCAATTCATCTGCGCCGGGCAGGCCCTGGGCCTGGAATTCGCTGTTCGGAAAGTAGCCGTTGACGCGCTGGTACACGCCGTAAAAAAGCTGGCGGTTGAGCCATTCAAAGTCCATCGCCAGGCCCAGCGCCTCGCGCACCCGCACGTCCTTGAACTTGGGATTGCGCAGGTTCAGTACATAGCCCTGGAAGTCGCCGGGGTTGCGGTTGATGAAGGTGGCTTTTTTCAACGTGCCGTTGTCAAACTGCTTACCCACGTACTGCCGCGCCCAGTTGCGCGAAATGAATTCGCGCATGAAATCAAATTCCCCGGCCCGCAGTCCCTCGAAACGGGCAGTTTCGTCCAGGTAAATTTTGTAGGTGATGCGGTCAAAGTTGAACTGGCCTTTGCGCACGCCCAGGTCGCGCGCCCAGTAGGCCGGGTCGCGGGTGTAGGTGATGTCACGGCCTAACTTAGGGTTGGCAATTTTGTACGGGCCGGAGCCGATGGGCACCTGCTCCACGATCTGGTCAAACGCCACGCCCTTGCCCCAGGCGCGGCTGAATACCGGCAGGCTGGTGCCCACCACCAGCGGCAGCTCGGGGTTGGGGTTGGCAAAGTCGAAGCGCACCGTGCGCTCACCCAGCACGGCCACGCCCTTGACCTCAGCAAAGATGCTGCGGTACTGCGGCGCGGCCAGTTTGCCCACCAGGGTGTTAAAGGAATACGCCACGTCGGCGGCCAGCACCGGCGTGCCGTCATGGAAGCGGGCGGCGGGGTGTATTTTGAAAGTCGCGCTGAGTTTGTCGGGGGCCACCTCCACGTCCTCGGCCAGCAGACCGTAGGCGGTGGTGGGTTCCTCCATATTGCCCGCCAGCAGGGTTTCCAGCAGCAGGCCAGAGATACCGAAAGGTGCCGTGCCCTTCAAGGTGAAGGGGTTGAACTTGTCGAAATTGGTAGGCCGGGTGGGCGGCACCATGCGAATCTCGCCGCCCTTGGGGGCGTTGGGGTTCACATAGCCGAAATGGTCGAACCCGGCGGGGTATTTCACGTCGCCAAATTGCGCATAGGCATGCGCGCCCCAAGCGGGCACGCAGCAACACATCGACAGAAAAAGTCCCGC
>NZ_JBDTEM010000281.1:0-29503 GCF_039922535.1 Rhodoferax sp. | reverse complement strand
CTTTTTGCCCGATGCCGACCGCGACCGCTGGTGGCTCAACGGGGCCCGCCGTCACCACCTACACCACGCCTGCTACCAGGGCAACTTTGGCTTCATGTTTCCGTTCATGGACCGGCTTTGCGGCACGGCCTTGCCACCCGACGCAGCCCAAGTCCATATCGCCCGCCACCACGCCAAGCCACATGCTGCGCCACCCGCGTGACTGGCAGTCGCTGCTGTACATGCTGGCCCTGCCCGCGCTGGTGGCTTGGCAATGGCGCTACGGGTTTGCGTGGCCGCTGTACGGGCTGGAGCTATTTTTGACCCTGGGCATTGGCGTGGTGCACCACAACCATGCCCACCTGAAGATGTGGCGCAGCCGCTGGCCAAACCGTGCCACCGATATGTGGCTGACCCTGTTGCAAGGCCACCCCGGTTTTGTGTTCCACGCCACCCACAACGCCAACCACCACCGCTACCACCACGGCCCGCAGGATGCTGCGCGCACCTACCGTTTTGGCGGCGACCACAACCACCTGGCGGGCTATCTGTTGCATCCCTTGCAAGCCACCTGGGCGCTGTACCCGCTGTTTGGGTGTTGGCTAGGCCGACTGCGGCGGCGTGCGCCTGGTGCGTTTGGCTACTGCCTGCTGCAGTACCTGCTGGTAGGGGGTTTGTGGCTGGGGCTGGCGCTGCTGGACTGGCAGAAGTGGCTGCTGCTGGTGCTGCTGCCGCAACTGCACGGCCTGCACTGGCTGCTGGCCACCAACTATTTACAACACGCGCATGCCGATGGCCACTCCAAAATCAATTTCGCCCGCAACTTTGAGGGTGCGCTGAACCCGTTGCTGTTCAACATCGGCCTGCACACTGCCCACCACCGCCATGGCCGCGCGCACTGGTCTACCTTGCCGGCTTTGCACGCACAGGTCCGTCATCAGGTCCACCCCCGTTTGAATTGCGGCGGGCTGCTGCCGTATATGTTCACCACCTTTGTCCTGAGCCTGCTGCTGCCGCGCTACCAAAGCCAGCCGCTCATGCCCCCCACCGAGACTGCTTGACACATGCCCACCCGTTTTGACCGCGTCTACATCGAATCCGCTGGCTACTTTCTGCCCGGCGCGCCCGTCGGCAATGCCGACATGGATGCCTATATTGCCCCGCTGAACCGCATCTCCGGGCGCATCAAGGCGCGTATCCTGGCCAAGAACGGCATCCAGTCGCGGCACTACGCCATCGACAGCGAGGGCCGCACCACCGTGTCGCACGCCCAGATGGCCGCCGCCGCCGCCCGTGACTGCCTGGGTCGCGCGGGCGTGGATATTGCGGCGGTGTCGCTGCTCAGCGTCGGCTCTTCGGGCGGGGATGCGCTGATGCCCGGCTTTGCCAACATGGTGCAGGGCGAGATGGGTGCGCCACCCATGGGCACACTGTCCAGCCAGGGCGTGTGTGCGGCGGGGGTGACCGCCATCCTGCACGCAGCACAAGGCATCGAGCTGGGCGCGCACCAGAAGGCGCTGGCGGTGGCAGCAGAGATGCCCTCGCGCATGTTCAAACGCAGCCGCTTTGGCCCGCGCGGCTACCAAAGCGACTTTGACGCGCATTTTTTGCGATGGATGCTGTCCGACGGCGCAGGGGCACTGCTGCTGGGCAACAGCACCCAGGGCCTGCACACCCCGCAAGGCCGCGCCAAAGTCCGCCTCAAGCTGAATTGGGTGCACCAGCAAAGTTTTGCAGGCGACTACCCGGTGTGCATGCAGCTGGGCCTGAGCGAAGACCGCAGCACCTCGTTCCTCGACTACCCCAGCGCCAGCGAAGCCGAGGCCGCCGGGGCCCTGTCGCTGCGCCAGGACATCCGCCTGCTGCCGCATTTGTTCGACGTGTGCATCCACGAGTACGTGAAGCTGGTGGATGCGGGCTGGGTGCAATCCAGCGAGATTGACCACTTTCTGTGCCACTACTCGTCCGAAAAGTTCATGCCCGTAGTGGTCGACCTGCTGGCCAAGGCCGGGCTGACGATTCCGCCCGATCGCTGGTACAACAACCTGCGTACGCGTGGCAACACCGGGGCCGCGTCGATCTTCATCATGCTGGCCGAATTCATCGACACCCACACTTTGAAGCCAGGCGAAAAAATCCTCTGCTTCATCCCCGAGTCGGGCCGCATCAGCGCCGCCTACATGCTGCTAGAGGTAGAGGCTGCCGATGCACCCGCCACACGGACCCCGCGCGCCACCACCGCGGTGCCCACCCCCAGCATCGCCGCGCCGCACGACCCACAGCAGGCCCCGCCCACGCTGCAACCGCTGCTGACCGCCCTGGCCAGCATCTGGCACGGCTACCGCTCGGAGGTGTGGCGCAGCCCGGTTATCCACAAACTCGTCGCCGGGCAGTTTGGCACCGACGACTACCGCCACTGGACGGCCCAATGGGTGCCGCAGGTGCGCCAGGGCAGCCAGTGGATGCGCAAGGCCGTGGCCGCACTCACCGGCCCGTTTGCAGAGTTGGGCGCGTTGATTGAAACCCATGCCAGCGACGAGCAAGACGACTTCAACATCCTCTACCGCGACTACCTGGCGGCAGGCGGCACCCAGCCGCTGGATGCCCTGCACCGCAACCCCGGCGGCGAGGCACTCAACAGCTACCTGCATGCGCTGGCCGCTACCGAGAACCCGCTGGGCTTGCTGGGCGCGATCTACATCATCGAGGGCACGGGCCAGCGCATCGTGCCCGCCTTGTTGCCACTGCTGCGCCAGCAAGTCAAACTGCCGCCCAGCGCCTTCCGTTTCCTGGAATACCATGGCGCGAACGACGAAAACCACCTAGCCCGCTGGCTCACGGCGGTAGAAATCACCCTGGCACTCGACCCGCGCGCGGCGGATGCCATCCTGCAAACCGCCCGCCACACGGCCCAGCTGTACCGGATGCAGTTTGAACACATTCTTGAACGATGAAACGCCTGCCCGACCTGCTCGCCCGCGACCACGATCCGTCTGACCCCAGCCCCTGGCTGGCGCTGTACCTGGACCAGAGCACGCCCCTGCCCGACCATGTGAAACAGGCCTGGCTGGAGGACTCGAGTTCGGCATCACGGCAGTTTTTGCTGCCCTTTGTGCGGCCCCTGGCGCGCACCTGCATCGTGCTGATCCAGATCGTCAAAGCTTTTATGCCCAAGGGCTGGGCGGCTTCCAAGATGCTGCACCAGTTGCTGGCCGAGGGGTTGAAGCGCCTGGTCTCACCCGAGGCCAACTGGTTGGTGATGCGCCACTTTCACATGGGTGGGCAGATTCTGGAATTCATCGCCAAAAACGCCCCCACACCGGTCGCCACCAGCCCGCTGCGGCCCCTGACCTTGGACGACCTGAAAGACGAAACCTTCCTCAAGCACGACCTGAACCTGTTCAACTTTGTGATCCGCCTGAACCAGACCCTGCGCGATGCCGGGCAGCGCCTGCAATTTGTAGAAAAGCCCGACTTCAGCATGGTGGTGGAGCCGCCGCTGAGCGTAGAGCAGTTTCCGCATGGCCGCTGGAACAAGGTGGACCTGCAAACTGCCATCGAGTGCTTCACGCCCATCTACCAGCTGTTTCTGACCGACAACGACTTCTGGCGCGCCGCCAACTCGCTGCAGCTGGACGAAACCATCGGCATCTACACCGCCATCATCCTGAACGCGCCCGAGCACCTGATTTTGCTCAACAACAAGCACCCGCTGGTGCCGCTGAGCACGCTGCGGGCCGGGCACCGGCTGGTGGTGCACGGCCTGTCCACCGAGATGCTGCATGCGCTGCTGATGCAACTGAAGGCGGCGCAGACCAGCGGGCACTAAAATTGGCCCTCCCCAGCCTCTGGATGTTTACCACGAACCGCTGTATGCCATTACCCATAAAAAATAGATTTGCTATATTTAATATAGCTGCCAGCGCAGGTATCCTCTGCGCCTGCGCCACTTTTTCTTTAAATTTACACGCCCAGGAGCGGAGCTTCCCGGCCACCGCACTGCGTGGCACCCTAGAGGTCACGGTGCCGCCGCAGGTGCTGCTGGATGGCAAAACCAACCAGCTCTCGCCCGGTGCGCGCATCCACGGCAGCAACAACATGCTGCTGCTGTCGGGCAGCCTGGTTGGGCAGCCGGCGCTGGCCGTCAACTACACCCGGGAGATGGGTGGTGCCGTGTCCGAGGTCTGGGTGCTGACCGAGGCCGAAGCCAACGTCAAACGCCCCACTGCCGCCAAGCCCTGGCGCTTGTTTGGCCTTTTCGAATAGCTGCTAGCGGCCTGGCCGCTGCGCAATCCGCATTTCATTTCTGGCACACGGGGCACAGCCGCCCGTGCCATGCAAGCCGTTTCACGTTGAGAGTTCCCCATGTCTAAAAAAGTATTTATCAAAACCTTCGGCTGCCAGATGAACGAGTACGACTCGGGCAAGATGGTCGATGTGCTGCACGCCGCCCAGGGCTACGAGGCCACCACCAATGTGGACGAGGCCGACCTGATCCTGTTCAACACCTGCTCGGTGCGCGAAAAGGCGCAAGAAAAAGTGTTCAGCGACCTGGGCCGCATCAAGCACCTGAAGAAAAAGGGCGTGCAGATCGGCGTGGGCGGCTGCGTGGCCAGCCAGGAAGGCGATGCCATCATCAAACGCGCGCCCTATGTAGACGTGGTGTTTGGCCCGCAAACCCTGCACCGCCTGCCCGAGCTGCTGAACCAGCGGCTGGCGCAAAGCCGCCCGCAGGTGGACATCAGCTTCCCCGAGATCGAGAAGTTTGACCACCTGCCGCCCGCCCGGGTCGAGGGTGCGTCGGCCTTCGTCAGCATCATGGAAGGCTGCTCTAAATACTGTAGCTACTGCGTGGTGCCCTACACGCGCGGAGAAGAGGTTTCGCGCCCATTTGAAGACGTGCTGGTAGAAGTGGCCGGGCTGGCCGACCAGGGCGTGAAGGAAGTCACACTGCTGGGGCAGAACGTGAATGCCTACCGCGGCAGCATGGGTGATACGGCCGAAATCGCCGACTTCGCGCTGTTGCTGGAATACGTGTCCGACATCCCCGGCATTGAGCGCATCCGCTACACCACCAGCCACCCGAATGAATTCACCCCGCGCCTGATCGAGGCCTACGCCACGCTGCCCAAGTTGGTCAGCCACCTGCACCTGCCGGTACAGCACGGCTCAGACCGCATTTTGATGGCCATGAAGCGCGGCTACACCGCCATGGAATACAAGAGCACGGTGCGCAAACTGCGCGCCATCCGCCCCGACATGGCGATGAGCAGCGACTTCATCGTCGGCTTCCCCGGCGAGACCGAAGACGACTTCCAGAAGATGATGAAGCTGGTGCACGACGTGGGCTACGACAACAGCTTCAGCTTCATCTTCAGCCCCCGCCCCGGCACCCCCGCCGCCAACCTAGCCGACGACACCCCGCACGCGGTCAAGCTGGCGCGGCTACAGCATCTGCAAGCGGTGTTGAACGACAGCGTGCGCGCGATTGCCGCCCACCGCGTCGGCACGGTGCAGCGGATTCTGGTCGAAGGACCGAGCAAGCGCCCCAGCGCTGAGGGCCTAGAGCTGATGGGCCGCACCGAGTGCAACCGGGTGGTGAACTTTCAGGGGCAAGAGCGCCTGGTCGGCCAAATGGTGGATGTGCGCGTGACCGAAGCCATGTCGTTCTCGCTGCGCGGCGAGGTCGTGCTGCAGGCCTGAAAGCTTAGTTGTCTAGCTCGGACCTTGCCAGGTCGACATCCAGGTGCTCCATGGCATCCACCGGTGCGGCGGTGGCGGCCTGCTCGTATAAGCGGGTGGCTTCGGCCAGGCGCTGCTGGCCGTCCAGCATCAGCAGGGCATTGGCGTATTCGACCATGGCGATGGCGGCACCGGGGGTCAGATTCAGGGCTTCTTGCAGCAGCTTCAAACCCACGTCTTTGCGCACACCGTAGGTCATGCTGCCAATCAACGCGCCCACTTTGTCGATCACCTCGGCATGGAACGCGCCCAGCGCAATATGGGCCCCGGCATGCCGGGGTTCCAGGCGAATGGCGCGTTCTAACGACTCTTTGACCTTGCCACCCAGCCCCTGTGCCAACGCCTTGGCCACACTGATGCCCTGGCTGTAACGGCTCAACGCATAGGCATGCCAGTACCAGGCGTTGGCGTTTTGCGGATCTTCCTGGGCTTGGGCCTCGGCGCGCGCCGCAACTTCCAGGAACAGGTCCAGCCGCAGACGTTCAAACGGCTCTAAGTAGGTGGCGTAAATACAGGTGGCCTTATTGGCCAATGTGAGTCCGGCACCGCCCAGTGCGAGGCCTGCTGCAGCGGCTTTTTGGAATTCACCGTTGTGGAACAGCGCCCAGGCTTCGAGCAAGGACGCATCGGCTGGCAAGGGCTCGGAGTCGCCCTGGTGCAGGCGCGCCCAGCCCAGGGCGGTGCTGGCCGCATCAAACGCATAGGCCCCAGGATGGGGAAAGGCGGTCCATAAGAACATGGTGTATCTCCTCGTGGGCAGGCTTGAAGGCCAATCTCAACCTGCGGCGCTGGCAGCGGGCTGGGCGGACTGAGAATAGGCGGACACCAGGTTCAGCAAATGCAGGCGCTGGCCCGGCTCCAGATAAGGCATCAGTAGATTCAACACATGGTGGGCGCCGCGCAAGAGTGCCATCTGGGCGCTGTCGGCCTCCAGTGCATGGCGCGGGTCACGCACGTACTCAAAACTCAGCCAGTAAGTCAGCACCACCACCATGTTGGTCGCGGTCGCCTCGGCTTCGCGGCTGTCAATCTGCAAAGCGCCCGACTGGGCCATGCCGTCCAGCAGCGCACGGATGGCGCGGGTCTTGTGCTTCAGGACCGACTGGAAATGGGTTTCCAGATGCCGGTTATTGCTCAGCAAGTCGTTCAGGTCGCGGTACAAAAATCGATGCTGCCAGATCAACTCGAACAGGCTGTGCATGAAAAACCAGGCATCTTCCACATCGCGCACGCCGTCGCTGGCGTTGAGCAACTCGGTCAGACCGCGCTCGTAGCGGTCAAACAACGCATTGATCAGTTCTTCTTTGGCCGGGTAGTGGTAATACAGGTTGCCGGGGCTGATAGACAGCTCGGCCGATATCAGGGTGGTGGAGACGTTGGGTTCGCCAAACCGGTTGAACAGATCCAGCGTTACTTCCAGAATGCGTTCGGCCGTGCGGCGCGGCGCTTTTTTCGCCATGGATGTCTTCCCCGTTATTGAGCATCCACTCTAACCGACGCGGGCTGGTTAAGGAGTTAGGGAAGCCGCTAGTGTCGACACCGACGCAAAAAAGGGTGCCCAAGCATCCTTTTTAAACCCAGTACGCTCACGCGTCGGGCTTGGTCGTTCGTTTGGCCTTGGCTGCAGGTTCTTGCTGGGCCACCAGCGTTTGCACCAGTTTGCTGAGCTCTTCGACCCGTGCCGTCAACACTGCCACGTCCTGGGCCGAGGGCACGCCAAGTTTTTTCAGGGCTTTAGCCACACGGTCTTCAAAAATATTCTCCAGCTTATCCCACTGGCCGGTCGCCCGCTCGGTCATGCCCTGTGCCATGCTGGTCATTTTGCTGGCCGCCTCGGCCAGCTTGGCTTCTGCCATAGCCTGCGACTTGGTCTGCATACCCATGCCATCCTTGACCAGGGCTTCAAATACCTTGCTGCCTTCTTCCTGCGCCTTGGCAAAAGCGCCCAGACCCGCCAGCCAAATCTGCTGGGCAGAATCTTTGACGCTGGGTTTCGGCGACGGGTTGGCCTTATTTTCATCGGTAGAGGGGCTGGGTTTTTTATCCATGGGAGTGTCTTTAAAGGGAGATTCGGTCTGCAACTGTAAGCAGTCGCCGACATTAGGTGTAGATGCGGACTTCTAAATGGCCCTTGCCACCCGCCGGAGTGGACTAAACTTCAGCGCTTTCTGCGCGACCCATAGCGCTCGGCTTTACAAGGAATACTATGATTTTGGTGACTGGCGGTGCAGGTTTTATTGGTGCTAATTTTGTGTTGGACTGGGTGGCACACACGGGCGAAGCGGTCATCAACCTCGACAAACTCACCTACGCGGGTAATTTGGAAAACCTGGCCAGCCTGCAATCCGATAGCCGCCACATCTTCGCCCAGGGCGACATTGGAGACCACGCGCTAGTGGCATCCTTGTTGGCCCAGCACCAGCCGCGCGCCGTGGTCAACTTTGCAGCCGAGTCGCATGTAGACCGCTCCATCCACAGCCCCGAAGCCTTCATCCAGACCAATGTGATGGGCACCTTCCAGTTGCTGGAAGCGGTACGCAGCTATTGGGGTGGCTTGGCCAGTGATGCCAAAACGGCCTTCCGTTTCCTCCATGTGTCCACCGACGAGGTGTACGGTTCACTGGCTGCCACCGATCCGGCATTCACCGAAACACACCAGTACGAGCCCAATAGCCCCTACTCGGCCAGCAAAGCCGCCAGCGACCACCTGGTGCGCGCCTACCACCACACCTACGGCCTGCCGGTGCTGACCACCAACTGCAGCAACAACTACGGCCCCTACCATTTCCCCGAAAAGCTGATTCCGCTGATGGTGGTCAACGCGTTGGCGGGCAAGCAGCTGCCCATCTATGGCGATGGCCAGCAGATCCGCGACTGGCTGTATGTCAAAGACCACTGCAGCGCCATCCGCCGCGTGCTGGAAGCCGGACGGCTGGGTGAGACCTACAACGTCGGCGGCTGGAACGAAATGCCGAACCTGGACATCGTGCACACCGTCTGCGGGCTGCTCGACACCCTGCGTCCACGCGCCGACGGCCAGAGCTACACCACGCAAATCACGTATGTGACCGACCGCCCCGGCCACGACCGCCGCTACGCCATCAATGCCAGCAAGATCGAGCGCGAACTCGGCTGGAAACCGGCCGAAACCTTCGCCTCCGGCATCCAGAAAACCGTAGAGTGGTATCTGGCGAACCCCGAATGGGTGACCCGCGTGCAAAGTGGTGCTTACCGCGACTGGGTAGACACCAACTACGCAGCCCGCGCCGCATGAAATCCCCCCTGAAGATTCTGCTGCTGGGCAAAAATGGCCAAGTCGGCTGGGAGCTGCAACGTAGCCTGGCCGCACTGGGCAACTTGACCGCACTCGACCGCCACAGCACCGCCTACTGCGGCAATCTGGCCGATCTGGATGGCATCCAAGACACCGTGCGCCGCCTGCGGCCCGACATCATCGTCAACGCCGCCGCCCACACCGCCGTGGACCGGGCCGAGAGCGAACCCGAATTGGCCCACACACTCAACGCCCTGGCCCCCGGCGTGCTGGCCATAGAGGCCGCTAAGCTGGATGCGTGGCTGGTGCACTATTCCACCGACTACGTATTCGATGGCAGCGGCAGCCAGCCCTGGCAGGAATCGGATGCCCCTGCGCCCTTGAGCGTGTACGGCAGCAGCAAGCTCGCGGGCGAGCAGCGCATCCAGGCCACCAACGCCCGGCACCTCATCTTCCGTACCAGTTGGGTGTATGCCGCACGCGGTGGCAACTTTGCCAAAACCATGCTGCGCTTGGCCAAGGAACGCGACACGTTGACGGTGATCGACGACCAGTTTGGCGCCCCCACCGGTGCCGAACTGTTGGCCGATGTCACCGCACTGGCATTGCGTTCCGCCCTCTCTGCGCCGTCACTGGCAGGTATCTACCACTTGGCAGCAGCAGGTGAAACCACTTGGCACGGCTACGCCCAAACCGTGCTGGCCCAGGCACAGCAGGCCGGTATCGCACTCAAAGCCGGGCCCGAAGCCGTAGCGGCGGTTCCGGCGACCGACTTCCCCACCATCGCCCAGCGGCCCTACAACAGCCGTCTGGACACCCACAAACTGCAAGCCGCCTTTGGCCTTACCCTGCCCCACTGGCAGGATGGTGTGGCGCGTATGCTCAACGAAACACTCACACCATGACCACTGCTGCCTCCTTCTCCAGCCCCCAGCGCAAAGGCATCATCCTCGCCGGCGGCTCCGGCACGCGCCTGCACCCGGCCACACTGGCCATCAGCAAACAGCTGCTGCCGGTCTACGACAAGCCGATGATTTACTACCCGCTGAGCACGCTGATGCTGGCCGGTATCCGCGACATCCTGGTCATCAGCACGCCGCAAGACACGCCCCGCTTCACCCAGCTACTGGGCGACGGCTCGCAGTGGGGCCTGAACCTGCAGTACGCCGTGCAAGCCAACCCCGATGGCCTGGCGCAGGCGTTTTTGATTGGCGAAGACTTCATTGGCAACGCCCCCAGCGCACTGGTGCTGGGCGACAACATCTTCTATGGCCACGACTTCACCGAGTTACTGGGCACGGCCGATGCGCAAACCAGCGGTGCGTCGGTGTTCGCCTACCACGTGCACGACCCTGAGCGCTACGGCGTGGTGGCGTTTGATGCCCAGGGCAAAGCCCGCAGCATCGAAGAAAAGCCGTTGCAACCGCAAAGCAACTACGCCGTCACCGGCCTGTATTTTTACGACAACCAGGTGGTGGACATCGCCAAGGCCGTCAAGCCCAGCCCGCGCGGCGAGCTGGAAATCACCGCCGTCAACCAGGCCTACCTGGACCAGGGCACCCTGAACGTGCAAATCATGCAGCGCGGCTACGCCTGGCTGGACACCGGCACCTTCGAGAGCCTGCTGGAAGCCGGTCAGTTCATTGCCACACTGGAGCGCCGACAGGGCCTGAAAATCGCTTGCCCGGAAGAAATCTCCTGGCGCAACGGCTTCATCACCAGCGAACAGGTAGAGCGCCTGGCCCAGCCGCTGGCCAAAAACGGCTACGGCCAGTACCTGCTGCGCATGCTCAAAGACGAGATTCGCAAATGAAAGCCACCCCCACCCGCATCCCCGACGTGCTGATCCTGGAGCCCAAGGTATTTGGCGACGCGCGCGGCTTCTTCTACGAGAGCTTCAACGGCAATGCTTTTGCCCGGGCCACCGGTCTGGAAGTAGCCTTTGTGCAAGACAACCACTCGCGCTCCGCCCAAGGCGTGCTGCGCGGTCTGCACTACCAGATCCAGAACCCGCAAGGCAAGCTGGTGCGCTGCGTGCGCGGTGCCGTGTTCGACGTGGCGGTAGACATCCGCCGCAGCTCCGCTACATTTGGCCAGTGGGTCGGCGCAGAGCTGAGCGAAGAAAACCACCGCCAGATATGGGTGCCACCCGGCTTTGCCCATGGCTTTGTGGTGCTGACGGCATCCGCCGACTTTCTGTACAAAACCACCGACTACTACGCCCCCGCGTTTGAGCGCTGCATCGCCTGGAACGACCCTGCCATCGGCATTGAATGGCCCGCAGGCATCACGCCCCAGCTCTCAGCCAAAGATGCCGTAGGATGTTCGCTGGCCGATGCCGAGGTGTTTGAGGGCTGAATGCTGCACCGCACGCAATGCTACTTAAATAATAGCTGCCTGCGCAGGTGGAACATGCAGAAACAGCCTTTTTCTCGTCTTAAAAATTCTACTCCACAATAGCGTTCGTTTTTCAGGTCACCTGGGTCAGCATCTTGTCCATGCGGCGAGCCACCTCGGTTTCGATCTTGTCCTTGAAGGCGCTCCATAAAAAGCCCAGTTCGGCATCCAGCACAAAACGGTCGTCGGTGATCTGCACCGTACCGGTCACACCCGCACGGTGAAAGCTGATCTCGTCGCTGGCCGCGCCCTCGGTGTATTCGCAGGTCATGCCCAGACGGGTTTCGGCCTGCTCCAGCCATTCGTTGGCCAGCTTGCGGGCGGCGGGAAGACCCAAGGTGTGTTCACGCTGCATGTGGATGTCGGTCACTCAAAATCTCCTAGGGGTAAAGACGCACAGTTAGATCGCCCATCATGCCAGCCCAGGCCCGCCAAGCCGGGCACAATAGTGACACTCTATTTAACGGAAGTGCCATGTTGTACAAATTCAAGTCTAAAGCCGATGGCGACCTCATCATGCTCGAAGCCAATGGGCGCAAAGTGTTGGAAATTATTGGCAAGACCCCTGGCCCTCAAGGCATCATCTTGGTTGCCCAGATGGCACCGGCCATCGCCGCCCTGCAAGCCGCCATCGTGCAAGACGATGCGGCCCGCAAAGCCGCCACCGTCGAAGCCAAGGTCCACGAAATGGACACCGTCTCGCTGCACCAGCGCGCCAAACCCTTCATCGACATGCTGCACCGCTGCGAAAAAGAAAACGCCGACGTAACCTGGGGGACCTGACCCCCCGTCCGCAGCTTTCAAGCCGATCGCAGCAGGGTCAGTCCGCGTAGACCTCTGCTGCCTTGATGATTGGGCTCCACTTGGCGATTTCGGCGGCTACAAACTTCTTATGCTCGGCGGGTTCGAGGCGTTTGTCGGTTACCACGATGGCGCCCAGGCCTTCTTGCTTTTGGATGAATACAGGGTCTTTCAAGGCCAATCGCAGGGCGGCATTGAGCTTGGCCAGCACGGCGGATGGCGTGCCCTTCGGGGCATACAGGCCATGCCAGATGCTGACCTCGAAACCCTTCAAACCCATTTCTTGCAAGGTCGGCAAGGCCTTCAAGGCAGGCGTGTCCAAGCGCTTGGCGCTGGTAACGGCAAAAGCCTTGACCTTTTGGGCCTCAATCTGGCGCGTGGTGTTGGTGCTCTGGTCGCACATCAGGTCGATCTGGCCGCCAATCAGGTCGGTCATGGCCGGCGCCGCGCCTTTGTAGGGCACGGTGGTCATGTCCATCTTCAGCGCCGTCTGGAGCAGCAGACCGCACAGCTGCGAGGCCGATCCCACGCCGGCATTGCCCAGGTTGATGCGCCCCGTGTTTTGCCCCATCCAGGCCACCAGTTGCGGGTAGGTGGTAGCGGGCAGGCCCGGCTTGCTGACCAGGGTCATCGGCACCTCGTCTACCAGCCCCAGGTATTCAAAGTCCTTCAGGACGTTGAACGGCAGGTTGCGCACCAAGGTGGGCATGGTGGCCATGCCGATGTGGTTCAGCAGCAGTGTGTAACCGTCGGGTGTGGCCCGTGCCGCCTTGGCCGAGCCGATGGAGCTGCCCGCGCCGGCCACGTTGTCCACCACGACAATGACCCCGCCCAGCGGCTTGCGCAGGGCTTCGGCCAAGTCCCGCGCCACGCGGTCGGTCGGGCCACCGGCCGGGAATGGCACGATGATGCTGATCGGCTTGGCAGGAAACTCCGCCGCCTGGCCGACCAACGCCGCAGCCGCCAGCGCGGCGGCCGCAATAATCTTCTGCATTCTGCCTCCGGCTACAAGTTCTGAGCCTCCACGTCCGGGTCAGCCACATCGCTGGGCTTGATCAGCATCACCGGCACTTGTGCGGCGTGCAGCACCTCGTGCGACACCGAGCCCAGCAGCGCGCTGCGCAGGCTGCCCTTGTCGCGGGCGCCCATCACCACCATGTCGCAGCCAAAGCGCTCCACGATGTCGATCAAGGTGTTTGCCGGGTCGCCCACGGCCACCTCGCTGGCATAGGCAATGCCCGCGTGGCGCAGCAAGGCCTCACCGGCCTTCAGCGCTTTGGCACCGGCCTGGGCGCTGGCCCGGGCAATCAGCCCCGGGTCGGCGGCCATCACCATCTCGTAGAGGTGGGCGGGCTCCTGCACATTGGCCACCACGACCTCGGCCTGCAGGCCCTGGCGCACCAGGTGAATGACCTGCCGCACGGCTTGCAGCGACACCTCAGAGCCGTCCAAAGGCAACAAAATCTTCATCGCGTATTCTCCCGAGGTTTAAACATGACCAGCATAGGCTCAATTTGAGCCTTCAAAGTTCCTCGCATGCACCAACTTGTATTTATTCCCGGCCTGGCCACCGATGCCGACATGTGGCAGGACCAGCTTGCCGCTGTGCCATCCATCTGGCGCACCACGGTGGCCGACGTGCTGTCCCGCCACAGCCGCATCGAGGACATGGCCCAGGCGGTGCTGGACGAGCACCCCGGTGAACTGCTGCTGTGCGGCGCCTCCATGGGCGGCATCATCGCCATGGAAGCTGTGCACCAGGCCCCGCAGCGCGTCCGCGCCCTGGCCTTGCTGGGTACCAGCGCCCGGCCCGAGCTGCCGCACCACCGCCAGCAGCGTGAAACCGCCATCCAGATGGTCGAAGCGGGCCGGCTGGCCGAATTTGTGCGCGCCACTGCCGCCATGGCGTTCTCCCCCACGCACCCCAGTGACAAGGCCGACCTGCAGCGCTACAAAGACATGGTGCTACGCACCCCGCCCGCCCTGTGGGTGCAGCAAAACCGCGCCCTGGCCGACCGGCCCGACGCGCGCCTGCACTTGCCCGCAGTGCGCTGCCCGACGCTGGTGCTGTGCGGTGACAAAGACCTGCTGACACCACCCAAACTCTCCGAAGAAATCGCCAGCTTGGTACCCGGTGCCGAACTGCACCTGCTGCCCCGCTGCGGCCACATGCTGACCATGGAACAGCCCGAAGAAGTCAATGCGCTGCTGCTGGACTGGCTGGCACGTTTGAAACTGTAACGCTATATTTTAAATAGCTGCCTGTGCAGATAGTGATTGCGCCAGAGGCCGATTTGGCTTAAAAAATCAGCCCCGCTCGCGCACCTTCTCGGCCAGCTTTTCCAATACAAAAGGCGACACAAACTTGTGCACCTCGCCGCCGAGCAGCGCGATCTCGCGCACGAAGGTGCTGGAGACAAACTGAAAACCATCGCTGGGCGTGAGGAAGACGGTCTCTACATCCGGCATCAGGGTACGGTTCATGCCGGCCAGCTGGAATTCGTAGTCGAAGTCGGTCACCGCGCGCAGGCCGCGCACCATGGCTTTGCCGCCCTTGCCCACCACAAAGTCACGCAGCAGGCCACTAAAACTTTCTACCTGCACCTGGTCGTAGGGTTTGACGGATTCACGCACCATCTCCAGCCGCTGCTCCAGGCTGAACAGCGTCTTTTTATGGTGCCCGGCGGCCACGGCGACGATCACCTGGTCGAACAACTGCGTGGCGCGGCGCACCACGTCTTCGTGGCCCAGAGTCATGGGGTCGAAGGTGCCGGGGTAGACGGCGATCACTTCCCGTTTGGCCGGGGTGGTCATGGGGCTTCGGCGGCGGTCAGCAGTTGCAGCAAATGGGCGTGGACCGCACCCGCCTTCAGGTAGCGGTGCACGCGCAAGCCCAACGGAGCCAGCAGCTCGTCGGTCCATTTGGCAGGGGCTTCCATGTAGACAAAGCCGTTGGCTTGCACGGCCTTGGCGGCGGCCCCCATCGACGGCTCGTACAGGCCAGACTCGAACGGCGGGTCCAGAAACACCAGGTCCAGGCTGCCCGCCGCCAATTGGCGCAGCGCCGCCACACCATCGCCGCGCTGCACCTGGGTGGCGCTGGCCTGCAGCTTGGTTTGCGTGGTTTTGAGCTGGTCCACCAGGGCCGGGTCTTGCTCAAACAGGTGCACGGTGGCGGCACCGCGCGAGGCGGCTTCAAAGCCCAGCACGCCGGTGCCCGCAAACACGTCCACGCAGCGCCAGCCGGTCAGGTCCTGGCCCAGCCAGTTGAACAGGGTTTCACGTACCCGGTCGGGGGTGGGGCGCAGGCCGGGTTTGCTGGCCACGGTGAGGCGGGTGCGCTTCCACGCGCCGCCGATGATGCGGATCTCGCCGGGCTTGCCGCCTACGGGATGGGGGTCGGACGGGCGGGGCTTTTTCTTCTTGGCGGGTGCTTTGACAGCGCGGGTGCTCATGGGGTTTCTCCGACCACGACGGTGGCCATTTTTTCGGGTTGCAGTATGCGGGCAAAAGCCGCCTGGATGTCGGCTTGCGTCACGCGCTCAATCTGTGCGGTCCAGTGGTCCAGGTAGTCCAGTGGCAAATGGTTCCACGCGATGTTAGCCACGTTGCCCAGCAATTTGCGGTTGCTGTCGATGCGCAGGGCAAATCCGCCTTCCAAGTTGTCTTTGGCGGCTTGCAGTTCGGTGGCCGTGGGGCCGTCGGCCACAAAGCGGGCCAGCACGTCTTTGGCCACCTGGATGGCCTGCTTGGCCTGGTCGGGCCGGGTCTGCAGGCCGATGGTGAAGGCCCCGGCGTGCAGGGCGGGCGCAAAGCTGCTGTAGACGCTGTAGCTCAAACCGCGCTTCTCGCGCACCTCGGCGGTCAGGCGCGAGCCAAAACCGCCGCCACCCAGAATGTGGTTGCCCACCAGCAGGGCGAAAAAGGCCGGGTCGCTGCGCGGATAGCCGGGCTGGCCGATCAGCACCTGGGCCTGGGCGGCATCGAAAGGGATGTGCTGCTCGCTGCTGCGGGTGAGCGGCTGCACATCGGCCACCGCAGGCAAGGGCGTCAGTGGCGTACAGGCGGTGGCGGGCAGGCGCGCCAGCAGCCGGGTCACCAATGCGTCGGCCTGCGCCCGGTCCACCGCACCCACCAGGCTGACGGTGGCGCGGCAGGGCAGGATGCTGCGGGCGTAGAAGGCGCGCATGTCGGACGCGTTAATGCGGGCCAGCGTGTCGGCGGTCAGCTCAAAACCGTAGGGGTGCGTGCCGTACACGGCGGCGGCAAACGCGCGCCCGGCCACGGTGGCGGGCCGGGTGGCAGATTCCTTCAGCTGGGCGGCCACGCGCTGGCGTTCGCGCTGCCACAGGCTGTCGCTGAAGGCGGGCTCGCCGATCTGGCGGGCGGCCAGCGCGGTGGCTTTTTCCAGCAAATCGGGATAGGTCAGGCTGCGCAGCGAAAAGCTGAAGCGGTCGCTGCTGGCGCTGCTGTCCAGCGACGCGCCCAGATCGGCCCAGGCTTCGCCCAGAACGTTTTCATCCAGCGCCGGGGCGCTACCGACCGACCGCACGCCTTCCGAGGCCATGCCCGCCGTCAGCTCCGCCAGGCCGGCCTGTGCGGCCGGGTCACGGCGGCTGCCGGCATCGAAGTCGATCTGCACATCCAGCATGGGGATGGCCGGGCTGGGCACCAGGTAGACCTGCGCGCCGCTGGGCTGGGTCCAGTGCTGGATGGGAATTCCCGCCCATGCAGAATTTATAAGAAATAGGCCTCCAGCGCAGATAGTACCTGCGGCAGCAGCTATGTTTTTAATAGTATTCATCAGCGCAGCTCCCCCTGGGGAATGGAACGGGGTTTCTTGCGGTTCGGGTCCAGCGGCTGGGGTAGCAGGGTGGCCACCGTCAATTGGTCGTCGCCGAAGTAGCGCAGGGCCACGGCCTGCACCTGGGCGGCGCTGATGCCGCGCAGCCGGGCGATCAGGCGGTCGTTCGCGTCCAGCGGCAGGCCTTGCACCCAGTTGCTGCCCAGTTCGCGGGCCTGGTTCATCACCGAATCGAGCTTGTAGACGCTGCTGGCCACCCACTGGGTTTTGACGCGGTTCAGCTCGGCCTCGGTCACGCCTTGTTGCGCCACCAGAGCCACCTGGGCGCGCAAGGCGGCTTCAACCTGCGCGGCGCTGTGGCCTGCGGCGGGCACACCATCCAGCATGAAAAGCTGCGGGCCGCGCCCGACCAGGCCGTTGTAAGCCCCGGCGCTGTCCGCTACCGGGCCACCAGGTTGGCCATGGTCTTGCGTCAGGGTGCGCTCCAGCCGGGCACCGCTGTAGCCGTCCAGCACCGCGGCCAACACGGTCAGGGACAAGGCGTCGTCGCTGTCGGGCTGCAAGCTGGGCACCTTGAAGGCCAGGGTGACCAGCGCCTGCTCGGCCGGGGCTTTAAAGTCCAGGCGCTTGCTGCCCGCCTGCTCGGGCTCCAGCCGGGGTTTGCGCACCGGCACCGGGCGCGCCGGAATGCTGCCGTAATATTTAGCCGCCAGTTGGCAGACTTGCCGCGGATCCACATCGCCCGCCACCACCACGGCGGCGTTGGCCGGGACGTACCAGCGCTGGTAGAAGGCGCGGGCATCGTCCGGCGTCATGGCATCCAGGTCGCTCATCCAGCCCACCACCGGGCGGCGGTAGGGCGAGGCAGTAAACACGGTGGCCAGCAGCGCCTCGTTCATCAGAGCCCGTGGCGAATCTTCGGTGCGCATGCGGCGCTCTTCCTTGACGACTTCGAGCTCGCGCTTGAATTCTTCGTCACTCCACTGGTTGTGGGCGAAACGGTCGGCCTCCAGCTGCATCACCGCCTCCAGTTTGCCCGCCGGAATTTGCTGGTAATAGCCGGTGTTGTCTTTGGCGGTAAACGCATTTTCTTGCCCGCCCAGGGCCGCCACGCGGCGCGAAAACTCGCCCGGCGGCAGGCTGGGTGTGCCTTTGAATAGCATGTGCTCCAGGATGTGGGCCACGCCCGACGTGCCGTCCACCTCGTCCAGGGAGCCCACGCGCACCCACAGCATCTGCACCGCCGTGGGGGCCCGGTGGTCGGGTTGGACGATGACCGCCATGCCATTGGGCAGGTCGCACCGGGTGGGGGTCGTCGAAGCGGGGGGTGTTTGGGCGTGGGCAAGGGCACCCAATAAGCCTAAAAGCGGAAGTATTTGGCGTTTCATAGAATGCTTGATTCTAAGAACGCCCTTTATGTTCAGCTTTTTCAAGAAAAAACCTCCCTCCCCCGAAATTGCTGCCCCGGTTGTAGCCCCCGCACCGGCTGTGGAAGCTCCCGCCTCCGGCTGGCTGCGCAACCCGTTTGCCGCCAAACCAGCCGCCATAGAAACACCCGAAGCCCCCGAAGTACCCCAAGTTCCCCAAGCGCCCGAAGCCCCGCGCGCGGGCTGGATGGACAAGCTCAAAACCGGCCTGCGCAAAACCGGCTCCAGCATCGCCACAGTGTTCACCGGCACGCAGATCGACGACGCGCTGTACGAAGAACTGGAAGATGCCTTGCTGATGGCCGACACCGGCGTGAAGGCCACGCAATTTCTGCTGGCCGACCTGAAGCAGCGCGTCAAAGCCGCCAAGGCCACCGAACCACAGGCCGTCAAAGCCTTGCTGGTCGAATCCATCACGGCCCTGCTCACGCCGCTGGAAAAAGCCCTGGTGATCGGCCAGTACACGCCCACGGTGATCATGGTCACGGGTGTCAACGGTGCCGGAAAAACCACGTCGATTGGCAAGCTCACGCGCCACCTGTCTGCGTCAGGCGCTAGTGTTTTGCTAGCAGCAGCCGACACCTTCCGGGCGGCTGCCCGCGAGCAGCTCGGCGTGTGGGCCGACCGCAACACGGTAGAAATCGTCAGCCAGGAAGGTGGCGACCCGGCCTCGGTGGCGTTTGACTCGGTCAGCGCCGGCAAGGCACGCGGCAAAGACGTGGTGCTGGTAGATACCGCAGGCCGCCTGCCGACCCAGCTGCATCTGATGGAAGAGTTGAAAAAGATCCGCCGCGTGGTCAACAAGGCCGATGCCAGCGCGCCGCACGAGGTGCTGCTGGTGATCGACGGCAACACCGGCCAGAACGCGGTCAGCCAGGTGAAGATTTTTGACGATGCCATCCAGCTCACCGGCCTGATCGTCACCAAGCTGGACGGCACGGCCAAGGGCGGCGTGCTGGCGGCGATTGCCCAGGAGCGGCCGATTCCGGTGTACTTCATCGGCGTAGGTGAGCAACTGGAGGATCTGGAAACCTTCAACGCGCGGGAATTTGCGCAGGCGCTGCTGGCCTGACCGCGCCTTGGGATGCGAGGGCGTGCGAATTAATTAACGGATTCGCCACTTGCTTGCAGCAAGCCGCCCGCGAATTGCATACAGGTGAACAAGTTCACAAGCGTTTCAGGGGCTCGCCACTAGCATCCAGGTCATCGGGTTCACGCCCATACCATGACCTTCAACGCTATGCAAAACACTGCTTTTTCCCGTACTCCATGGGCCAACAGCCTCCTCGGTGCACTCGCTTTGGGTTGGCTGGCGGCATCCAACCCGGCCAATGCCACCGCCCTGACATTCGAAAATTTTGCCCAGGGCTCCCAAACGGTCAGCTTCACCAACACCAAGCCCGGTCTGAGTGAGACCGTCAATGCAGGCGAAATGTTGTTTGGCATGAACGATGGCGGCGTGACCAGCACGCTGCGCGCCTACTGTGTGGATATTTTCCAGGAGGCCTCCTCCAAAGCCCAAAACTACACGCTGGTCAACGGCATCACCCACTTTGGTGCCGAAAAAGCCGCCGATCTGGGCCGCTTGTTTACCGAATTCGATGTCTGGAACGGCAAGACCAATATCACGGCCCAAGAGACAGGTGCCTTACAAATGGCGGTGTGGGAGATCGTCAACGAAACCGCCAAATCCCAAGGTGCATACAAGTTTGACCTGTCCTCGGGGAGCTTCCAAGCATCCTCCACCGGCAAAGGGACGACCGCCCTGGCCCAAAGCTGGCTCGACGGCCTGGGCACCGCCAACAACTGGTACCAGGTCAGCGCCTATGAGAACGCCACCTACCAAGACTACCTGGCGCTGAACAAAGTGCCCGAACCCGGCAGCCTGTCCCTGGTGCTGGGCGCTTTGGGCAGCCTGGGCCTGGTCGCCCGCCGCCGCAAAGCCAAAGCCGTCAAGGGCTGAATCCTGCTAAGGCGCAGGCGGCGTACTGCGGCAGGCGCCGGTAAACAGAAGCACCCCACCCGACCCCAGCAGCCGCGCCCGGCTAGGCTGGCGGTCCACGATCCACTGGGCACCGCTGCCAAACAGCACCTCGGTGTCGCTCACAAACCCCGAACTCAGCCACTGCGTCTGCACCGCCACCGCGTCGTCGCGGGCACTGTAGCGCACCTCGGCGCTGCGCCGCGTTTGCGTACTGCCGTCGGCCTGCAGGTCGCACCACAGGCTGCGCATGTCGGGTGGGCCGCCTTGTTCCAGCAACTCCTGGGCAATTTGCCGAGCCCGGCCCGGCTGGCTGGTGCTGCGGCAGGCAAATTCGGCCACCATCCAGCTGCCGTCCAGCATGTGCACCGGGTTGAACGTGAGGCTGGCGATGTCCAAGGCCGTGGCCCGGCGCTGCAGCAAGGGGATCTCGGGTTGGATCGAACCCGAGGGCAGACTCGATGCCAGCGTAGCCAGGCGCGGCGGGCTCTGGCAGTCGGCCACAAACTCGGCAGTACCTGCCACCGGGCTGGGCTGGTGCAGGTTGATCAGAAAATAGCTGCCCGCCACATGGCTACGGTCGATGATGGCCAAGGACACTGCGTCCACGCCCACCAGCACGTCGTCAATGCGCTGCACGATCTGCATGTCTTTGCTGGCAGCAATGTCGGGGGCAGCCCAGGCCCCGCTGCAAAAAGCCAGGTAAAACGATAGCAACAGGTGGTGGCGGAATGGCAACATGCGGGCGATTTTGCACGGCTTAACGCGACATCCTTAGAATCACGTTCCTCCTACGACCGGGTAAACCCCAATTTCGACCACCATGACCTCCCATGCCCCCCTATTGCAACGCATTGAAATCGAAAGCGCCCCGCACCCCACGGCCGCCGTGATCTGGCTGCACGGCCTGGGGGCCAGTGGCGACGACTTCGCAGCGATGGTGCCCGAGTTGGACCTGGGCGGCTGCGCTGCGATCCGCTTTGTCTTTCCGCACGCGCCAACCATGCCGGTCAGCATCAACAACGGCTATGTAATGCCCGCCTGGTACGACATCAAGAATGCCGACTTGGTGCGGCAGGAAGACCCGGCAGGCATCCACGCATCCGCCCGCGCCATCGAAGCCTTGGTTGCCAACGAAGTCGCCCGCGGCATTGCGCCCGAGCACATCGTGCTGGCGGGCTTTTCGCAGGGCTGCGCCATGGCCTTGCACACCGGGCTACGCCATAGCGCGCGGCTGGCGGGCATCATGGCCTTGTCAGGCTATCTGCCACTGGCCGACACACTGGCCACCGAGCGGCACCCGGCCAACTTCAAAACCCCCATCTTCATGGCCCATGGTACGGCCGACCCGGTCGTGCCGCTGGCGCGTGCCGAGGCCTCGCGCCAGGCTTTGCTGGCGCTGGGCCATGCCGTGCAATGGCACACCTACCCTATGCCGCACAGCGTGCACCCGCAGGAAGTGCGCGACATCAGCGCATTTTTGCAATCGGTGCTGGCGAAACAGGGAGCAAGCAAGGGATGATGCTCGGTATTGATTTCGGCACCTCGAACACCGTGGCCGCGCTGGTGCGGGCCGACGGCAGCCTGGACACGATTGCGCTGGACGCGGGCAAGCCCACGCTGCCCACGGCGCTGTTCTTTTCGCACGAAGACCAGCACACCAGCTACGGCAGCGCCGCCATGCAGACCTACCTGGCGGGCACCGAAGGCCGGTTGATGCGCTCCATCAAAAGCCTGCTGGGCAGCGGCCTGATGGACGAAAAAACCGTGGTCAACGGCCAGATGGTCAGCTTCACCGACATTCTGGGCATGTTCTTCAAAGAGCTGAAAAAGCGCTCGGAAGCGCATCTGGGCCACGCCGTGCAGCACGCCATGCTGGGCCGCCCGGTGCATTTTGTAGACGGTGACGCACAGCGCGACGCGCTGGCCCAGGCCACACTGGAGCAGGCAGCCCGTGCGGCGGGTTTTGACGAAGTGCAGTTCCAGCTGGAGCCCATCGCCGCGGCTTTTGACTTCGAGCGCCGGGTCACCCAGGACACCACCGTGCTGGTGGTGGACATTGGCGGCGGCACCTCTGACTTCACCGTGGTGCGCGTCGGCCCCGGGCGGCAGGCCTTGGGCGACCGCAGCGGCGACATTCTGGCGACCACCGGCGTGCACATCGGCGGCACCGACTTTGACCAGTTGCTGAACCTGCGCCACGCCATGCCGCTGCTGGGCCTGGGGCACGTGGGGCCGAGCGGGCGTGAAGTGCCGTCGGGCGTGTTTTTTGATTTGAGCACCTGGCATTTGATCCACCAGTCGTATTCCCGCAAGAGCCTGGCACAGGCCGCGGATTTGCGCGACTCCTTCACCGACCGGGCCCTGCACCAGCGCCTGCTAAACGTGCTGCAGGAGCGGGTGGGCCACCATATTCTGGCCAACGTAGAGGCGGCGAAAATCGCCTGCTCGCTGTCAGGCACGGCATCCACCATCGACCTGGACTGCATTGCCCGCGACCTGAGCGCCCAGCTCACGCCCGAAGGCCTGGCCCAGGCGCTGCAAGCCCAGTTGGCGCGGGTGGTGCAGTGTGCGCAGGAATGTGTGAAGCTGGCCGGGGTGGCGCAGCCCGATGCCGTGTACCTGACGGGCGGCTCGTCTGCGCTGGCCCCGCTGCAAGCGGCCTTGCAAGCCCTGTTTCCGCAGTCTCGTATGGTGGCGGGCGACCGTTTTGGCAGCGTGGCGGCGGGCTTGGCGTATGCGGGGTCGGTGACGATGGAAGCGGCCACCGCGTAATTGCAAGAATTACCGCTTAAATTAATAGCTGCCAGTGCAGGTCCGATATGCGCTGGCAGCTATTTTTAGCACCTAAATTTTCGTATTATTTGATAGCAGGCTTGGCGGCCGGTGCAGGCTGCGCCGGCACTGCCGCATTGACGCGCTTTTCAGCCGACTGGCCCAGCGCCTTCAACTTGGGCTCGATTTGACCCTTGGTGTCGGCCACCACCTTTTCGACCAGGCCCTTTTGTAGTTCTGGCAGCAGCAACGAGAACTTGCGCAGCACCGGAGATTCCAGCACCACGATAAGTTGGCGCAGTTCGTCTTCGGTGAACTTGCTGTCCAGCACGCCGCCAATTTCTGCAGGCGCCAGTTTGTTGGCGCGGTCGGTCAACAGAGGTGTGACATCGTCCACATATTTCTTGATATCGGCCTGGATGTCTTTGGCCAAAGCCTCGCGCTTTTCCGGCGGAACCCGGAACTGGATCGCCGGGCCCACAGGCTGCATCAGCTGCGCAATGGGCTGCTGGGCCAATTGGCGCACGGTCGCATCGACCATGGGCTGCTCCAATTGCACGATCTTGTTGATCAATTCTTTTTTGGCGGGCGTGGGCTCGGCATGGGCCACTGCCACGATGGACAGCAAGGCAACGGCCAGGAATTTGTGTTTCATAGTCGGATCTCGTAGTTGAAAGAAGCCCAACGGGACTTTGACCTTCATTATCACCAGCTAAGACTTCGGTAAAGTAAACCGCAGCGTGCAGCCGCCGTCCACCACGCCCTGCGCGCTGATGCTGCCGCCGTGCCGTTGCACGATCTGGCGCGCCAGGGCCAGGCCCACACCGGCACCCTCGAACGCCGATGCGGTATGCAGACGCTGGAACAGATCGAACATGCTGGCACTGGTGTCGGGGTTGAAGCCCACGCCGTTGTCGCGCAGCCAAAACGTGGTGCCATCCGCCGCATGCTCCCAGCCCAGGGTGATCTGCGCCACGGGCCGGGGCCGGGTGAACTTGAGGGCATTGGACAGCGCGTGTTCCCACACCTGGCGCAGCAGCGCGGCATCCCCCTGCACTTCGGGCCAGTCGGTGGGCACTTGCCACTGGATGCTGCGCCCTAGCGCTTGCGCAGCCAGCGCGCGCTGTGCCTCTGCCACCAGTGCAGCCATGGGCACGGCCGCAGTCTGCAACGGGATGCGCGACAGGCGCGACAGCTCCAGCAGCGCGTCCACCATCCGGGCCATGCTGCGGGCCGATTGCTCCAGCGTATCCAGGCAGGGGCTGGGGTCTTCCCCCTCCGCCAGCATTTCGCGCACCAGCGGAGCGTAGGCGGTGATGTGGCGCAGCGGGGCACGCAGATCGTGCGAGACGTTGCGCACAAAGTGCTCCAGCTCGGCCATCAGGGCGAGGTTGCGGGCCTCGCTCTGCTGCAGACGTGCCTGCGCATCGGCCAGGCGGAGTTCCAGATCGTTCAAGACTAGACCTTTTTAACGGGGCGTTTCCAGTTAGCGATGGCCACCTGGCGGCCACGGGCCACGCTGAGCACGCCCTCGGGAGCATCCTTGGTCAGGGTCGAGCCGCCGCCCACCGTGCCACCCGCGCCCAGGGTAATGGGGGCCACCAGCACGCAGTTGCTGCCCACATGCACGTCGTCACCGATCACGGTACGGTGCTTATTGACCCCGTCGTAGTTGGCGGTGATGCTGCCCGCGCCAAAGTTGACGCGCGCGCCCACCGTGGCATCGCCCAGGTAAGCCAAATGGTTGGCCTTGGCACCCGCACCCAGGGTGGAGTTTTTGACTTCGACAAAGTTGCCGATGTGCACATCCGTTCCCAGCCGTGCGCCAGGGCGCAGGCGGGCGAACGGGCCGATGCGCGCATCTGCGCCCACCGTGACACCGGCTTTTTCACCATCGATGTGGGTGAAAGGATGCACCACCACGCCCGCCGCGATAGTCGCGTTGGCGATGACGCAGTTCGCACCAATTTTTACACCTTCGCCCAGCGTGACCGTGCCTTCAAACACGCAATTCACGTCGATGGACACGTCTTGCCCGCACACCAGGCTGCCGCGCAGGTCCAGCCGTGCCGGGTCGGCCAGGCGCACGCCCTGCTCCATCAAGGCCACGGCCTGCTGGCGTTGGTAGGCGCGCTCCAGCTCGGCCAGTTGCACGGGGCTGTTGACACCGGCCACCTGCACCTCGTCGGTGATCTTGTGGGCCACCACCGGCACACCGTCGGCTACCGCCATCTTGACGATGTCGGTCAGGTAGTACTCGGACTGGGCATTCTTGTTGTCCAGCCGGGCCAGCCAGGTGCGCAGGCGCGCGGCGGGTGCGGCCATGATGCCGCTGTAGATTTCGCGAATGGCGCGCTGCGCCTCGGTGGCATCTTTGTGTTCGACGATGGCCTGCACCGCGTCGCCCCCACCCTCCCCGTTACGCTCAATGCGGCCATAGCCGGTGGGGTTGGGCAGCTCCAGCGTCAGCAGGGCCAGTTTGTCGCCGCCGCTGGCCGCCACCAACTGGCGCAAGGTGTCTACCTGGGTCAGCGGTACGTCGCCCGACAGCACCAGTACCACACCCGCGTCGTCGGGCAAAAAAGGCAGCGCTTGCTGCACCGCATGGCCGGTACCCAGCTGCGGCTCCTGGCGGGCAAAATTTACAGAAAATTCGGCTCCATCGCAGATGTAGCCTGGGAGAGCCGCTTCTACTTCTGTAGCACCATGCCCGGTGATCACCACCACGTTGCGCGGCAGCAAACTGCTGGCGGTGTCCACCACATGGGCTAACAATGCGCGCCCAGCCAGCGTATGCAACACTTTGGGCAATTTGCTTTTCATGCGGGTCCCTTTGCCCGCCGCCATGATGACCACATCGACTTCTGCCATAGCTTGCAACTTTTTAGTTAAATGGACCCGAATTATGGGACTGTTGCTGCTGCTGGGCGCACTGCAGGCCTGCACCGGCATCAAGCTGGGCTACAACAACGGCGTGGACCTGGCCGCCTGGTGGCTGGACGGCCATATCGACTTCAACAAAGCCCAATCGAAGCAGGTCCGCGACGACCTGCGCCAACTGCAGTTGCGCAACCGCCAGCAAGACCTGCCCGATTACGCCCAAACCCTGCGGCAAACCCAAACCCTGGTGGTCCATGATCTCAGCACCGAGCAGGTCTGCGCCGTAGGCACGACGGTGCGGGGCTACATCGATGCCTTGCTGGTGGATGCCGAACCGGCCGCGACCACCCTGGTGCAGAGCCTGACACCGGCGCAAATCAGCTACCTGGAACGCAAATACGCCAAGACCAATGCCGAATACCGCAGCGACTGGCTGGCTTTGACCCCCACTGAGATGCACCAAAAGCGGTATGACAAAGCCCTGGAACGTGCCGAAATGGTCTATGGCCGCATGGATGCCGCACAGAAAACCCTGATCCGCCAGCAGGTGGAGCAGTCCCACTTCGACCCGCAGCAGGTACAGGCCGAGCGCCTGCGCCGCCAAACCGACACCTTGCAGACCCTGCGCCAACTGCAGCGCGACCCGACCACGGCGGCCGACACCCGTACCGCCGTGCGGGGCTTGCTGGAGCGCTCTATGCACTCGCCACAGCCCAGCTACCGCGCCTACGCCGAGGCCCTGGCCCAGCAAGACTGCCAGGGCATTGCGGTGGTACACAACAGCACTACGCCCAAACAACGCGAAGCGGCGGTGCGCTGGCTGGCGGGGTACGAGCAGTCGCTGCGGGAATTGGCAGCCCAACGATAAGCATATAAAAAAGCCCCGCCGGGCTGAAGCCTGCGGGGCAAGAGACAGCGCTTAAACCTGTCCGTTTACTCTTCGGTATAGCCTTGGAATGCGCCGATGTCGGACAGGTTGCCGTTGTAGTTCCAAGTGCCAGCGCCCACCAGCCCGGTGTTGTAGTTCAAGCTGCCATTGAAGTTCCAGGCACCCGCCACCGCTATGGTGAAGCTGGCCAGGGTGGAGTCGCCGGACGAAGGTGTAACCCCTAAAGTGCAAGCGGTTGTCCACGCAAAAAGGATGTTGTCATAGCCACTACATTGGGTGGAACCGTCGGCATTGACCGTGGCAAACCAGTAGCCAGAACGCGTTCCGCTGTACGTGCCTCGGTAGCCCCCTTGGTAAGAAGCCGTGGTCAACACCACAGGGGTATTGGGGTCCAAGGCAGGCATGCCCAGTTGGGCCATCAGCGCGTTTGCAGCCACCAGGTTCAGGTTGGCACCGTTCCAGGCTTTCGGTTTGTCCTGGTAGCCCCAGTACACCTGCCCGCCCCGCTCCACAAAGGCTTGTACGTAGCCCAGTTGCGCATCCAGTGCAGGCAAGCCACCGAAGGTGAGCACCCGTGCATCGCCCAGGGTCTGGATGGCATAGCTGCCCGTGCCGATGGGGTCGCAATTGCGGGGACTGCCATCAAACCGCTCCTGGCAGGCGTAGTACTTGACCACATTGCCCGCCGCAAACGAGGCGCGGATCGGGGTGTTGGTGGTGTAGTAGGTGGCGGACTGGCCATTTTGCAGGTGGCGCGGTGCCGAGCCGATGCGGCCCACCTGGATGCTGGTGGCACCCCACCAGTCGTTGCGCGGCCCGCTGGACAAGGTGGTGCCATTCAGGCCGGGGCGGGTGCCCGCGCTTTGGATGCAGGGCGTGCCGGTCATGGTGGCGACCACCGTGTCCAGGCTGGTGGCGGCGGTGGATGGAACATCCTGGTAGCAGGCCGACGTGGTGTCATTGACATCGGTTTTACCCGCGGCCACCGCCATGGGATACAGCTCTATGTATTCCCACGGTGTTTGCACGTAGCTGACGGCGGTGGACAAAGCCGCACCGGCGGTATAGCGCACCCGGGATCCCGCAGGGAAAGTCGCCGTGCCCAGCACGCTGGCGGCGTTGGCTACGTTGAGGTTGCTGTAGCCCAGTGCCTTCATTTGGTCCAGCACGCTGACCATCGTTTGGTTGTCCAGACTCAGCGATGTGGTTTTGTAGTCCTCGCCCAGCTCCTTTCCATCGCAGTAGTTGTACGGGCTGTGGCCATTCGGATTGGTTGCTGAACTGGTGTTTTCAAAATTAATGGGGCAACCGGTCCAGGCTGTACCCGACCAATGCAGCTCGGAGCCGCTGCCCGGGTGCGAACCAGCACCCCAGCTATAGGGCGCTGAACCGCCATTGAGAGCCGTATGCACCTCGTGCCAACGGGTACTTCCGTCGGCCGCCGGGCTGTTTTGTGCCGCCGTCCAGGCGTTGGACTTGGTGGTCCAATTAGTGGCGCTGGTGAAGCTCAGAGAGTTCAGGCTTCCACCTGCCACGCTAGGTGTTCCTGTCGCCGCAGGCTGAGCGTAGAGGGCAACTGCCGTGGTCACCCCCGCAGGCTGGATGCCCTGGCTAGCCACCAATGCCGCGGCGGCGGTCTGCATGCTTGCTTCGGTAGCGGTGCTGGGTAGCGCCGCCACGATTGCGCTCAGCAGTTCCTGCACACGTTTTTGCACCACTGCGTCCAGCAGCGCCTGGGTGATCACCGTGGTGCCGTCGGCCGCGGTTGTGCCGACCGCATTGGCACTGGCCACCAGCTGCGCCTGCTGCTGGGTCGTCAAGACCCACATGCGGGCCAAGGCGGCGGGTTTGACGCTGCCGTCCGCCGGAGCGGCATCGGCGATGGCAAAACTGGAGAACAAGGACGAGGTGATGCCGGTTTGCAGTTTCAACTGGGCCTCGGCCGCATCTACAGCCATGCCGGTTTGGGCCACCAGGTTTTGCACTAGGGTCGTCAGCGGGCTCATCAGGGCAGGCTTGCCCGCAGGAGTCTTCAGTACAAAGCCCGTGGGCACAAGGCCCGTATCTTTGTCCGATGCGGCGGATGTCACGATAGCCAGCATGGGGTATTTGTCTTTGTCGGCCGTGGCAACGGTCACGATGGCGACCCCATCGGCATTGGTAGTGGCATGCGGTTCGCTGCTGGCACAGACACCGTCGTTGTTGGTGTCCTGGCACACCAACGCGTCTTTGATCGGCCCGTCGAGTACCGTGACGGAAACATCGGTGGTGGTGGACGCAACGGGGCTGGCGCTGTCTCCGCCATCGCCTCCACACGCCGCCAAGGCGGCAATCGCGGCGCTGCTGAGCGCCAGTTTGAGCTGGGTTTTCATGGGGTCACTCCTGTAAGGATGTTGTGGGACTAGAGCGGCCCCATGCTCAGCCTTGTGACCTTGCCGCACATCACCTATTCAAGGGATACCGGCCCGCAGTCGCCATCCAAAAGGGGGATGGCTTAGAACGGCCACCGCAGCCAGGGCGCATTTTTTGGTGCACACGTCACAAATTCCAGTGG
>NZ_JBDTEM010000280.1:0-3678 GCF_039922535.1 Rhodoferax sp. | reverse complement strand
TGTCGCAAGGGCAGACGGTAGTCACCGAAAAGAGCAACATCCAGATCAAGCAAGAACCCGGCATCCTGATCCAGGTGCCTCCCGCGCCGCAACTGGCCGACGTGGTGCGCGCCCTGAACGCCCTGGGTGCCACGCCGCAGGATCTGCTGGCTATCCTGCAAGCCATCAAGGCTGCCGGTGCATTGAATGCTGAATTGGAGGTGATCTGATGGCACTGACCCAAACTTCCACCGTCTCCAGCAACGCGCTGGCCGCCGATGCCCAGTCGCTGAATGCGCTGAAAATGCAGGCGGGCAAGGACGGCGCAGGTGCCATTAAGGAAACCGCCAAACAGCTGGAGTCGCTGTTCATGCGCGAGCTGATCAAAAGCATGCGCGAGGCCACGGCCTCCACCAAATCCGGCCTGTTCGACAGCCCCCAGGGCGACCTGGGCAACGACCTGCTGGACCAGCAAATGTCGGTCACCATGTCGGGCCAGCCCGGCGGCTTGTCGGACGCCATCGTGCGCCAACTGACCCGCCAAACCGTACCCGCCGACACCAACAGCACGCTTAAAATGGGCACCCCGCTGGGTGCGCCCACGGCCAAACCGGCCACCGTCAGTCAGACCGATTTTGTTGAAGAGCACAACGCCGCGGCCACCGCCGTAGAGCGGGCCACCGGCATCCCCGCCAGCTACATGCTGGGCCAGGCCGGGCACGAAACCGGCTGGGGCCGCAAGGAAATCAAGAACCACGATGGCAGCACTTCGTTCAACCTGTTCGGCATCAAGGCCGGTGCGGGCTGGACCGGCAAGACCACCACCGTCACCACGCACGAAGTAGTCAACGGCGAAACCCGCAAGGTCAGCGCCAAGTTCCGCGCCTACGACTCCTACCAAGAGTCTTTTAACGACTACGCAAAGCTGATCAACAACAACCCGCGCTACGCCCAAGCGCGCCAGCAAACCGGTTCTGCCCAGGCCTATGCCACCGAGCTCAAACGCGCGGGCTACGCCACCGACCCCGACTACGCCGCCAAGCTGAACCGGGCCATCACCGTGACGCAGCAACTGCGCCGGGCCTACGCCTAAGAGAACCGCATGAGCAACCTCCTCAACGTCGGCTCGCGGGCCCTGGTGGCCAACGAAGTGGCCCTACAAACCATTGGCAACAATATTGCCAACTCCAGCACGGTAGGCTATTCGCGCCAGAACGTGGTGCTGCAAACGGTGGAAGGCCAGTACACCGGCGGCGGCTATATCGGTAAGGGCGTAGACATCCAGACCATCCAGCGCAACCACGACGAATACCTGACCCGCCAGGCCGCACTGTCCAAGTCGGTCGCGGCATCGGACGTGACCCGTGCCACCAAGCTGCTGCAGCTGGAAGACATTTTCAAAGGCGGCACCAGCGGCCTGGGCGCGGCGGTCACCGACATGATGAATGCGTTCTCCGACGTGGCCAATGCCCCGACCGACCTGACCGCCCGCACCGTGGTGCTGACCCGTGCCAACGAGGCCGCCTCCCGCTTCAACGATGCATCCACCCAACTGACCAATCTGCAGACCGGCCTGACCACCGAGCTGCAAAACGCCGCGGCCGCGGTCAATACCATCACCACCAACCTGGCCGCAGTCAACGGGCAGATCCAGCTGGCCAGAGGCAACGGGCAGTCGCCCAACGACCTGCTGGACAAGCGCGACAACCTGATCAACCAGCTCAACCAGTACATCCAGACGACCCAGATCGATGCCGATGACGGCACGGTCACGGTGTTTGCGGCCAGCAGCCAGCCGCTGGTACTGGGCACCAAGGCCACGGCCTTGCAGGTGCAGTCCAACCCGCAAGATGCTTCGCAAAGCCAGATTGCCATGGTGTTTGGTAGCCAGACCGTGGTGCTGTCAGAAGACCTGATGGGCGGCGGCTCGATCGCCGGTATGCTGAAGTTCCAGAACCAGGACCTGGCCGAAGGGGCCAACCTGCTGGGCCGCATCGCCACCAGCATCACCACGGTGGTCAACGCCCAGCACCAACTGGGGCTGGACCTGGATGGCAATGCCGGGGGCAACCTGTTCAGCCCGGTCAGCATGCCCACCGGTGCAGCCGCCAGCTTCAACACCGGCAGCGGCACGGTAGACATCAGTGTGGATGCGCCCACCGTGGCTAAACTGGCCGCATCGGACTACAAGGTGACCTTTACCTCCCCTGTGGCGTTTACCGTGCAGCGGCTGTCGGACAACACCACCGTCTTGCCTGACCCCACTACCGGCAGCTATGACGGCCTGGCGATTGCCGTGGGCGGCACCCCGGCCACGGGCGACAGTTTTTTGCTCCAACCCTACCGCGCAGCCGCCGGCAAAATCACCACCGCCTTTGGCTCGCCGCGCCAACTGGCCGTCTCCAGCCCGGTGCAGGCCGCCATGGGTGTCACCAATACCGGCAGCCTGGCAGTCGCCAATCTGGCTGCCAAGTCGGTGCCGATTCCGGCCAACATCACGCTGAACTTCACCGGCTCCAACACCTACACCCGCAGCGACACCGGCGCCACCGTCTATACCTACAGCCCCGGCACGCCGATTGCGTTCGACTCCACCAATACATCGTCCGGCTGGTCGCTCACCCTGTCGGGTGCGGCCCAGAACGGTGACACCATCACCCTGGGCCCGGCAAACCCCGCCTACGCCAAGCTCAATGCCGGCAATGCCAATGCCCTGCTGGGCCTGCGCGATGTGGCCCTGTTTGACGGCTCCAGCCTGTCCGATGGCTATGCCGCGCTGATGTCGCAGGTGGGTGTCAAGGTGCAGAGCGTGCAGTACACCGCCGAGGTGTCCAAGTCGATTGCCGACAACCTGGAAACCTCGCGCACCAGCGTCTCGGGTGTCAACTTGGACGAAGAAGCCGCCAAACTACTGCAGTACCAGCAGGCCTACCAGGCATCGGCCAAGATGGTCCAGATTGCCCAAACCATTTTTGACAGCCTGATGGCCAGCGTAGGCCGTTAGGCCAGGAGAAGACCATGAGCAATTCATTCACCCGACTGTCCAGTGCCAATGGTTACGACAACGCGCTGCGCAATCTGACCACCCGGTACGCCACCATGTCTGCGCTGCAAGAAAATATGACCTCGGGCAAAAAAATCCTGCGCTCCAGCGACGATCCGACCGGCGCAGCCCAGGCCGAACGCGCCAACACCCGCATCGATCGCATCGCAACCGAGCAGCGTGCGCTGGGCACCCAGGTCAGCGCCATCACCCAGGCCGAATCCACGCTGGGCAACGCCACCGACCTGTTGACGGAGTTCCGCACCCTGGTGGTACAGGCGGGCAACGGTGCCAATAGCCCAACAGAGCGCGACACCATTGCCAAGCAGTTGGTCGGCATCCGCGACGAACTACTGACCCTGGCGAACAAAAAAGACAGCAACGGCATGCCGCTGTTCAACGGCCTGGGCAGCACTTCGGCCCCGTTTGAAACCAGCGCCAACGGCGTCCCTCCCGACCCCGACTACAGCTACAACGGCCTGCCCGGCCAAACCGCCTCCAGCACCGTGGCGATCCCGTTCACACTGGATGGCCGTGCCGCCTGGATGGACGTGCCCGAGGGCAACGGCGTGTTCAGCGTCAGCCTGGGCGCAGCAAACACCGGCAAAGCGTTTACCGACATCGGCGTGGTCACCGATGCTTCGCTGATGGGCACG
>NZ_JBDTEM010000279.1:0-1919 GCF_039922535.1 Rhodoferax sp. | reverse complement strand
GCCGCTGCTGGAGATTTATGGCTCCACCGAAACCGGCCAAGTGGCCACCCGGCGCACCGCGCTAGGTGCCGAATGGCAGTTGTTTCCGGGCGTGCAGTTGACCGCCCAGGACGGTGGCACCTGGGTCTCGGGCGGCCATGTGGAACAGGCTGTGCCCATGGGTGACGTGCTGGAGCCGCTGAGCGCGACGCATTTTTTGCTGCACGGCCGGATTGCCGATCTGGTCAATATTGCGGGCAAACGCAGCTCACTGGCCTACCTGAACCACCAGCTCAATGCCATCGAGGGGGTGCAGGATGGCGCGTTTTACATGCCCGAGGACCGCGACCGCGACGGTGTCACCCGGCTGATGGCCTTTGTGGTGGCCCCGGGTTGGACGCAGGCCGCCCTGCTGACCGCGTTGCGCGAGCGCATCGACCCGATTTTTCTGCCGCGTCCGCTGCTGCTGTTGGACCAGTTGCCCCGCAACAGCACCGGCAAGCTGCCGCGCGAGGCCTTGCAGGCGTTGGCGCATAACCTCCAAAGACCCCCGCATGCCGTTTGAAACCACGTGGGCGGTAGCGCCTGACCACCCCGCATTTGCCGGGCACTTCCCCGGCGCACCCATCTTGCCCGGCGTGGTGTTGTTGGATACGGTGTTGCAGTGGGCTGAGACGGTGACCGGCAGCATGGCGGGCCAAATCGGCAACGCCAAGTTTTTAAGCCCGGTGCGCCCCGGCGAGGTGCTGAACATGTCCCTGGTGTGCACCACGCCCGAAAGCGCCCGCTTTGACATTGCCTGCGACAGCCGCAAAGTGGCCACGGGACAACTCAGCCTGGGCCGTCGTGCCGCGCCATGAACCAGCCATCGACCCACTGGAAGCAGCGCCCGGAGCGCAGCAATATGCCGATGCTGCGCCTGATGACCTGGATCTCGCTGCGGCTGGGGCGGCGTGTGGCGCGCGGCATTCTGTACGGCATTGCGGCCTATTTTCTGTTGCTATCTCCCTCGGCGCGGCGGGCATCCCGGCAGTACCTGGGCCGGGTGCATCCGGGCCAGCGGATCGGTTGGCGCATGCAGTTCCAGCATTTCATGGCCTTTGCCTCGGTGATCCACGACCGGGTGTACCTGGTCAATGACCGTTTCGATTTGTACGACATCCGCCTGCATGGCCAGCAGCTGGTCCACCGCGTGTTGGACCAGCAGCGGGGCGCGTTTCTGCTGGGGGCCCATCTGGGTAGTTTTGAGGTGCTGCGTGCGGTGGGCCAGCAGCAACCAGGCCTGCGGCTGGCGATGGTAATGTTTGAAGAAAATGCCCGCAAGATCAACGCCTTGCTGCAGGCTATCAACCCCGCCGCCCACAGCCATATCGTGCCGCTGGGCAAGGTGGACTCGATGATGGTGGTGCACGAACTGCTGGAGTCGGGCGCGGTGGTGGGTATTCTGGCCGACCGCTCGCTGGGCAGCGATAGCACGCGCAGCCTGCCTTTTCTGGGCGCTCCGGCGGCGCTGCCGGTGGGGCCGTTTCGCATGGCCGCCATCCTGCGCCGCCCGGTGCTGTTCATGGTGGGCCTGTACGGCGGTGGCAACCGCTACGACATCCACTTTGAAACCGTGGCCGACTTCTCGCACATCCCCGCGGGCGGGCGCGAAGCCGCCGTGCAGGCCGCCATGGCACGCTACGTGGAGCTGTTAGAAAAGTACTGCCATGCGGCACCCAGCAACTGGTTCAATTTCTTTGACTTCTGGCAGCCCCCGGCCACACCCCAACTGAGCCCTTGATGCACACATTTTTTCGATCGGTCTTGGCCCTGGTTGTGGGCTGCGCAGCCTTGTCGGCCCACGCGGGCTGGGACCTGGAGCAGCTCATGCAGGCGTTGGCCCGCAACACCTCGGGGCGGGCCACGTTTACCGAGCAAAAATTCATCGCCCTGCTGGA
>NZ_JBDTEM010000278.1:0-13708 GCF_039922535.1 Rhodoferax sp. | reverse complement strand
TAGCCTGAGCTTGGGTTTTGTAACGACGCTGAGCGCCCGAAAACCGCAGGTTTCACTAAAAGGAACCTGCCATGCGGGTTGTGGAAATCGATTGAATAGTCTGCCGTAGCCCATGCAGCGGTCTGCGACAACCAACCCATCCCGATTGCACCCCAACGCGACCCCAAAGAGATCGCAAGCACGTTCTAAGCCGCCACCGCCTCGGGCAGCAGCAAGGCAATACGGTCACGCAGAGCCTTGGCCCGCTCGGGTCCGGCCGCGCTTTCCACCTCGGCCAGCATGGTGTGACTCACATCCAGCATGGAACTGCGGTCGCGGGCATTGCGCAGTGCTTCGCGGAAGGATTCGGCCAGGGCGGGCGCACGCCGGGCGAACATGCGCTCGCAGATGTCAAACAAAAACATCCGGGTGGTGGCCATGGAACGTTTGCCGTCAAACAGGTCCGCCGCCACCGGCACGGCAGCTGCCTGCGGCTGCGTGAGGTAGCCGTCCCGCAGCAGCTGTAGCACCAGTTGCTCACCTTCATGCCCCAGGTAAGCAGCCACTTCGTGGACCGTCTTGTGCCCGTCGACCAGCAACAACAAGGCACGTTCGCGCTGGCCCAGGCTGCGCTGGCCAGGTTGCAGCTCGGCACGCGCTTTGTCGGTTTTGGTAAGCCCCATGGTCGCCTATGGAATGCAAAAAGCGATTGGAGCAACAATTTGTTACGCGTCCATGACGCATGGTTGTCTGCCGAGGTATCAAGGTGCTTCAGGGCAGGCTACCAGCGCTTCAAATTCGGCGATCGGCAAGGGACGGCTCATCAAATACCCTTGGTAAGCATGGCAGCCATGGCGTGCCAAGAAAACCCTTTGTGCCTCGGTTTCCACCCCTTCGGCGATCACCGTCAAACCCAGACTTTCTGCCAGGGCGATGATCATTTTGGCGATGGCTGCGTCGTTGGGGTCGATCAAAACGTCTTGTATAAAACCCTGGTCGATCTTCAGTTGGTCCAAAGGCAAGCGCTTCAGGTACGTCAACGACGAGTAGCCGGTGCCGAAATCGTCCAGCGAAAAGCCCACACCACGGGACTTCAGGGTCGCCATCTTGGTGATGGTCTTTTCTACGTCCTCCACCAACACGCTCTCCGTCAGTTCCAGCTTGAGCAGCGAGGGATTGATGCCGGTGCGCTCTAGCGCGGCCAGCACCTGGTCCACAAAGTTATCGTGCTGCATTTGCTTGGCACTGACGTTCACGGCCATAGAAAAATGGGCCCGGGCTGGGTTACCGGCCCAGACTGCCAGTTGGGTACACGCCGTCTCCAACACCCACTGGCCCAGCGGCAAGATCAGGCCGGTTTCCTCAGCCAAGGGAATGAAATCGGCCGGCGACACGGTGCCGCGCTGCGGATGGACCCAACGCACCAGCGCCTCCGCGCCGGTGATGTTCCCGTCTCCCACCACCTGGGGTTGGTAATACAGCCGCAACTGCTGTTGCGCCAAGGCCTCGCGCAGATCAGACTCTAAAACCGCCCGCTCAGTGACGGCAGCCTGCATCGCTGCATCGAAAAAGCGCAGGGTGTTTCGGCCGGACGTCTTGGCTTGGTACATGGCCAAATCAGCATGCTTCAGGAGTTCTTCAATCGAATTCTGCTGCCCCTCGAACAATGCGATGCCCACGCTGGGGGTGCTACGCAGTTCATGCCCGGCCAACAAGTAAGGCAGATTCAGTGCATTGAAGATCTTTTCGACCACCGCCTTGCAGCGTGCCGCAATCTCGTCCGGGTGCTCCCCCAGGCCTTCCAGAATCACCACAAACTCGTCGCCTCCCAAACCCGCCACGGTATCGCCTTCCCGCACACAATGGGTCAGGCGTTGCGCAACCTGTTGCAATAGCAAGTCGCCCATGTCGTGGCCCAAGGTGTCATTCAGGGTCTTGAAATGGTCCAAATCAATGAACAGCAAAGCCCCGGATCGCCCGCTTCTAGCGCTGGCCACCAACGCCTGTTTCAGCCGGTCGCGCAAAAGACGGCGGTTGGGCAGCAAGGTCAAAGGGTCATAAAAGGCCAGGCTGTTGATCTCATCCTCGCTGGCTTTGCGCTGGGTGAAATCTTCAATCACCCAAATACTGCCCGCTTGCGGAACCAAAGTATCCAGGCTGCGTTGGCGCAACTGTGCCCAGAAAAGACTCCCATCCCGGCGTTTCAAAAAGAGCAGATCTTCATACGGCCCCTCCTTGGCGGCCATCGGCTCACGCACCTGCGCTTGCGGCGGAACCTCCGTCGGGTACAGCACGCTAGTTTGCTGTCCGCACAGTTCCCCCTCGGGGTAGCCAAAAATAGTTTCCGCATGCCGGTTGGCGATTTGGATCGTGCCGTTGCGCACAAAAACCACGCCCACCTGCACATTGCTCAAAATCACCTGCTGTTCAGCGAAAGAGGTTTTCAGATCACTGCGCATTTGGTCCATCTGGCGCGCCAGGCGGCCAATCTCGTCCGGACGGTCCCAGCCTACAGCGTGGTCAAAGTTACCGCCTGCCAGCCGGTTGGAGAACAAGGCCAGATTGTGCAAAGGCCGCAGCACGCGCAGATGCAAGGCCACCAATACGAACGCCAGGGAGAGTACGAACTGCCCCAGCAAGATGAAGGCGTAGGCCTTGCGATCCTGCTCCAGTTCGCGCTGCTTTAAACCGTCGTCCACCTCGATTTCGACGTACCCGGCCATATCGGCACTGGCCGCGGTAGCGCCTTTTAAAAGCAGTTCACGGCGTATGATTTTTGATTGGCCCAGTCGGCGCTCGGGCCGCTCAATGTCCAGGATAGCCGCCCTATCGGCATCGCTAACGGTGATACGGACGACCTGCGCGTCCAGCAATGCCGATTGGCCAATCACGGCGATGCTGCTGGTGTTGTAGTTCCAGACCGGAGCCGCGAGGCTGGTCGACAAAAGAGAGGCTTTTTCGTCCAGGTAGGCGTTCAGTTCCCGGTTGATTTGCGCCTGGCGCAAATACGTCAGTGTCATCACCCCAATCAGGGCCGGCACAAACAGGCCCGCTGCCATGGCAACCGCCATGCCCATGCTAAGACTGCGCAGCCTTTCGCTAACGGCGGGTAACACCGACCACGATCTCAGCAACAGGACAAAAGACAGACCAAATCATGCCCGACAGGATATCAACAACGGCTGCACATCATGGTTTGAATTGCTGCACTTTTATAGTTAGCACGCGTCACCATGCTGGTGTCGGTGAACAATATCTTGTTCTTGCTGGCGACATGGTGGACGGCATCTACGGCCGCTTTGACGCTCAGATAACCCATCTGGCGCGGGTTTTGGATCACCAGTCCGTCAATCTCCTGCTTCTCCAGACCGGTGAGTAAAAATTCCGTGCTGTCAAAGCCGATGAAGCGTAACTTTTTAGCCAGGCCTGCCTCCCGCAAGGCACGCAGCATGCCATCGGTGGCCGACTCGTTCACCGCAAAAACACCATCGAGCGGAGGCTGGGCGGCCAACAACTTGGCCGCACTGTGCCGGGCCAACCCGGCCGAGCCGCCACCATAGACATCCGCCACCACCGAAATACCGGGCGCAGAGGCCTTCATGTAGGCCAGAAACCCGCGGGCCCGGTCGTCCGTGGATGCGCTGCCCTCGACAGTTCTCAAAATGGCAACACGCCCGGTTTTATTAAGCAAACCAGCCAGCGTTTTAGCGGCCAATTGGCCTCCAGCCTCGTTGTCGGAGGTCACAAAATTGACGTGGTAATTGCCGTCCAGCCCAGAATCCACCGAAATCACGGGGATACCCTGTTCCACCGCCTTCTTGACCGGCTCCACCAGCCGGGCACGGTCCGTGGGGGCGATCACGATGGCATCCACCCCGGGCTTGGTATAGAGCTGCACAATTTTGATCTGCGCCTCGGTATCGTCGTTGTGCGCGGGCCCCCTCCATGTCAGCTTGATACGCGGGTCTTCCTGAACGGCCCGGTCCACCCCTGCGCGCATTAACTCCCAAAAAACCTGGTCACTTGATTTAGGAATGAAAACGATGTGGATGCTGTCCGGTGCCGCATGCGCGACTGGCATGCCCATCGCTAGACAGAGACACACCGATAAGAAGGCTTTTCCCGTGCAGATTCGCATAGCTGGACCTTTGCGCCGTTGATCGAAATCAAAACACATGCTCCAAAATACGATACGCGATTGCGCCGCGATGGCACAAAGTACATACCCTTGCAAAAGGGCTGCACAGGGTTTGCAAATACTACTATATTGATATCGCTTTGCGCAGGTAGGCTGTGCGCAAAACCCCTATTTAACCGATAAATATGGATGTACCGCGATAGCCTAGTTCGCCACCGTGAACCGCTTCTGCACGTGCTGCGGCTTCTCGATTTCGTCCACCATGGCCACGGCCAAGTCGGCCACGCTGATGCCTGCGGGGGCTTCGCCAACGCCGGGCAGCAAGGTGTCGGCACCCACGCGGTACTGGCCGGTGCGGGCACCGGGGGCCAGGGCGATGGGGGGCGACAAGAAGGTCCAGTCCAAGGTGCTTTCGTTCTGGATGCGGTTGAGCAACTCGCGGGCAGCCAACGCGCCCTGCTTGTACTCCGCAGGGAAAGGGGGCGTATCGACCAGTTGTACCCCAGGGGCCACAAACAGGCTGCCCGCACCGCCCACCACCAGCACGCGCTTGCCGCCTGCTTTTTTGATGCCGTCCAGAATCGCCTGGCTGCCCTGCAGGAACAGGTCGTGGATTTGTGGCTCGGTCCAGCCGGGGTTGTAGGCGCTGATGACGGCATCGGTTCCAGCCACAGCCTGCGCCACTTGCGCGGCATCCAGTACATCGGCCGCCACCACGGTCAGGCCGGGTTGGGCGCTGAACTTGGCCGGGTTGCGGGCCAGCGCGGTGACCTGGTGGCCGCGGCTGAGGAGTTCGGTCAACACGGCGCTGCCCACAAAACCGGTGCCGCCAATCAGAGCAATCTTCATTGTGAATTCCTAGTGTTTGAAAGAAGGACACCAGTATCCGTGCTTCACGAAGCCCTGACTAGATGGTTAAATCCGCCAATACTCTGAAGTAAAACTTATGAATAACGGCACAGACCAGCTCAAACGCATGGCAGTGTTTGCCGAGGTGGTGGCGGCGGGCTCACTGACCGCGGCTGCGCAGCAGCTTGGCATGACCCCGTCGGCGGTCAGCCAGCACCTGCGCCAGTTGGAGAAATCGCTGGGCCTGGCCCTGCTGCACCGCTCCACCCGCAAGCTCGCCCTGACCGAAGCCGGGGCCCGCTACCACGTGGGCTGCGCGGCCATGGTGGCGGCGGCGCGCGCCGCCGAGCAGGCGCTGACCCGGCTGCGCGACGAGCCCGAGGGCGAGCTGCGGCTGGCCGCCCCTATCGGCTTTGCCAGCCTGCTAGCCGTGGCCCTGCAACCAATGCGCAGCTACCCCAAGCTGACCTTGCGCCTGCTGCTGGACGACGCGGTGATCGACCTGATCGAGGCCCGGGTGGACATTGCGCTGCGGGTGGGTAGCCTGGCCAATTCCAGCCTGGTGGCGCGCAAGCTGGGCAGCATGGAGCGCAAACTCTGCGCGGCCCCCCGCTACCTGGCCGAGCGGGGCTGGCCCGCGCAGCCGCAAGACCTGTTGCAGCATGCCTGGCTGGGCAGCGGATCGGCCCACACCACGTTTGACACGCTAGAGCTGCACGGGCCCCAGGGCGCGCGGCAGACCGTGCAACTCGAAGGCCGGGTGCAAGCCACCCAGGTATCGGCCCTGCACGCGCTGTGCATGGCCGGTTGGGGCATCTGCATGGCCGTGCGGCAAGAGGACTTCCAGGCCCTGGCCGATGGCCGCCTGGTGCCCGTGCTGCCCGACTGGCGCATGGACGACCTGCCGGTGTACGCCGTGACCCAGCGCCGCGGCGAGCAACCGGCCAAGGTGCGGCATGCGTTGGAGGTACTGGGCAGCTACTTTGCCGCCCCGGCATGAATGCCGAATGAGCTCCTAATGAATTCCTGTTTTGATAGCTGCCAGCGCAAGTACCACCTGCGCTGAAGGCCTATTTGACCCTTAATGGTCGTCGTGCAAATAAGTGGCTTGGCGTGGCAATAACAGACTGACAGCAAAGGCCAGCACCATCATGCCGGTGACGTACCAGTAAAAGGTCGACTCGTAGCCCATGGACTTCAGGCCCAGCGCCACGTACTCGGCGCTGCCGCCAAAGATGGCATTGCCCACGGCATACGACAGGCCCACACCGAGTGCGCGCTCTTCCGGCGGAAACATCTCGGCCTTCACGATGCCGCCCACCGAGGTGTAGAAGCTGACCACCGCCAGCGCGACGGTGATCAGCACGCCGGCCAGCAGCGGGCTGGTCACGCTTTGCAGCGTGGTCAAAATCGGCACCACCATCAGCATGCCCAGGCCACCGAACAGCAGCATGTTGTTGCGCCGCCCGATGCGGTCCGACAAGGCGCCGAACACCGGCTGCATGCACATGTAGACGAACAGCGCCCCGGTCATCACGTAGCTCGCGGTCTTGATGGGCAAGTGCACCGTGTTCACCAGGTACTTCTGCATGTAGGTGGTGAAGGTATAGAAGATGAGCGAGCCGCCTGCGGTATAGCCCAGCACCACCAGCAGCGCGCGCTTGTGGTTCTTCACCAGTTCGGCCACGCTGCCCGCGCCCTTGGCGCTGCGGGTTTGCGCGGTGGTGGTTTCGTGCAAGGTGCGGCGCAGCATGAGGGCCACCACGGCGGTGCAGGCACCCAGCAGGAACGGGATGCGCCAGCCCCAGCTTTTCAGCTCGGCGTCGCTCAGAAACTGCTGCAACACCACCACCACCAGCACCGCCAGCAGTTGCCCGCCGATCAGCGTGACGTACTGGAAGGACGAGAAAAATCCGCGCTGGCCACGCATCGCCACCTCGCTCATGTAGGTGGCGGTGGTGCCGTATTCACCGCCCACCGACAGGCCTTGCAGTAGCCGCGCCGTCAACAGCAGCACCGGGGCCATGGCGCCGATGCTGGCGTAGGTGGGCAGGCAGGCGATCAGCAGGGAGCCCGCGCACATCATCATCACCGACACCACCATCGAGGTCTTGCGGCCCTTGCGGTCGGCCAGGCGGCCAAACAGCCAGCCGCCGATGGGGCGCATCAAAAAGCCTGCGGCAAACACGCCCGCCGTGTTCAGCAACTGGGCCGTGGGGTCCGACTTGGGGAAGAACGCGGGCGCAAAGTAAATGGCGCAAAAGGCATAGATGTAGAAGTCAAACCACTCCACCAGGTTGCCGGACGAGGCGGCAACGATGGCGAAGATGCGCTTGCGCTTTTCTTCAAAGCTGTAAGGCGTGGCGGTGGAAATCGGGATGGCGCTCATGGAAGGTGTCCTTGTCTCCGGCTACGGCCCGCCGCACGGGGCCGTTTGAACCTGTAGGGGCGAGTGTGTACTTGTCATGCCAAGCTGTCGTCCGTAGCATTGCGCCTGCCCGCTGCGTAGCTTTACGCAGGGGTAACTACCTAGATTTCGTTTTCGCGCAGAAAGCGCTCCAGCTCATGGCTGTTCGACAGCTCCAGCTTGGCAAACACATGGGCGCGGTGCGTCTCCACGGTGCGCAGCTCCAGCGGGGCCAGATCCAGGGCGATGCGCTTGTTGGGCTTGCCCTCGGCCACCAGCCGGGCCACCTGCATTTCGCGGGGTGTCAACTTGGCCCACAGCGCCTGGGCGGCCTGCCGGGCCTGCAGCTGGGCGGCGATGCTGGCCGACTTTTCCAGGGCCTGGACGATGGTGGCCAGCAGGCGCGTGTCATTGCAGGGCTTTTCCAGCCAGCCGAAGGCACCGTTTTGCACCGCCTCCACCGCCATGGGAATGTCGCCGTGGCCCGACAAAAACAGCACCACCAGCGGGCTGGCCTGCGCCCGCAGCGCCTCAAACACCTGCAACCCGCTCAGGCCGCCCAGGCGCAGGTCCAGGATGGCGCAGCCGGGACGCTGCACATCGGCCCCGGCCAGAAAGGCCTCGCCCGAGGCAAAGGCCTGCACCGCGTGACCGCGCGACAGCAGCAGCAGCCCCAGGGAGCGGCGCACGGCCTCGTCGTCGTCCACGACGTAGAGGTTCAGGGGGAGCGGGTTGGACTTCATCGGGGGCAAAAAGCGGGAATGGCGGGAGTGAAGACTAACCTAGATGCGGATGCCGACTTCTCGCTACAGTGGAGCTGCAGCCGATCTGGCGCGCACCCACATGCATCCCATCCTCGCGGCATTTCCCGCGTTCAACCCAGGAGAATCAACATGGACCTGCAACTCAATGGCAAGCTAGCCCTGGTGAGCGGTAGCACGGCCGGCATCGGCTACGCGATCGCGCACACACTGGCCCAGGAGGGCGCAAGCGTCATCGTCAACGGCAGGACGCAGGCCGCGGTGGACGAAGCGGTGGATCGCATCCGTGCGGAGACAAAGGGCACAGTCCACGGCTATGCCGCAGACCTGAGCCGCGCCGAAGCGGCGGAGGAAGCCGTTCGACGGCACCCTGGCATCAGCATCCTGGTCAACAACCTCGGCATCTTCGAGGCCAAGGCCTTTGAAGATATTCCTGACGCAGATTGGCAGCGCTTCTTTGATGTCAACGTGCTGAGCGGCGTGCGCCTTGCCCGCCTGGTGCTTCCCGAAATGAAGCGGGCGAACTGGGGACGCATCATCTTCATCTCCAGCGAAAGTGCGGTACAGATTCCGAGCGAGATGATCCATTACGGCATGACCAAGACCGCCCAACTTGCGGTGTCGCGCGGGCTGGCGGAATCGGTCGCTGGCACCGGCATCACGGTCAACAGCGTACTGCCAGGCCCCACCAAATCGCGTGGCGTTGGCGACTTCGTCGAAGGCATCGCGCGATCGAGCGACAAGACCTTCGAGCAGGTCGAGGCCGAGTTTTTTGACCACGTACGGCCAACCTCGCTGATTAAGCGCTTCGGCACGCCGCAAGAGGTGGCCTCGCTCGTGGCCTACGTGGCCAGCCCGCTCGCGTCCGCGACCACCGGCGCGGCACTTCGTGTCGATGGTGGTGTCGTCAAGAGTGCCTTCTGACGAAGGGCGGATGGGCTTGGATCACCGGTCTCGGTGGCCCCTGCGCTGGGTCAGCCGTTCGCGGCTGGCGGGGACTGCACACAAGCTGCCGACGGCGCTACGAGAAGGACACAGGTGTACAGATGGCGGTTTTGGTTTAGGTTTGTCCGACGTCTGCTTGTGCAGGCACCAGACAGGCGGGCGCTAAAAACTAAGCAGTTTGGGAGCAGCTCTTCGCTTCGCGCCAGGCGAGGACGAGAGTGCCAACGCCGAGTACCGAGCAGACAAGAACTTGCCAGAAGAAGACTGACTCCCAGAATGCGAACGCTGCAGGGTCTACATCTCTCAAGATAGTTTTCTTTATGCGACCACCAAACTCCAAAACGCCGGTATCCAGACCAATGGACCGAATACTCCAGCCCCCAAATGCCAAGGCAAATAACATGGTTGAGCTGAAGAGCAGCACCCTAATGGGGCTTTGAGAGCTTGAATTCTTTGTCATTGGAAAAATGTCTGCAGTTGGCCGTTTGCAGCCATCCTATCAGCCTGTCAGCCTGTCAGGCCGCAGTGGTACAGGCCCCATTTCGCAGAGCTCGACGCAAGCAAAGCGTCTTCGCTACGACGGCACACACCCTTTGCCAAAGACGGCCAGGTAGCTTGAATCGCCATCCAGAAGGCAGTCGTATTTCTTTTTGCCGGAATAGACCCAAGTCACCGAAAAGAACGCCTACCCAGAGACCTCCAGCTCCAGCGTAAACACTGTCCCCCCACCCACCCGGTCCGCAAACGTGAACCGCCCACGGTGGCTTTCGACAATCGTGCGGCAGATGTTCAGGCCCAGGCCCAGTCCGTCGGGCTTGGTGGTGAAGAATGGTGCGAACACCTGCTCGGCCAATGCAGCGGGGATACCGGGGCCGTGGTCGGCCACCTGGATGTGCAGGCGGCCATCGGCCACCGTTGCGTCGATTTCTACCACCCGGCGCTCCAGCGGCGTGGCCTGCATGGCCTGCAGACTGTTCAGCACCAGGTTTAGCAGCACCTGCTCCAGCAGCACACGGTCGCCGCGCACTTTGGGCAAGTCGGCGGGTACGCGCACCACGGCGCGGGCCTGCTGCTGGCGCATTTCACCCTGTAGCAGGGCCAGCACATTGGCCACCAACGCGCCGACCACGCAGTCCTCCTGCCCGGCGGTGCGCTGGCGCACGAAGCCGCGGATGCGGCGCACGATTTCGGCGGCGCGCTGGGCCTGGGCGGCGGTTTCATCCAGGCTGCTGACCAGCAATTCTTGCCGACCTTGCTCGGCAAAGGCCTTGGCGGCGCTGGCGAAATTGCTCAGCGCGGCCAGCGGCTGGTTCAGCTCATGCGCCAGGGTAGAGGCCATCTCGCCCAGGCTGGCCAGGCGCTGGGCGTGCTGCAGTTGCTCTTCGTGCTGGCGCTGGCGCAGGGCGCTGCGTTTTTGCTCGGTGATGTCCACCACCGTACTCATCCAGCCGCTGTGCTGGCCCTGGGCGTCGATGAGCCGGGCGGTGTAGACCATGGTCAGCACGTCATGCCCATCCCGGTGGCGCACGCGGGATTCAAAGCCAGACAGCGCGGCCTGCCCGCTCATCGTCGCGTCATTGTTGTGCCAGTGCTGTTCCACGTCATCGGGGTGCCAGTACGGGTACGGTGGCAGGCGGCCCAGCAGCTCGTCGGCGCGGTAGCCGGTCATGGCGCACAGGGCGGGGTTGACGTAGATGATGTGGCCGTCCAGGTCGCGGGCGCGCATGCCTACCACCAGCGAATCCTCCATGGCTTTGCGAAAGGCGTGGGCTTCATCCAGCTCGGCGGTGCGCTCGCGCACCCGCACTTCCAGCTCGCGGCGGGCATCGCGCTGCTCGGCAAAGCGGCGCTCGCGCAATTGCCAGTACAGCCCGCCCAGCAGCAGCAGGCCCGCGCACAGCAGGCCCAGCATCCAGGTGCGTTCACGGGCGCGGGTGACACTGGCGTAGTCGGCCATCACGGTCAGGGTCCAGCCCAGCTCCGGCAGGGCTTCGTCCACCGCTAGAAACTGGCGCGGCTTGCCGTCGATGGTGGTCTGCACCCGAAAACCCGGCAGGTCCGGTGCAGGGTCCATCTTCCAGGGCAGCAGCGCAAAGCTGTGGTGCGCGCCGTACTGCTGGTGGCTCAGCACCCAGTCCAGATCACTGCCCGCTACGGCGCGGCGGGACTGGTACAGCCAGGGCAGCACCGAGCCCAAAAACACAATGCCGTGCGCATCGGTCAGCAAAATAGGGTCTCGCACAAAGCCCCAGGCTTCCTGGATCGGCTGCAGGCTGACCTTGACCGTGACCACGCCCACCACCTCCGCCCCCTGGCGCACCGGCGCGGACAAGAACAAGCCCGGCTCACCCGTGGTCTGGCCCACGCCATAAAACTGGCCGTTGCGACCCGCCAGGGCATCGCTGAAATACGGGCGGTTGGCATACGACTGGCCGACATAGCTACGCGGCGTGTTCCAGTTGCTGGCCACCAGGGTGGTGCCCTGCGGGGCAATCAGGTACAGCGCGTCCGAGCCCGCGCGGCGGTTTACCTCTTCGATGTAGTGGTTGGCACGCTGCAGCACGGCGGGGTCAAACGGATGCGCTAGCGCGGCCAGCACATCAGGATGTTGGGCCACCGTGAACGGCAGGTAGCTGTACTTGGCCGCCGCGCCGCGCAGGGCCAGGGCATGCACTTCAATAGCGCGGTGGATGCTGTCGGCCTGGAAGCTGGCCTCGCGCCGCGCCGACCACTGCCCGGCGGCCGCGATCAACAGCAGCGCCAATGCCGCCACGCCCAGCCACAGCCAGCGCGTGCGGCGGGCCAAGGGGAATGGGGCAAAGGGGTGTAACAACACGAAAGGGGCAGACACAGTGGTGGGCCAAAGATTGTGCATGACGGGCCTGCCTGGGTGCATTCGGGGTGAAAGTACCAGCTTGGTGCTTTTGCGTACCAGTCGGCACGGTGGTACGCACGGTAGGTCCGCGCACCCTGCGCCGGGGCGAAATTAACTTGTCCGCCAGGGCACGAAGACCACTACTTTTTTTATAGCTGCTTGCGCAGATTGAATATGCGCCAGAGGCCTCAAACACTCTTAATTTCCAGGTAACCAGGGTGTTACCCCAGGCACCCTGCCCACAGTAAGATAGTTGCGTACCTCGCACACACAACAACACCGCAGAGACACTCCATGCAACCCATCCGTATTGCCGTTGTCGGCGAATCCCTGATCGACTTCACCTGTACCGCTGGCCTGGCCTTTGTGGGCCATGAAGGCGGTGCGCTGACCAACACCGCCATTGCTGCCGGTCGGCTCGGCCAAGGCACGGGCTTCATCAGCCAACTGTCCAACGACATGTTTGGCAAACGCCTGCTGCAGCATCTGCAAAACAACTTCGTGGACACCACCTGGGTGCTGCGCAGCGACGCGCCGACCACCCTGGCATTTGTAGAGCGCACGCCTACCACCAACAACTATGCCTTCTACATGCAAGGCACGGCCGACACCCAGTGGAACCCGGCCACCCTGCCCGCGCTGCCCGACAGTTGCCGCTTTCTGCACTTTGGCTCGATCTCGCTGCTGCACGACCCCGCTGCCAGCCGCATCATCGACCTGGTCAAAGCCCAGCGCGGCCAGCGCATCGTGATGTTTGACCCCAACTACCGCCAGTCCCTGACGCCTGACCTGGGCGCCTTCCAGGCCAAAGTGCTGGGCTGGTCGGCCGACTGCAATCTGATGAAGTTCAGCGACGAAGATGCCGCCGCACTGGCTCCTGGCAAAAGCCTGGCCGATGCCGCTGCACTGTTTTTGACCGGCACCGACCAAGGCCCGCGCGCCGTCATCATCACCCGGGGTGGTGCCGGTGCCACACTGTTCCGCCACGGCCAGGCCCCGCTGGAGATCAGCGCGCCCAAGATCACCGTGGCCGACACCATTGGCGCGGGCGACACCTTCAACGCCGGTACGTCCACCAGCTTGCTAGAGCACGGCGTAGAAACCGTAGCCCAACTGGCCGCCCTGCCCGACGCTGCCTGGCGCGAGGTGCTGCTGTTCGCCGCCAGTGCTGCCGCCCTGAACTGCACCCGCGAAGGCTGCAACCCGCCCAACCGCGCCGAGCTGCAAGCCATGCTGGATGCCAACGCCTAAAAAACGCCCCAAGCCACCACCATGCAAGCCTTTCATTTGTACCTCGACAGCGCCGATCTGGCAGATTTAAAAACCTGCCTGCCGCACCCCGCCGTGCACGGCATCACAACCAACCCCACGCTGTTACGCCGCGCGGGTGTCACCCGCGACAAGCTGCCAGAGTTGTTGCACAACGCCATCAAGCTGGGCGCCAAGCAGGTGCAGGCCCAGGTGCACGCCGCGGATACCGATGGCATCCTGGCCGATGCCCAGGCACTGGTGCGCCAGTTCAACCCTGGCCAGTTGGTCATCAAAATACCCGCCACCCGCGACGGCCTGCGTGCCGGGGCCGAGCTGAGTGAAGCGGGCACGCCCGTCACCTACACCGCCGTGTACGCGCCCGAGCAGGCCCACTTTGCCGGGCAACTGGGTGCCGCCTACGCCGCGCCCTACCTGGGTCGGCTGGAGGATTCAGGGGTGGATGGCCTGGCCCTGATCGGCCAGATGCAAAGCCTGCTGGCAGG
>NZ_JBDTEM010000277.1:0-20992 GCF_039922535.1 Rhodoferax sp. | reverse complement strand
ATGGCTGGGGCTGGAGGTGCGCAGCGCGGCCGAGGCGGGCGATGCGGGAATCGTCGAATTTGTGGCCCGCTGCCGCGACAGTGGCAAAGCCCAGCGCATGCACGAAACCAGCCGCTTTGTACGGCAGGACGGGCGCTGGTCTTACATCGACGGGCAGATGCACGGGGCGGAATAGGACGGTATGCCGCTGTGCTATTACTCCTGAAAAAATAGCTGCCTGCGCAGGCGCTATATGCGCTGGAGGCCTAAAAAGCTTGTAATTTCGTGGTGCCATACTTTTGCGCACTCTTGGCCCTCCCCAAGGTGCCACGCGGCGGCTAAGCTGGAGTTCTTCAATAGGAGTAAATGCATGCAGATTCGACTTGCCCAAGCCGCAGACTTTGCCCAGTGGCTGCCGCTGTGGAAGGGCTACCAAACGTTTTACAAAACCGACATTGCCGAGTCGGTCACCGCGCTGACTTGGCAGCGCTTTCTGGACCCGGCAGAGCCCATGCACTGCGCCGTGGCCGAAATCGACGGTGCGCTGGTGGGCATGGTGCATTACATCTACCACCGCAGTTGCTGGACGGCGGGCGACTACGTGTACCTGCAAGACCTGTTTACCCTGTCCAACCTGCGCGGCAAGGGCGTTGGGCGGGCCTTGATAGAGCATGTGTACGCCAGTGCCGCCCATGAAGCCGCCGCCCGCGTGTGGTGGCTGACGCACGAGAGCAACCTGGACGCGATGCAGTTGTATGACCGCATTGCCGACAAGAGCGGCTTTGTGCAGTACCGCAAGATGATCGGTTGAGCTGGAGCTATATTTTATGTAGCTGCTTGCGCAGGTGCTATATGCGCTAGAACCTATTTTTAGGGTGAATTGTGACGGGCGATGCCAAGAGGCCCTTGCTGGCAGAATTGGCCCACCCATCCACCCTAGGAGACTTTGGCCCATGCTGACCATCCACCACCTTGGTATCTCGCAGTCGGAGCGCATTGTCTGGCTATGCGAAGAGTTGGGCTTGCCTTACACATTGCAGCACCACACCCGCGACGCAGTGACCATGTTGTCGCCGCCCGCGCTGAAGGCCTTGCACCCGCTGGGCGCGGCACCGGTGATCGTCGATGGCGACTTGGTGCTGGCCGAATCTGGTGCCATCGTGGACTACATCCTGGCCAAGTACGGCGGCGGCCGCCTGGTACTGGGGCCAGACCACCCGGACTTTGCGCAGTACCTGTACTGGCTGCACTTTGCCAATGGCAATTTGCAGCCGGTTCTAGGGCGCAACATGGTTTTGCGGCGGCTCAACCTGGCGGTGGACAATCCTACGTTGGTGACTACACGGGGTCGGTTGGACCTGGTGCTGAACCTGGTCGAGGCGCGCTTGGGCGTGGCCGACTACCTGGCCGGGTCGGTGTTTACCGCGGCCGACACCATGACTGTGTTCTCGCTGACCACCATGCGCACCTTCTTTCCGTTTGACCTGGCCCCGTACCCCCACATCCGCGCCTATTTGCGCCGCATCGGCGACCGTCCGGCCTACCGCAGCGCCATGCGCAAGGGCGATCCGGGCATGGAACCCATGCTGGACTGATCTTCAAGCAGGATAGAGTGCTATTTAAAAAATAGCTGACTGCGCAGCTTGAATCAGCGATTGGACTTGTTTTGGGTGCTTTTCGTGCCCACTACAATCCTCAGTTTGCCTGCTAGTCCAGGCCTTCGGCCTCCCATCCGTCAATAGCCGTTAACCAGAGCTTTCACTCTGAGGCCCCGGCTGTTGTAATGGGGCTTGGCTAGAGTGAAAGCTATGCGCTACCCCATACCTCTTTGTACCTCGGGGCCTTTGCTCAATAGACGGCAGTTTGCGCTGGCCGCTGCGGCATCGCTGCCGCTGGCTGCACCGGTGCGTGCGCGTGCGGCGGCCCCCGAAGTTTTGCGGGTGCTGGCCTGGCCGGGGTATGCGGATGCCGACATCGTCAAGACCTTCGAGCAGCGCATGGGCTGCCAGGTGGAGGTCACGGTGATCGATTCCGACGTGGACCTGTGGCAAAAAATCAGCCAGCAAACCTCTGAAGCGCAGCCTGCGGCTTTTGACGTGTTTGCGGTCAACACCGCCGAGCTGCAACGCTACATCCAGCAGAACTGGGTGCAAGCCATCGCCACCGCCACGGTGCCCAACCTGGTCAAGCAACTGCCGCGCTTTCAGAACCGCGCGGCGATTCCCGGCCTGGTGCACGCGGGCAAAATCTACGCCATTCCCTACACCTATGCCGAGATGGGCCTGGTCTACGACCGCCAGCAAGTCAAGCAGCCGCCCACTTCCATAGCCGCCCTGTGGGACACCCGCTACCAGGGCAAGGTGATTGCCTACAACGCGGGCACGCACAATTTTGCGCTGGCGGCCCTGGCGCTGGGCCTGCCGTCGCCCTTCCGTTTGACCGACAGCCAGTGGCCGCAGGCGGTAGATCGGCTGATTGCCTTACGCCGCAACGCAGGGGGCTTCTACACCCAGCCAGACGAGTCGCTGGCCCTGTTCAAAAACCGCCACGCTGCGCTGCTATTTGCCAACTATGGCCGCCAGCAGGAGACGCTGTTCCGCGCGGCTGGGCTGGACGTGGGCTACGCCATCCCCAAAGAGGGGGCGCTGGCCTGGCTGGACTGCTGGGCCATCACCCGGGGTGCCCGCAACCCGACCCTGGCCGCAGCCTGGATCAGCTACCTGCTGGAGCCCGAGCCGGGCCAAATGCTGGTGCAACGCCAGGGCCTGGCCAACACCACCTCGGCCTCGTCCGATTACCGTGCCCAAGACCGGCTGGTCTGGCTGGAGCCGGTGGAAAGCGAGGATCGCCGCAACCTGCTGTGGAGCCGCATCGTGTCGGGCGACCGGGCCAGCAAGGTCCTGGCCCCATGACATTGGACATTGCATGACATCGGGCATTCCATGAGGTGGGGCATTGTTGGCAAACTGGTCCTGTTGCTGGCCTCGGTAGGCTTTCTGGCGGCGGGGCTGACTGGCTTTTATGCCTACCAGGCTAGCCGCAGCCTGCTGGTAGATGCAGCCAAAAACAAGCTGCTGACTTCGACCCAGGTGCTGGCCCGGCGCATCACCCAGACGCGTGAGGAGGTGTCGCGCAATCTGCAGGTGCTGGCGGGCTTGCCGACCACCATCACTGTTCTGCAGCATGGAGAAGCCGAAGATTCCGAAGAACTGGCCAAGCTGTTTGGCCTGCTGATCGATGCTAATCCCGGCTATCTGCAGCTGCGCCTGATCTCGGCCAGCGACTACGGGCTGGAGCGCGTACGGGTCGAACGGGTGGGGCCGTCCACCCTGCGCGTGCAGGGCGATGACCTGCAGGAAAAAGGCCACTACGCCTATGTGTTTGACACCCTGAAGCTGCCCGCCCGCGCGACCTACATGTCGCGTATCAGTATCAACCACGAAGGCGGCTCCTTCGCGGGCCTGGAGCAGCCCACGCTGCAACTGGCGATGCCGGTGATGGATGCCAGCAACACAGCCATCGGTGTGGTGGTGGTGAATATGGACCTGAACGGTATGTTCAATCTGCTGGCCGCCGACTTGCCGTCCGCATTCAAGCTGTTTTTGGCGAATGCCGAGGGGGATATCCTGGTCCACCCGGACAGCAGCAAGACCTTTGGCTTCGACAAAGGCCGTCGGGTGTTGCTGCAAGACGAGTTTGCGCCCCTGCAGGCGTTGGTCGGCGGGCAGCAGGACCAGGTGGTATTTGAGGCCCGGGAGGGCGGCTATGCCGATGCGCCGGTGGTGGCGGCCTTTATCGCGTCCAAAGTCCAGGTGTCCGGCAGCGAAAGCCGCCTGATCCTGGGCCTGGCACAGCCGCTCGACCAGGTGCTGGCGCAGTCGCAGCAGCTGGGCAGCAGTATTTTGCAGATCGTGCTGGGCCTATTTTTGGTGTGCCTGCTCCTGGCCGTGCTGCTCGCCCGTGCCCTGACGCGTCCTATCAATGCCGTGACCGCTGCCGCCCAGCGCTTTGCCAATGGCCTGCCGCCCGGCGATCTGCCGCTGCGGCGGCGGGATGAAATCGGCAGCCTTGCGCGCAGCTTCCAGCAAATGCACCTGCAGATCACCCGGCAACTGGCCGACCTGCACGACAACCAGGAAGAACTGGAGCACCTGGCCCAGCACGACACGCTGACCGGCCTGGCCAACCGCCGTTTGTTCCAGGAGCGGCTGGAACAGGCCCTGGCCCATGCCCGCCGTTATGGCGAGCAGGTCTGCCTGCTGTTCATCGACCTGGATGCCTTCAAAGCCATCAACGACCAGCACGGGCATGACGCGGGCGACGAGGTGCTCAAAACCGTGGCCCAGCGCATGCAGCAGCTGGTGCGCGAGGTCGACACCGTGGCCCGCCTGGGTGGCGACGAGTTTGTCGTGCTGTTGGGTGCCGCCGTGTCGCACAGCCATTTGGCCGCTATTGCGGGCAAGCTGCTGGCCGTTATCCAGGAACCGATACTGGTGCAGGCCCAGTCCAAGCTGCTGCGGGTCACCGCCAGCATCGGCATCAGCCGCTATCCGCAAAACGGCCAGACCGCCGCCGAAATCCTGGCCACCGCCGATCAGGCTATGTACAGCGCCAAACTGGCTGGACGCGATGCCTACCGCTTCTTTTCTGGCTCAGAGGACTGATTTGCTCTGTTTTTGATAGCTTTCGGCGCAGGTGTAATATGCGCTAGAGACCTAAATGCGTATATTTTCTAGCCTGCGCGCTTCACTGCAAATGCGCGTGCTGGCTGAATAAATCCGCTGCCCAGTCCACAAACGCGCGCACCTTGGCGCTCAGGTGCCGGTTGGGTGGGTACACCACGTACACCGGAATGGACGGTATGGACCAGTCGGGCAGCAGCTGCACCAGCGTGCCATCCGCCAAGTACGGTGCGGCCATGAAGGTGGTCAACTGCGCGATGCCCAGGCCGGCCAGTGTCGCGGCCATGTAGGCGTTGCTGTCGTTCACCGCGATGCGGTAGCTGCTGCTGGGCGTAGTTTGCGCGCCCTCTTTGAAGAAATCGTTGCTAAACATGCGCCCGGTACGGGGCGAAAAGAAGTTCACCATGTGGTGGCTTTGCTCCAGGGCTTGCGGGTTAGTTGGCGTGCCGAAGCGGCGCAGGTAATCGGGCGAGGCCACGGTAAGCAATGGCAGGTTGCCAATGCGCCGCGCGACCAGCGACTGGTCGGTCAACTCGCCGCCACGGATCACGCAGTCCACGTTGTCGCCGATCAAATCCACCGGCCGGTCGCTGACGCCCAGGTCCAGCTGGATGTCGGGGTAGCGCTGGAAGAAGCCGGACAGGGCCGGAATGATCAGCAGGCTGGCCAGTGCCGACCCCACATCCACCCGCAAGCGCCCTTGTGGATTGGTCTGGGCATTGCCCATGCTGGCTTCCAGCTCGTCCAGATCGGCCAGCAGGCGGGCGGTGCGCTCGTAGTAGGCGGCACCGTCGGCGGTGACCGTCACGCGGCGGGTGGTGCGGTTCAGCAGCTTGACGCGCAGGCGGGCCTCCAGGTGCTGGATTTGCTTGGTCACAGTGGCTTTGGGCAGGGCCAGCGAATCGGCCGCCTTGGTAAACGTGCCGGCTTCCACCACCCTGGCAAACACCCGCATGGTCAGTATCTGATCCATAGGTTTCCTTATCATGACCGCGCGCGTCTGGCGCGGTGCCGGATCTTCGCACGCAAAAGAGGGGCGATTGTTGGTGATTTGGAAACAGAGCACTCGCAATACCCCCTCTTTATGCATAGTGCGCAACGCACTACATTCCATTACATTCCCGCACCTTCCACAGGTCACCCCTATGTCGCCCCGTTCCACTGCCACCTCTGCCATCGAAGAAACCAACGTCTGCATTGCGCTGCCCCAGCGTGCGGCGGTGGATGTGCGCATGTACGGCAAACGTGTGCCGGGCGGCGCGGCACCGCTGGTGGTGCATTTCCACGGCGGTGCTTTTGTGGCGGGCGGGCTGGACAACGGCTCTACCGTGGCGCGGCTGCTGGCCGCTGCGGGCGCGGTGGTGGTGTCCGTGGCCTATCCGCTGGCACCGGCGCACCCCTTCCCCGAAGGGGTAGAGGCGGGTTACGAGGTGCTGGCCTGGGTGCACAAGCACCGGGTGCGGCTGGCCGGGCAGGGCGCACGGGTGTTTTTGGCGGGCGAGGAAGCCGGTGGCAACATGGCCGCTGCCGTGGCCGTGATGTCGCGCGACCGGGCGCACCCACCCCTGGCCGGGCAGATTTTGCTGTCGCCCATGCTCGACCCCTGCGTGGGCACCGCCTCGTTGCGCGCGGCTGCCGCCGAGCGCCTGGCCACCGGCTGCATGGACGCCAACGCCTGCAAATTTGTCGATGGCTGGCACCAATACCTGCGCTGCCCTATGGATGCCGAACACCCCTATGCCGTGCCCGGTATTGCGCGCCGCCTGGTGGGCCTGGCCCCCACCCTGGTGCTCAGCGGTGCCGACGACCCGCTGCGCGACGAGGCCCACGCCTATGCCGAGCGCTTGCGCAGCGCCGGTATCGCCGTGACCTACCACCTGCTGCCCAATGCCCAGGGCTGGCCCGACGCGCTCCTGCTCCCGGCCAACAGCGAATGCGCCTGCGCCAGCGCCGTGCAGCAGCAGTTCCGCGCATTTTTTGATGCCACCCGCCCGGCGCTGAAGCCCGCTGCCGACGGTGCGGGCAGTTGTTGACCGGCACCGTTTAACCCCTCCTGATTTACCGCTTTTCCGGCCGTTGTAGCGACCGGCTGGGCCGCTGCATTGCCTTCTGTTTTTTCTTTTTTTTGTTTTTGAAAGACTTTTATGATCCGCACCCCTTCATTTGCTTACCGCAGCGCCGTCTGGACTGTCGCCGCTTCGCTCACCGCCGTGGCGGCTGCTGCTGCCATCGTGTTTGGCATGCAAAGCCCGGCCGAGGCGGGCTCCGGCCCGGCAGCACCACAGGCCACGCCGGTATCGGTTGCCACGGTGGCCGAGAGCCAGGTGAATGCCTGGGACGAGTTCTCGGGCCGCCTGGAAGCCGTGCAGCGCGTCGACATCCGCCCCCGTGTGTCCGGTGCGGTGCAGGCCGTGCATTTCCGCGAGGGCGCGCTGGTCAAGCAGGGCGACCTGCTGATCACCATCGACCCCGCGCCCTATGCCGCCGAGGTGGACCGCAGCGAAGCCCAGGTGGCCGCCGCCCAGGCCCGCGTCTCCCATTCCACCAGCGAGCACGAGCGTTCGCGCCGCCTGTGGGACGAACACGCGATTGCCCAGCGCGAGCTGGACGAAAGCCTGAACACCCTGCGCGAAGCCGAGGCCAATCTGCGTGCTGCCCAGGCCGCCCTGCAAAGCACCCGCCTCAGCCTGGGCTACACCCAGGTGCGGGCCCCGGTGGCCGGCCGCGTCGGCAAACTGGAAGTGACCGTGGGCAACCTGGTGGCTGCGGGCCCCGGTGCGCAGGTGCTGACCACGCTGGTCTCCATCAGCCCCATCTACGCCAGTTTTGATGCCGATGAGCAAGTCATTGCCCGCGCCCTGAAAAGCCTGCATGGCAAGGACGGCGTGAAGGGCTTGGAAGGCATTCCCGTGCAAATGGGCACCGCCGCCAGCGTGGATACGCCGTTCAAGGGCCATCTGCAGCTGGTGGACAACCAGGTGGATGCCAAGAGCGGCACGGTGCGCGCCCGCGCCGTGTTCGACAACGCCGACGGCAGCCTGATGCCCGGCCAGTTTGCCCGCTTGCGCATGGGCCAAACCCAGGCGCAAACGGCCCTGCTGGTGAATGAGCGCGCGGTCGGCACCGACCAGGACAAGAAGTTTGTGCTGGTGGTGGGCAAAGACAACACCGTGGCCTACCGCGAGGTGACTTTGGGCGCGTCGGTGAACGGCCTGCGGGTCGTCAGCAAGGGCCTGGTCGCTGGCGAGACGCTGGTGGTCAACGGCCTGCAGCGTGTGCGCCCCGGTGCGCTGGTCGCGCCACAGCTGGTCCCCATGGACGGCAAACCCGAAGCCCAGGCCAAGCGCGAAGGCGCGGCGCAGTCCTGATTCGGACTTTTTGAGAACAAGACCATGAATTTATCTAAATTTTTTATCGACCGGCCGATCTTTGCCGGCGTGCTGTCGCTGCTGATGCTGATCGCCGGGCTGATCGCGCTGCGCAGCCTGCCGATTTCGGAATACCCTGAGGTCGCACCGCCATCGGTGGTGGTGCGCGCCCAGTACCCCGGCGCGAACCCGAAAGTGATTGCTGAAACCGTAGCCACGCCACTGGAAGAAAGCATCAACGGCGTGGAAGGCATGCTCTACATGGGCAGCCAGGCCACCACCGACGGTGTGATGACGTTGACCGTCACCTTCAAGCTTGGCACCGACCCCGACAAGGCCCAGCAGCTGGTGCAAAACCGCGTTTCGCAGGCCGAGCCGCGCCTGCCCGAAGAGGTGCGCCGTCTGGGCGTGACGACGGTGAAAAGCGCACCCGATCTGACCATGGTGGTGCACCTGACTTCGCCCAACCAGCGCTACGACATGAACTACCTGCGCAACTACGCGGTGCTGAACGTGAAAGACCGCCTGGCGCGCATTCCCGGCGTGGGCCAGGTGCAGATCTTCGGCGGTGGCGACTATTCGATGCGCGTCTGGCTGGACCCGCAAAAGGTCGCGCAGCGCGGCTTGTCGGCCAGCGACGTGGTGGCTGCCATCCGCGGGCAAAACGTGCAGGCAGCGGCGGGCGTGGTAGGCGCATCGCCCGGCCTCGCCGGTGTGGACATGCAGTTGTCCATCAACGCCCAGGGCCGTCTGCAGAGCGAAGAAGAGTTTGGCGACATCATCGTCAAGACCAGTGCCGATGGTGCCATCACCCGGCTGCGCGACATTGGCCGCCTGGAAATGGGCGCGGCCGACTATTCCCTGCGTTCGCTGCTGAACAACGACCCGGCCGTGGGCATGGGCGTGTTCCAGGCACCCGGCTCCAACGCGCTGGACATCTCGGCCAATGTGCGCCAGACCATGGCCGAGCTGCAAAAGAACATGCCCGAAGGTGTGGAGTTCCGCATCGCCTACGACCCCACGCAGTTTGTGCGTGCCTCGATTGAGTCGGTGGTGCACACCCTGCTGGAAGCCGTGCTGCTGGTGGTGCTGGTGGTGATTTTGTTCCTCCAGACCTGGCGTGCCTCCATCATTCCGCTGCTGGCCGTGCCGGTGTCGGTGGTGGGCACGTTTGCCGTGCTGCACATTCTGGGCTTCTCGATCAACGCACTCAGCCTGTTCGGCCTGGTGCTGGCCATCGGCATCGTGGTGGACGATGCCATCGTGGTGGTGGAAAACGTGGAGCGCAATATCGAAGCCGGCCTGACCCCACGCGAAGCCACTTACCGCGCCATGCGCGAGGTGTCCGGCCCCATCATCGCCATCGCCCTGGTGCTGGTGGCGGTGTTTGTGCCGCTGGCCTTCATCAGCGGGCTGACCGGCCAGTTCTACAAACAGTTTGCGGTGACGATTGCCATCTCTACGGTGATTTCGGCCATCAACTCGCTGACCCTGTCGCCTGCGCTGGCCGCCTTGCTGCTGCGCGGCCACGATGCCCCCAAGGACGCGTTGACGCGCGGCATGGACAAGGCCTTTGGCTGGCTGTTCCGCGGTTTCAACCGCTTCTTCCAACGCGGCTCCGAGGCCTACAGCGGCGGCGTGAAGGCCGTGATTGGCCGCAAGACGCTGATGCTGGTGGTCTACCTGGTGCTGGTGGGCGTGACCTTTGGCCTGTTCAAGGCCGTGCCCAGCGGCTTTGTGCCCGCGCAGGACAAGCAGTACCTGATCGGCTTTGCTCAGTTGCCCGACGGTGCCACGCTGGACCGTACCGAAGACGTGGTGCACCGCATGGGCGAGCTGGTCAAACAGAACCCGAATGTGGAAGACGCAATAGCCTTTCCCGGCCTGTCGATCAACGGTTTCACCAACAGCTCCAACTCGGGCGTGGTGTTTGTCACCCTCAAGCCGTTTGACCAGCGCAAGCGCGCCGACCAGAGCGGTGGTGCCATCGCCGGCCAACTGAACCAGGCCTTCGGCAGCATCCAGGATGCCTTCATCGTGATGTTCCCGCCGCCTCCCGTGGCCGGTTTGGGCACCACCGGCGGCTTCAAGCTGCAGCTGGAAGACCGCGGTTCGCTGGGCTACGTCGAGATGGACAAGGCCGTCAAAGCCTTCATGGCCAAGGCCTACCAAACCCCCGAGCTGGCCGGTATGTTCACCAGCTGGCAGGTCAACGTGCCGCAGTTGTATGCCGACATCGACCGCACCAAGGCCCGCCAACTCGGCGTGCCGGTGACCGACATCTTCGACACCATGCAGATCTACCTGGGCAGCCTGTATGCCAACGACTTCAACAAGTTTGGCCGTACCTACAGCGTGCGGGTGCAGGCCGATGCGCCGTACCGTGCCCGTGCCGAGGACGTGGGCCTACTGAAGGTGCGCTCCACCACCGGCGAGATGGTGCCGCTGTCGGCGCTGATGAAGGTCAACGCCAGCTTCGGCCCCGAGCGCGCCATGCGCTACAACGGCTACTTGGCAGCGGACGTCAACGGTGGCCCGGCCCCCGGCTACTCCAGCGGCCAGGCGCAGGATGCCATCAACCGCATCGCTGCCGAAACCCTGCCCAAGGGCATGGCCTTTGAATGGACCGAGCTGACCTACCAGGAGATATTGGCAGGCAACTCCGCCATGCTGGTGTTCCCGCTGGCGATCCTGCTGGTGTTCTTGGTGCTGGCCGCGCAGTACGAAAGCCTGACCCTGCCGGTGGCCATCATCCTGATCGTGCCCATGGGCCTGCTGGCGGCGATGACCGGCGTGTGGCTGCACGGCGGTGACAACAACGTCTTCACCCAGATCGGGCTGATCGTGCTGGTGGGCCTGAGCGCCAAGAACGCCATCCTGATCGTCGAATTCGCCCGCGAGCTGGAGATGGCAGGCCGCACCCCGGTGCAGGCCGCCATCGAAGCCAGCCGCCTGCGCCTGCGGCCAATTTTGATGACCTCGCTGGCCTTTGTGATGGGCGTGCTGCCCCTGGTGCTGTCTACCGGCGCGGGTGCCGAGATGCGCGCTGCCATGGGTGTGGCGGTGTTCGCCGGGATGATCGGCGTGACCGCATTTGGCCTGTTCCTGACGCCGGTGTTCTATGTGCTGATGCGCCGCGTGGCGGGCAACAAGCCGCTGAAGCTGCACGGCGCCGTGCCGGACGCGGTGGAAGCGCCCATCGTTTCTGTTCATGGCACCCATGGCACACATGGCGGCGCTTCAGCCCGTCCGGTGCTGGCCGGCCCCGTGCAGCCGCTGGATTGACCTACCCAAGAATTGAGAAACACCATGAAGTTCTTACCCCAAAGCCTGGCACCGTTGCTGGCCGCCCTGGTGCTGGCCGGTTGCGCCACCGCACCGGCCATTGACACGGCAACCCTGGTCGCCACCCCGGTGGCGTTCAAGGAAAACGCCCAAAACCCCCAATGGACCCAGGTCCGCCCCGCCGAAGCCCGCGACCGCGGCACCTGGTGGCGCGCCTTTGCCGACCCCGCGCTGGATGCGCTGGTAGACCGTGCCACCCAGCAGAACACCAGCATCGCCGAAGCGGCGGCCCGACTGGCCCAGGCCCGCGCTTTGTTGCGCTCCAGTGAGTCTGACCGCGCGCTGCAAGCGGGCATCGGTGCCGGTGCAGCCCGCCAGGCGGGTGCCGGTACCACCAACGGCAGCACGCCCAGCACCTTGCTGAATGCCAACCTAAACCTGTCTTACGAAGTGGACCTGTTTGGCAAACTGGCCCGCGCCACCGATGCCGCCGGGCTGGACGCACAAGCCCGTGCCGCCCTGCTGCAAAGCACGCGCCTGCTGGTGCAGGCCGACGTGGCCCAGACCTACCTGAGTCTGCGCGCGCTGGATGCCGAGCGGGCCCTGGTCCGCGAAACCCTGGACGCGTACCGCGGCACCGTGGAGCTGACCCAAAGCCGCTTCCGCGCCGGGGATGTGGCCGAGCTGGACGTGGTGCGCGTGCAAACCGAAGTGGCCGCCACCGAGTCCGAAGCCCTGGCCCTGGACCGCCGCCGCGCCACGCTAGAACACGCGCTGGCCGTGCTGGTGGGCGACACCGCGTCCAGCTTCAGTCTGGACCGTGCCGACTGGCATACCGCGTTGCCGGTGATTCCGGCGGGCGTGCCCGCCACCGTGCTCACGCGCCGCCCTGACGTGGCCGCCGCCCAAAGCAGCTTGCTGGCCGCCCAAGCCCGCGTCGGCGTGGCCCAGGCTGCCTGGTTTCCCAGTGTGTCGCTGACCGCTGCCGGGGGCTTTGCGTCGCCAGACCTGGGCGATGTTTTCAAGTGGTCGGCCCGCGCCTGGGGTGTTGGCGCGCTGCTGTCCATGCCCTTGCTGGACGGTGGCCGCCGCGAAGCGGGGATACAGGCTGCCAGCGCCCAGCTCGACGGTGCCACCGCCCAGTACCGCGGCCAGGTGCTGCTGGCTTTCCAGGAAGTGGAAGACCAGCTCGCCGCACTGCGGTTGCTGGAGCAGCAAGCCCAGGCCCAGGACCGCGCCGTGGCCTCCGCCAGCCGCGCCACGGTGTTGTCTGATGCGCGTTACCGCAATGGCCGCGTCAGCCAGCTCGACCTGCTGGATGCCCGCCGCAGCGAGCTCAGCAACCGCCGCCAGGCCCTGAACGTGCGCTCGGCGCAGTACCAGGCCACGGTGATGCTGGTGCGGGCGCTGGGGGGCGGCTGGGACAGCGTAAAGTTATAAGGAAAAAATGGCTTTGGCGCAGGTAACATCTGCGCGGGCAGCTATGAAATATGCAGCTTTAGCGGACCATCATGTCAGCCAACGCCTACAACCCCACGGCGTGGCTGCCGCTGCATTTTTTCTATAGCAGTGGCACAATTTTTTTCATGTGCGCAGAAGCAGATCGCTCCTAAGTCTGCCTGCCATTTTCTTGGAAGAACGGATAAACATGAGCAACACACCAAGACGGGCGCACGGATGGGCGCGGGCTTTTCAGACCGTGGCGGTATCGCTGTGCGGGCTGGCCGGTAGCGGCTATGCCAGCGCGGCAGAACCCGCGGGGCCGTCGGTCTATCTGGAGGGCGGCAAGACCTTCCAGCAGGGTGGCGACACCCGCATGGCCACTATCGGCCTGCGCCTGCCGGTGCAGCGCACGTTGTGGGACGGTCGCGTCACGGCAGCCTGGGATCTGTACTTGAGCGACTGGAAGGCCGATGCCGTACCGGGCGCGCGTTCGCAGTTCAGCCAGTTCGGGCTGGTGCCCATGTTCCGTTACCGCTTCGATGCCGGGCAGTCGCCCTGGTTTGTGGAGGGCGGGGTGGGCGTCTCGTACCTGAACGAGTCGTACCAGACCCCCAACAAGTCGTTCAGCACGCAATGGAACTTCAGCGACCACCTGGGCGTGGGCCGCAGTTTTGGCGCTGATCGCCGCCAGGAGCTGGGTGTGTACGTCAAGCACGTGTCCAACGCCGGTTTGCGCCGCCCCAATCCGGGCGAGAGCTTTGTGTTGTTGCGTTACGCCTACGCGTTCTGACATCGCTTAGCCCGTTATCCCATCGCGTGAACGGGTGTTGGGGGTGCTTTTTAGGTGCCTTTGAAGGGTTTCAACCCTACCCTGGATAGCCGCTGTGCCTACACTTTGCGCACCTTTTCACCGTTAGCACCCTCCCATGCCCTTACACGATCTGCCCCATTGGTTGGACCCGCAAGCCTGCACAGTGGCCGGCCTGGATGCCCTGGTGCGCACGCCCACACGGCCTGGCGACTACCCCCTGGCAAGCACCATCACCCAGGGTGTGCCGGTCTATGACGGCGTGCAGATCCGCGGTGCCTGCCCGGCTGCGCAGCGGGCGCTGATGGCCGAGTGGTGCCGCGTCTGGCAGGACGGCCCCGGCGTGCTGGTGTTGCAGGCCGCGTTTGACGATCTGGTCGTGGTGGACGCGGCCACCGCAGAATTCCACCAGCTGATTGCTGCCGAGCGCCTCACTGGCACCAAGGCCGACCACTTCGCCAAGCCCGGTGCCAACGACCGGGTGTGGAATGCGCTGGAAAAACTCTGTGTGGCCGCGCCCGAGGTGTTTGCCGCGTACTACGGCAACCCGCTGCTGGCCTGGGCGTGCGAGGCCTGGCTGGGCCCGGCCTACCAGGTGACATCGCAGATCAACTCCGTCAACCCCGGCGGTGCCGCGCAAATGGCCCACCGCGATTACCACCTGGGATTTTTAGGCCCCGTGCAGGCCGCCCGCTACCCGGCGCATGTGCACCGGCTGTCGCCCGCCTTGACGCTGCAGGGCGCGGTGGCCCATGTGGACATGCCGGTGGAAAGCGGCCCCACGCTGTACCTGCCGCATTCGCAGAAGTACGGGCCCGGCTACCTGGTGGCGGGCCAGCCGGACTTCCAGGCGTACTTTGATGCGCACCACGTGCAACTGCCGCTGAAAAAAGGCGATGCGGTGTTTTTCAACCCCGCGCTGATGCACGCCGCGGGCCACAACCGTTCGGCCGACATCCACCGGCTGGCCAATCTGCTGCAGGTGTCCAGCCCCTTTGGCCGCGCCATGGAGTCGGTGGATCGGCTGCGCATGTGCCGGGCGTTGTACCCGGCCTTGCGGGGCATGGCGGCGGCAGAGCAGGCCAGCGCCGTGGCAGCCTGCGCCGAGGGCTATGCCTTCCCCACCAACCTCGACCGCGACCCGCCGCTGGGCGGCCTGGCCCCTGAGAGCCAGCAAGCATTGCTGCTACGGGCTTTGCAAGAAGACTGGCCGTTTGCGCAACTGGATGCGGCCTTGCAACAACAAGCCGACAAAAAACCAAGCTACGGATGAAGACCACCACCGCATTTCTCTGCCGCGGCACCGGGTGGATTTTGGGTTAATTGCTATTAATTAAGTAGCATTTAGCGCGGGTGCTACCTGCGCTGGAGGCCTAAAAAGCTTGTAACTCAGGTGAGTAGGTAATCCACCGCTTGCAGCGGCGGCGGGATGTGGTCGTCGCCCAGCGATTCGCGCAGATTGATCACGATGGCGCGGCAGATCGCGTCCAGCGGCAAGAAAAGGCGCAGGCCTGAAGGCCGGTTACAAACAAGCATGGACGACCCAAGATGGCTGCAGCGGGCATACGGGTTTGTACGGACATGCCTGCAGAGTAGTGGCGCTTTCCAGCACAATCTGCGGCAGGTCCGACCGGCGCACTGTGCCCCGCCAAACTACAAAACACCCCACCACAAGGATTCCCATGCATGCAGAAGATTACGCATCCGACACCGTCAGCCGCTTGCGCGCCGACCTGGCCCTGGCGCTGCGGGCGGCCGCCCACCATGGCCTGGGCGAAGGGGTGTGCAACCATTTCAGCCAGGAGCTGCCCGACCACTCCGGGCGCTTTTTGCTGAATCCGCGCGGCCTGCTGTGGAGCGAGGTGCAGGCCGACGACATCGTGATGGTCGATACCCAGGGCCAGAAACTGGTGGGCCGCCACGAGGTGGAGTCCAGCGCCATGTTCATCCACGCCGGCATCCACCGGCTGTGTGCCAAAGCCTGCGTGCTGCACACCCACATGCCCTATGCCACGGCGCTGACCCTCACCACCGACCGCGCGCTGGACACCACTTTGTCGCAAAACGCCATGCGCTACCACGGCCGCACGGCCATCGATAGCGCCTACAACGGCCTGGCACTGGACCACCATGAGGGCGAGCGCATTGCCCGCGCCATGGGTTCGGCCGACATCGGCTTTTTGGGCAACCACGGCCTGGTGGTCTGCGGCGACCGGTTGGACTACGCCTACGACGACCTGTATTACCTGGAGCGCGCCTGCCAGGCCCAGGTGCTGGCCCAGTCCACCGGGCGGCCGCTGGCCCCCAGCAACGAAGCGCTGGCCGAAGAGGTGTGCCGCCAAATGGCCAGTGAGCGGCTGCAGTCCACGCTGTTTTTCGAAGCCTTGCGCCGGACCCTCTGAAGCCGGTTTGCCATGTCGTCTTCTACCGTTGCGCCCTCGCTGCGCAGCATTTTTTTAGCCTTCTCCAAGATTGGGCTGACCAGCTTTGGTGGCGGCCTGAGCGGCTGGCTGCTGCGTGAATTCGTGCAGCGCCGGGCCTGGCTGACCGAGCAGGAGTTTTTAAGTGGCCTGGCGCTGGCGCAGGCGTTTCCGGGTGTCAACGTGGTGAATCTGGCGATCTGGATCGGCTTTAGGCTGCGGGCCGGGCCGGGGGCGGTGGTGGCGGCGCTGGGCATGGTGGTGCCCGCCATGGCAGTGGCGATGCTGCTGGTGGCGCTGTTTGCCAGTGTGGGCGATTCGCACCGCGTGCACATTGCGCTGGCGGGCGTGGCCGCCGCTGCCGTGGGCCTGTCGCTGCAAACCGGGCTGCGTGCGGCCCGCAGTGCCGCCCGTGGCCTGGCCCGCACGCTGGTCGTGGCGGCCACCTTTGCCGCCATTTTTGTGTGGCGACTGCCGTTGCTGTGGGTGGTAGGCACGATGGCACCGCTGTCGATTGCGCTGGCCTGGGACCGCCTCCGCGTCAAAGATGCCCAGGACGCCGCGCCATGAACTTTCGGCTGCTGGGCGATTTGCTGGCGGTGTTTGTGCCGCTGTCTTTTTTGAGCGTGGGCGGCGGCCAAAGCATCCTGGCCGACATCCACCGGCAGGCGGTGGGCGTACACGGCTGGATGACGGACGCGCAATTTCTGGATTTGTACGCCCTGTCGCGCATCACGCCGGGGCCGGGTTCGCTGCTGGTCACCCTGGTGGGCTGGCATGTGGCGGGCTTTTGGGGCGCGCTGGTGGCTTCGGCGGCGATCTTTGTGCCTACTTCGCTGCTGGTGTTTGGCCTGGCGCATGTGTGGTCGCGCTACCGCGACCGACCCGCCATCCGCGCCGTTGAGTCGGGCCTGGCCCCGGTGGCGGCCGGCATGGTGCTGGCTGCGTCCTGCACCGTGCTGCGCGCGGCCGAGGGCGGTGTCTGGGCCTGGGCCGTGGCGGCTCTGTCTACCCTAGCGCTGGTGTGGACGCGGGTCAGCCCGCTGCTGATGCTGGCGGTGGGCGGGCTGGTGTTTTTGCTGGCGCTGCACTGAACCGATGATTGCTACTTTTTTAATAGCTGCTGGTGCAGGTAGCACCTGCGCTGGAGGCCTAAAAAAGTTATAACGCTATTTCTTGAAAAGACTAAGATCAGCGGCAATCGATATCCCGCGCCCGCGGGAGTAACCAGCAAAAAGATATGGCCCTGTCGATACCGTCCGAAGATCCCGGTTCCACAACCCCCAGCATCTCGGTGGCCACCGCCCGGCGCCTGCGCGTGGGATTGGTGTTGGGGCTGGTGTGCGCCAACCTGCTGGTGTTGGTGCTGTCGGGTGATTCGCTCTACCTGAGCCGCCAGCATGCCGTGCAGCGGGCCGAAACGCAAACCCAAAACATCGCCAATGCACTGGACCAGACCGTGTCCAGCGATATCGAAAAGGTCGATCTGGCCTTGCAGGCGGTGGCCGATGAACTGGAGCGGCAACTGGCCAGCCAGGGCCTGGACGAGGTCGCCATGCAAGCCTTTTTGCTGCGGCTGGAACAACGCCTGCCCCAGGTGGAGGCGATGCGCGTGGCGCAGGCCGATGGCCTGGTGGTGCTGGGCCGGGGGCTGAACAAGGCTGAACGCAGCAGCTGGCTAGACCGCGACTATTTTGGGGTGCTGCGTGACCATCCAGAAACCGGGCTGTACATCTCCAAGCCGCTGGTGGGTCGGGTGTCCCGGCAGTCCATCATTGCCTTTGCGCGGCGTTATAACTACCCGGATGGCCGGTTTGCCGGGGTGGTGGCGGCCCCGATCGCGATCATCCATTTTTCGCAGATCCTGGCGCGGTTTGACGTCGGCCCCAACGGCTCGCTGATCTTGCGCGATGCCGATGTGGGCCTGATCACCCGCGTGCCCGCCATTGCCGACAAACCCGCGGGGCAGTTGGGCCACAGCGCCGTGTCCAAAGAGTTTCGCCAGCAATTGCAGTCGGGTGCCCGCACTGCCAGCTATTTCACGGCGGCGGGTGCCGACGGGCTGGAGCGCCTGTCCACCTACCGCTACCTGCAGCAGGCCCCAATGCTGGTGGTCGTCTCCATGGCGCAGCGTGACTACCTGGCGGGCTGGAACCTGGAGGTCTACCGCAGCGTGGTGATGGCGGGCAGTTTTCTGCTGGTGTCGCTGCTGCTGGGGGTTTTCTTGCTGCGCGCGCTGCAGCAAACCGAAAAGCACCAGCGCCTGCTGGAAGTGCAGCTGACCAAGATTTCGTCGCTGCAGGCCCTGTTGCAAGAGCAGGCTATCCGCGACCCGCTGACCGGCTTGTTCAACCGCCGCTACCTGGACGAAACGCTGGCCCGCGACCTGACCCGCGCCCGGCGCGAAGACCAGCCGCTGGCCCTGGCGTTGCTGGACCTGGACGGCTTCAAGCGCATCAACGACACCTATGGCCACCTGGCGGGCGACCAGGTGCTGAAAAGCCTGTCGGCCCTGCTGGGCAAAGGCGCGCGCCAGACCGACACGATTTGCCGCTTTGGGGGCGAAGAGTTTTTGGCCGTGCTGCCCAAAATGTCGCTCGACCAGGCGCAGCACAAAGTGGATGCGTGGCGGCTGGAGTTTGCCCAAACCCCGATTGCGTTTGGCGATGCCAGTTTGCACGTCACGTTTTCCGCGGGCATTGCGGCCTTTCCCCAGCACGGTGCCGATAGCGGCGAACTGGTCACCTGCGCCGATGCCGCGCTGTACCGTGCCAAACAGGCCGGGCGCAACCGCGTGCTGTCGTACGAGGCGGCTGCTGGAACACCGGCACAGCCTGCAGGACAGGACCACGATGGTAAAAATGCGTAGACCCAGATACTATGCATTTGATAGCTTCACGCGCAGGTGGAATATGCGGAAGAGGCCCATTTGGCTTATAAATTCTTGAAACCGGGGCTTCTGTCACCAACTGCAGCTTCCATCCCAATCCAAGAAGGACAACACCATGGCTATCGAAACCGCAGTACTGGCAGGCGGCTGTTTTTGGGGCATGCAGGATTTAATCCGCAAGCTGCCCGGCGTCGTCTCCACCCGCGTGGGCTATGTGGGCGGCAGCAACGACCACCCCAACTACCGCAACCATCCCGGCCATGCCGAGGGCGTGGTGATCGGCTTTGACGACACCGTCACCAGCTACCGCGCGATTTTGGAATTCTTCTTCCAGATCCACGATCCCAGCACGGTGAACCGCCAGGGCAACGACGTGGGCACCAGCTACCGGTCGGCCATTTTTTACACCAGCGATAGCCAAAAGGCCGTCGCCCTGGACACCATCCAGGACGTGAATGCCTCGGGCCTGTGGCCGGGCAAAGTGGTCACCGAGGTGTTGCCCGCGCCCACCTTCTGGGATGCCGAACCCGAGCACCAAGACTATTTGGTGCACCGCCCGAATGGTTACACCTGCCATTTTGCCCGTCCCGGCTGGAAGCTGCCCGCTCGCGCGGCTTGAGGTTACAAGCTTTTTAGCCCGCTAGCGCAGGTGCTACCTGCGCAGGCAGCTATCGTAAAGTGAGCAGATGAGCCCGGTGCCGCCACCGAGCCGCCGATGAGCGCGTTCAGCACCGCAGGGAAGGCACAGAGCGCGTAGATGAAGGGCTGGTGCAAAACATCCAAAGTGCGGGTGCTGCGGGTGGCATCACCGGGCCCTTTGCATCGAATGGAGCTTTGCGGTTTCAAGCCATCAAATGATGGCCGTGATCCTTTAAATAATCTGTAGCAAGATATCTGTACTGGTCGCCAGCGCCACCCCTTGGGCCTGCATGTCCAGCAAAAACGACTCGTGCTGCAGCTGGAAACCGCCCACCGGGCTCATGCAGTCGGTCAGCAGCACGATGCGCCGGGGGCGCTGGCGGGCCAGGTTTTGCATGATGTGCTCGGTGGTGGCGCGCACGCAGTGGCTGCTGGCTTCCCCGGCAATCAGCAGCACATCGGCCTGGTCCATGGCGGCCATCAGTGCGTGGTTCAGCTGGGTGGATTCGTCGTGGGCATCGGGCACTTCGGCCATGACGGCGCTGTAGTGCTCGGTCCAAGGGTTGCTGCCCTTGGTGAGCTTGGTGACGCTGCGGCCCTGCTGGTCTTCCCAGAGGTTGTAGGCGGCGTGCACCTCGGCGTGTACGTTGTGGCCCCAAGTGCCGATTTCGCAGTGCACCGGCCAGACCATCAGCGTGTAGCGGCCCCGGGCTTCCAGCGCATCCAGGTAGGCCAGGGTGCGGCCCAACGCTGCGGGCTGGCGCGGCAGGTACTGGCCTGCGTGCACGGCGGCGGCGGTGATGGTGGTGAACGGCGTGACCGGGCTGCCATCGGCCTGCTGCCAGAAGGTGGGGTGGGCTATGTCCAGACGGTGGTGCGAATCCAGGGTGATGGTGATGTCGGTCAGCTGCGGCCCGCGGGCGTGGATGAAGGCGGCCAAGCGCTGCATGTCGGCATCGGCACCCGCGACCGGCAGGGCGGGTGTAGCTGGGCTGGGTAAGTCGCAAAAGTCATTTTGCGGGTCGATGATGAGCAGGTGGGTGTGGTGCGTCATAGCGGGCTTCGGTCTCCATCAAGGGCGGGCAGTGAACAGGGAAGAGAGCAGGGCAGAGAGGGATAGGCCGCGGATTTGTAATTGTTCGTAAGCCAGTGCGCCCAATAGGGCCAGAAATAGTACTGCTGCCAGAACCCAGGGTGCGCGGCGGCGGCGGCGGGGTCGTGGCTGCGGGGGCAGTGGCGGCATGGTGTACGCGGGCTTGGCGGCGGCCGGAGCGGGTGCGGATTTTGGTAACGGGGCCGGCGTAGATGGCATGACGGGTGCCGATGTCGGTGCTGGTTTCGCGGCTAGCACTGGAACGGGCGCGGGTGCGGGTGCAGGTGCAGGTGCGGGCACCGGGGCTGCAGGCGGCGACACCACGGGTGCTGCTACTGGCTTGGCGAAAGGCATGGCAGCAGGTTTTGCCATGGCTTGTTCCAGC
>NZ_JBDTEM010000276.1:0-3825 GCF_039922535.1 Rhodoferax sp. | reverse complement strand
GGTCGCGGTCGGCATCGGGCAAAAAGTCGTAATTCGAGTGGCCAATGTTGTTGAAAACAATGCTGAACACCGGCACCGCCAGCAGCGACCACACGTTGAAGTCGTGCAACAGCATGGGCAGCAAAATCACATTGCCCAGCATCATCGCCTCCACCGGGTGAAAACAGTAGCTGGACCAGGGCGTGACCACCACCGAGCGGTAATGCACCAGATGAAAGCGGCGCAACCAGGGCCGATGCAGCAGCCAGTGGTTGGCGTAGAAGTGCACCTCGTTCCACACCACCAGAAAGCCTATTTCCAGTGCGATCTGCCAGCCGCTGGAACCGGTGGACAGCTTGGCCCAGCCGAGTTGCAAAAAGCCCCAGGGCACGACGCTGCCCACACCAAACAGCAGGATGGCAATGGCGGATTGTTGTAGTTCGCGGGCATTCTGGCCGGGGCTGGTCGGGCGCGGGTCTAACGGGCCGCCATGGTCCCACCGAGGCATGATCTTGTGAACGATATACAGGTTGATGGCACCCGCGCCCAGGTCCAGCACACCGAAGAATAGGCAGCCCCACAGCATGATTTGGTACCCGCTAAGGTAAAGAATGGTGTCGCGCATCGATGGAGGGCAAAACAGATCAGCTAGGGTTTACGAGAGATACGCTCGGTTTACTGTAGCACTCTAGCCAAGTGCAGCCTGTGCTGGCATTGGCTTGCAAATTGCTTGTGTCACGAAATAGTCGCGGAGTAGTCATAAATCGCCACTACGATTGCGCAAGCATAAGGCTGGCAGTAGTATGCAATCGGGGATTGCAAGGCATTTTTTATGCCTCCATACCGCCAGTCCAGGCTGGGTGTTTGCAAACGCGTTTCCTTGCCGGAGCGTCTGCAGGACCCTGATCTTTCATGTGTCAAATGTGTCTTCATCGGATTACGAAAAGGAAGTGATATGCCTCGTCAAATGTTCAAATTTCTTGCCATCACCGCAGCGGTTTCTGCTGCCCTGGGTGGTGTGCAAAGCGCCTCGGCCCAGTCGGCCCAACTGGTCGCTGCAGCCAAGGCCGAAGGTGAGTTGACTGTTATCGCGCTGGCGCGCTCATGGTGTGGTTATGGCAAGTTGATCGATGCCTTCAAGGCCAAATACGGCATCAAGGTGAATGAACTGAACCCCGACGCGGGCTCGGGTGACGAACTGGAAGCCATCAAGGCCAATAAAGACAACAAAGGCCCGCAAGCGCCCGACGTGATCGACGTGGGCTTGTCCTTCGGCCCCCAGGCCAAGGCCGCAGGTTTGCTGCAGCCTTACAAGGTAGCCAACTGGGCCACCATTCCGGATTCGACCAAGGACGCGCAAGGCTACTGGTACGGCGATTACTACGGCGTGCTGGCCTTTGAAGTCAACACCGATCTGATCAGCAAGGTGCCTGCCGACTGGAGCGACCTGCTCAAGGCCGACTACAAGAATTCCGTGGCTCTGGCGGGTGATCCACGCTCGGCCAACCAAGCCATCCAGGGCGTGTACGCCGCGGGTGTGGCCATGGGTGGCAAGGATGCCGCGTCTACCAGCGCTGCGGGTTTGAAGTTCTTCGCTGATATGAATAAGGCCGGTAATTTTGTGCCTGTGACCGGCAAAGCCGCGTCGCTGGCCCAAGGCACCACGCCCATTGTGATTCGCTGGGACTACAACGCTTTGGCTGACCGTGACGCACTCAAGGGCAACCCCAAGGTCGCCGTCGTTGTGCCTAAGACCGGTGTGGTTGCCGGTGTGTACGTGCAAGGCATCAGCGCCTATGCACCGCACCCGAACGCTGCCAAGCTGTGGATGGAATTCCTGTACTCGGACGAAGGCCAAATCGGCTGGTTGGACGGCTACTGCCACCCCATCCGTTTCACCGACCTGGTCGCCAAGAACAAGTTGCCTAAAGCCATGCTCGACAAGCTGCCACCCGCAGCCGGTTACGCCAAGGCCGTGTTCCCTACCCTGGAAGACCAAAACGCCTCTAAAGACATTATCACCAAGCAATGGGGTGTGGTGGGCGCTGACGTAGCCAAGTAAGCATCGCGTCGCGTTAGTTACCTCGCTGGCATGGTTCTCACGGGCCATGCCAGTATTGTTTTTGGGACCGTTTGCTGAAAGGCGCAGCACCACGTGGCACATACTTTGAACTCCGGGGCGGGCATGGCTCCGGCTAAATCCGCCAACTGGCACTGGCTTGGCGTGACGCCATTCCTGCTGTTTGCTGCGCTGTTTTTGATTTTACCTACCGCCTACCTGATGGTCGGGGCGTTCCAGAACGAAGCCGGGCATTTCACCCTGGACAACATTATTGGCCTGTGGACTGATAGCGTCATCCAGGCCTACTGGATCAGCTTTCGCATCAGCGCCGCGTCGGCCCTGGGCGGCGGCATCATTGGTTTCTTGCTGGCCTGGGCGGCCGTGCAGGGCAAGCTGCCTGCTTGGATACGGCCTACGCTGATGACGTTCTCGGGTGTGGCATCCAACTTTGCCGGCGTGCCCCTGGCTTTTGCCTTCTTGGCTACGCTGGGCCGGGTCGGTCTGGTCACGGCGCTGATGCGCAAGTACCTGGGATTTGATCTGTACTCCACCGGCTTCAGCATCCTCAGCTTCACCGGGCTGACCTTGACCTACCTGTATTTTCAAATTCCGTTGATGGTGCTGATCGTCTCGCCCGCGTTGGAGGGCTTGAAGAAAGAGTGGCGTGAGGCCTGCGACTGCCTGGGCGGATCGGCCTTCCACTATTGGCGCTATATCGCGATGCCGGTACTGTGGCCCAGCATCATGGGAGCCATGTTGCTGTTGTTTGCCAATGCTTTTGGCGCGGTGGCCACGGCCTACGCGTTGACTGGCAGCTCGCTCAATATCGTGCCCATCCTGCTGTATGCGCAAATTCGTGGCGACGTGCTGCACAACCCCAACCTGGGCTACGCGCTGGCCCTGGGGATGGTGGTGATTACGGGTGTTTCCAACGCAGGCTACATCTGGCTGCGCAGCAAATCTGAAAAGGGGCGCACATGACTACCAGCGCGCAATCTTCCTCCCGCCTGGGTGCCTGGATCGCCATTTGCGTCGGGGCCAGTTATTTTTTGATCCCGCTCATCGCCACCTTTGAGTTCAGCCTGCGCATGCTGCGCGGCGAATACAGCTTTGAGGCCTACCGGGTGGTGTTTACCGACCCGCTGTTCCAGGCCACGTTTGGCTATTCGATCATGATGGCCGTCATCACCATCGTGGTGGGGGTGCTACTGGTGGTGCCCACGGCGTACTGGGTGCAGTTGCGCTTGCCCAAGCTGCGGCCGCTGGTGGAGTTCATCACCTTGCTGCCGCTGGTGATTCCGGCCATCGTCATCGTGTTTGGCTACCTGCGCATCTTTGGCAGCAGTTCGTGGATTCCATTGACCGGCAACGAGCGGGCGACCGACTTTTTGCTAGTGTGCAGCTACGTGACTTTGTCACTGCCCTACATGTACCGTTCCATTGATACTGGCCTGCGCACCGTCGACGTGCGCACCCTGACCGAGGCTGCCGAAGTGCTGGGCGCTGGCACCTTCACCATTTTGTTCAAGGTGATCTTCCCGAACCTGCGGTCGGCCATTTTGTCGGGCGCGTTTTTGACCTTTGCCGTGGTGATTGGTGAGTTCACCATGGCCAGCCTGCTGAGCCGCCCGGCATTTGGTCCGTACCTGCAACTGGTGGGTGCCAATAAAGCTTATGAGCCGTCCGCGCTGGCGGTGATGGCTTTCATGATCACCTGGGCTTCCATGGGCCTGATCCAAGTGTTTGGCCGCAACGCCAAGAACGCCGTCAAACCCTAATTTTTC
>NZ_JBDTEM010000275.1:0-13340 GCF_039922535.1 Rhodoferax sp. | reverse complement strand
GCGTTGGCCTACGGCGCACGCGTGATTGAATTACCCCAGTCGCAAGATGCCAGCATGCGCAAGATAGACCGCCAAAGCGCCAGCTTCTGGAGCGCCGTGCACGAGCGCAGCGAGACCGATGGCCTGGGCATGCTGGAACGCCAGCGTGTCAAAACCTGGTTGCGCAAAGCCTATGCAGGTTTTGACACGCTACCGCTCTAGCCTATTGCGCGGAGTGCTATAAAAAAAGGGGCAGTACCAATGTGGTACTGCCCCTTTTTTGTGGGGAAGCAAGTGGGGAGTTAGCCCGCGGTGGCTTCTTCCGACTCGGGCTTGGCCCGGCCTTCGCGCTTGGGCAGCGGCTGGATGTCGAGCTCGACTTCGCCGGTTTCCACGCCCTTTTCGTCTGTAGTGATTTTCATGTCTACCGTCAGACGGCCACCGTCAATCAAGCGACCGAACAACAACTCATCGGCCAAGGCACGGCGGATCGTGTCCTGGATCAGACGCTGCATCGGACGTGCACCCATCAACGGGTCGAAACCCTTCTTGCCCAGGTACTTGCGCAGCCCGTCGGTAAACGTGACATCTACCTTCTTCTCGGCCAACTGGGTTTCCAGTTGCAACAGGAACTTGTCCACCACCCGCAGGATGATGGTTTCGTCCAGCGCCTTGAAACTGACGGTCGCATCCAGACGGTTGCGGAACTCGGGCGTGAACAGGCGTTTGATGTCCGCCATTTCGTCGCCCGCCTGGCGTGGATTGGTAAAGCCAATCGTTGCCTTGTTCATGGTCTCGGCACCCGCATTGGTCGTCATGATGATGATGACGTTGCGGAAGTCGGCCTTGCGCCCGTTGTTGTCGGTCAGCGTGCCGTGGTCCATGACCTGCAACAGCACATTGAAAATGTCCGGATGGGCTTTTTCAATTTCGTCCAGCAGCAAGACGCAATGCGGCTTCTTGGTAACGGCCTCGGTCAGCAAGCCGCCCTGGTCAAAACCCACGTAGCCCGGAGGCGCACCGATCAAACGGCTCACCGCATGGCGTTCCATGTACTCAGACATGTCAAAGCGGATCAGCTCGATGCCCATGATGTAGGCCAGTTGCTTGGCCGCTTCGGTCTTGCCCACGCCGGTGGGGCCGCTGAACAGGAACGAGCCAATCGGCTTGTCGCCCTTGCCCAGACCCGAACGCGCCATCTTCACGGCCGAAGCCAACACGTCCAGCGCCTTGTCCTGGCCGAACACCACGCTCTTCAGGTCGCGCTCCAGCGTCTTGAGTTTGCCGCGGTCGTCGTTAGACACATTGGCGGGCGGGATGCGGGCGATTTTGGCCACAATCTCTTCCACCTCGGTCTTGGTGATGGTTTTCTTGCGCTTGCTGGGCGCCAGAATGCGCTGGGCTGCACCGGCCTCGTCGATCACGTCAATCGCCTTGTCGGGCAAATGGCGGTCATTGATGTACTTGGCACTTAGCTCGGCGGCGGCTTGCAGCGCGGCCAGGGCGTATTTCACGCCGTGGTGCTCTTCAAAGCGCGACTTCAAACCCTTGAGGATCTCTACCGTTTCTTGTACGGTAGGCTCGACCACATCGACCTTCTGAAAGCGGCGTGACAGGGCTGCGTCTTTTTCGAAGATGCCGCGGTATTCGGTGAAGGTGGTGGCACCAATGCACTTGAGCTGGCCACTAGAGAGCGCGGGTTTGAGTAAATTGGATGCATCCAGCGTGCCGCCCGATGCCGCACCGGCACCAATCAAGGTGTGGATCTCGTCGATGAACAAAATGGCGTTTGGCCGATCCTTCAACGACTTGAGCACGCCTTTGAGGCGTTGCTCGAAGTCACCGCGGTACTTGGTGCCCGCCAGCAGCGCGCCCATGTCCAGCGAATACACCACCGCTTCGGCCAGGATTTCAGGGACTTCTTTTTGCGTGATGCGCCAGGCCAGTCCCTCGGCGATCGCGGTTTTACCCACACCGGCCTCGCCCACCAGCAGCGGATTGTTTTTACGGCGGCGGCACAGGATCTGGATGGTGCGCTCCACCTCGTACTCGCGCCCGATCAGTGGATCGATCTTGCCTTCCTTAGCCAATTGGTTCAGATTCTGGGTGAACTGCTCCAGGGGCGAGGCTTTTTCATTCTTCTCGCCACCACCCTCTTCGCCTTCTGCCTGGTTTTCAGCGGCTTTAACGGGCTCTGGAGGATCGCTCTTTTTGATGCCGTGGGCAATGAAGTTGACCACGTCCAAGCGCGTTACACCCTGCTGGTGCAAGTAGTACACGGCGTGCGAATCTTTTTCGCCAAAAATGGCGACCAGCACGTTTGCGCCAGTCACTTCCTTCTTGCCGCTGCCGGTGGACTGCACATGCATGATGGCGCGCTGGATCACCCGCTGGAAGCCGAGGGTGGGCTGGGTATCGACGTCATCGGTACCAGCCACCTGGGGTGTGTTGTCCTTGATGAAATTGCTCAGCGACTTGCGCAAATCATCGATATTGGCCGAGCAGGCGCGCAGTACTTCGGCGGCGCTGGGATTGTCCAGCAGCGCCAGCAGCAGGTGCTCGACGGTAATAAATTCGTGGCGTTGCTGGCGCGCTTCCACAAATGCCATGTGCAAACTAACTTCCAATTCTTGGGCAATCATGTGAATTCCTTTTTTGCCATGCTGATTTCGACACACAACTTTTATGACTTCGGCGGCAGAGCCGCTCCGGAGCATGAAAGTTATTTCACTTAACAACTCTTTGTGACTTTCTTGCTACGCACTCTACATGGGTTGTGCTTTGTCGTATTCAAGCCTTCAAAATCAACCCACGGGTTCGCTGACGCATTGCAAAGGGTGTCCGTTCTGTTTGGCGGCTTCTAGCACCTGGTCTACCTTGGTGGCGGCTACATCCTTGGAGTACACGCCGCACACAGCGCAGCCGTCCAAATGGATCTTGAGCATGATCTGGGTGGCCGTTTCGCGGTCCTTGCTGAAAAACTCCTGGATCACCACCACCACGAATTCCATGGGGGTGTAGTCGTCATTGAGCATCAGCACCTGGTGCATTTGGGGGGGCTGGATTTTTTCAGTGCGCCGCTCCAGCACGACCGAACCGCCATCATCCGGTGTGGATGCGGGGGTTACGGGCTGCGGTGGCTTTTTGGGGGTTTTGGTGGCCATGGGGCCATTTTATAGAGCAGTTTGCGGCCCTGCCGAAGGCTGGTGCATTCCAACTCTTACGCCAGTGTTGCGCTTGCGGCTTCGCGGATGAAAAGACCCGCGCCATGCACCTTGGCATCGTGTTTGGCCAAGGCGGCGGCATTGGCCACTTCCTCCGCGTGCCCATATTGGCCACGTTGAATGCGTACCGCGCCAATCGATAGCGTGGTGAACGGGAAAAACCGCGGCACGCCTTGCCGGTCTTCGGCATGGATGCCGCCCTCTAGCCGCGCCGGGGCATCGAACAAAGCCAGGGCCCGCTCGGCAAATTCGAGCACGATGGCTTCACAGCGCTGCACCCAGTCGCTGCTTTGGAACAAAAAGATAAAGTCGTCGCCACCCACATGGCCCACAAAATCACGTTTGGCATCGCAGTGGGCCAGGGCCAACTTGGCCACCAGGCGGATCATTTCATCACCACGCCAGTAGCCGTAATGGTCGTTGAATGGCTTGAAATGGTTCAAATCGGCGTAACAGGCCACAAAGTCGGCTCCAGCATCCATCAGGCGCTCAATGTGCTGGCTAATCGGGATATTGCCTGGTAAAAAAGTCAGTGGGTTGGCGTGGCGGGCCGCCTCCAGCCGCACCTCGGTAACCGAACGCACCAATTGGTCGCCGGTGCCCAGCCCGATGTAGCGCCCATTTTCGGTCACGATGAACCCCTCGGTCAGGTAGCGCTGGTCTTGTGATGTCAGGATGCCCACCAACTCGTCGACGTTATGGTCCCGCTCCACCAGCCTGGGCGCGTGGTTGGCGTTGGCCAGGCAGGGCTTACGCCCATGCACCTCGCGGTAATACGGGGTGGCATAGTGGGTCATGAACTGGTGCCGGTTTACCAGCGCCAGCGGACGGCCGTTGTCCACGATGGCAATCGCGTGCAGGTCGGCGTGCTGCAAAAACAGGGCTGACAACTGGTCGTTGGTCGTGTGCAAATCGGCACAGGGCGCTTGCTGCACCGCCAGGCCGCGCAAAACACCTGAGCGTGACACCCGCCCCGATGCCGGAAATATCGACACCAGCGTATCGTTTAAAACCTCCATCGCGGCCCCATGCACTTTGACCCGGGGAGCCTGCTCGGGCCGACCTAACAGATAGCCCTGCCCGTAGGCCAGATCCAGGTCGCGCAGTACCCGCAGGTCATCTTGTGTCTCGATGCCCTCAGCCACCAGTTGGGTGCCAAAAATAGTGGCAATTTGCTTCAGGGCCTGCAAGGTTTGCAAGTTGTCGGCGTGGTGGGCGATATCTTTGGTGAAGTACTTGTCGATCTTGACGATCTCCGGCTTGACCTGCGACCACAGCCGGAGGCTGGAACGTCCATCGCCAAAGTCGTCCAATGCCAGCGACAAGCCAGCAGCGCGCACATCCCGTGCGACTTCAATCAACTGGTCCATATTGTTCACGCGCTCGTGCTCGGTCAGCTCCAACACCAACATGCGCGGCAAGACCCCAAAACTGCGAACCCATTGCACCAGCGTGGCGCAACCCTGGGACTGCACCACATCCACCAAAGCGTCAGCGCTGATATTGACAAACAGCCGTCCGGGCTCCTGCAGTCGGCCCCAGCTTTCCAGCGCCACACCCGCACAGTACAGCTCAAACTCAAACACCAGCCGTTCTTTGCGGGCCGCGGTGAACAAGGCATCGGCCCCAAACATAGCCGTGCCCTCGACACCGCGAATCAAGGCTTCGTGCGCATAGATGCCGCCATTGCGCAAATCCACAATGGGCTGAAACACCGACTTCAGCGCACTTTCGCGCATCAAGGCGGCTAGCGGCCCCACCCCGTGGCGCACCTTGCCCGGTAAGTAGTCGCGGGCTAGGCTCGGCACGTCGACGGCGAAAGTATCCAAGGTATCACTCCATCTGAACGTCAAAAGCCTGGACCCTAAGGGATGGCGATGACAGCATGGTGAAAACGGGCCAGGTCCACGCTATCAAATTTGAAAATCCACATAAAACCGTATAAACTATATAAATCGTTTAATTGGAGTTTTATAGATGACCACCACCCCCAAAGTTGCTACCGTACCAACCCCTGCCACGCCTGCTGCCGCTGCACCTGCGGTGGTGGTGAGCAAGCCTGTTGTGCCGAAGAAAGTTGCGGTACGCGCCAAGGTGCTGAAGGTCGCCAAGCCCGTGGTGGCCAAAGCCAAGCCCCCCGTAGCCAAGGCCAAGGTAGTGCCTGTGGCCAAGCCCGCCAAGCTTAAAAAGCCCAAGCTGGTACGCGACAGCTTCACCATCCCCAAGCCCGAATACACCGTGCTGGATGATTTGAAACTGCGCTCGATTGCCTTGGCCCAGCCCGCGAAGAAGAGCGAACTGCTGCGCGCCGGCATCAAAGCCCTGGCAGCCATGTCAGACGCGGCCTTGCGCGTAGCTTTACAAGCAGTACCCACCATCAAAACTGGCCGCCCTGCAGCAGAAGTGACACCGAAGCCCGCTGCAAAAAAGGCCGTTAAGAAGCCTGTAAAAAAGGCCTAAAAACGGCTTAAAGCATCTCCGGGGCCTGCACGGATACCAGCACCGTCTGCCCCACGCCATCGCGCTCGCGGTGGCGCAGCCACCACACGGCACCTTTGCGCACCGAGAACTCGGGCTCGGCCATACCCAGCAACTGGGCGATGGTTTCTCCCAAAACCGGCTGGTGCCCTACCAGCAGCACGTGCACCTTGCTCTCGGGCCATTGGGCGGCGGCCAGCAGTTGCGCCGGGGTGCAGCCGGGGGCTAACTCAGAACGCAGCTTGAATTTGCGCCCCAGCGCTTGCACGGTTTGCTCGGTACGCCGCGCCGGGCTGGCCAGCACCCGGGTGCTGTCTGGCAGATGCCGGTCCAGCCACTGTGCCATGCGCTGGGCCTGCTTGGTTCCGCGCGGGGTCAGGCTGCGGTCCAGGTCGGCCAGCGGGTCATCGCCCTCTTCGGCTTCGGCGTGGCGCCACAGAATCAAATCCATATCAGCCTGCTTGCCTGCGGCGGTGTTGGCTGTAGCGGTTCATCAGCGCGGCTTGGGCACTGTGGCCGTCGATTCGGGTACGGGTGTAGCGGCCGTCTGCACCCAGGTCCCAGGCATCGCGCCCGTCCAGCAGATAAGGCACCAGGCATTCATCGATGACGCGCTGGCGCAGCACGGGGTCGGTCACCGGCCAAGCCAGCTCGATGCGGCGCAGCATATTGCGGTTCATCCAGTCGGCGCTGGACAGGTACAGCTCCTCATGGTCGCCGCTGCCAAAGTAAAAGATACGCGAATGCTCTAGAAACCGCCCCACCACCGAGCGCACCCGGATGTTGTCCGTCCAACCCGGCACTTGCGCCGGCAGCATACAGGCCCCGCGCACCACCAGGTCAATGCGCACGCCCTGCTGGCCGGCGTGCACCAAGGCCTCGATCAGGGCCTCGTCGGTCAAAGCGTTCATCTTGGCGACGATGCGCCCCGGCTTACCTTGCGCGGCAGCCTTACCCACGGCGTTGATCTTGGCGATCAGCTTGCGGTGCAGGTGGAACGGTGCCAGCAGCAGGCAGCGCAGGTGCGGCAGTTTGCTTTGCCCGGCGATGTGCAGAAAGACCTGGTCCATGTCGCCGGTCAGCGCCGGTTCGGCGGTGAGGTAGCTGATGTCGGTGTACAGCCGGGCCGTGCGCGGGTTGTAGTTACCGGTAGACAAATGGCCGTAACGGCGCAGTTGCTTGCCCTCGCGGCGCGTCACCAGCAGCATTTTGGCGTGGGTTTTCAGACCAACCACGCCGTACACCACCTGCGCGCCAATGGACTCCAGCATCTCGGCCCAGTTGATGTTGGCTTCTTCGTCGAAGCGGGCTTTCAGCTCCACCACCACCGTCACCTCTTTGCCCCGGCGCACGGCTTCACGCAGCAAGGCCATGAGCTCGGAGTCGGGTCCGGTGCGGTAAATGGTTTGCTTGATGGCCAACACCAAAGGGTCGTGTACCGCTTCTCGCAAAAAGGCCAACACCGCGTCAAAGCTTTCAAACGGCTGGTGCACCAACACATCGCCCTGCTTGAGTCGTTCAAAAAACGACTGGCCCTGAGTCAACTGCTTGGGCCAACTGGCCTGGAAGGTCGGGAACAGCAGTGCTGGGCGGTTCAACAGGTCGATCAGCTGCGTCAGCCGCGCCAGGTTCACCGGGCCGTGCACCCGGTACAGCGCCTGCTCGGGCAGGTCAAACTGCTTGAGCAAAAATGTAGATAAATGCTCCGAGCAGTCGGCCGACACCTCCAGCCGGACCGCCTGGCCGAAGTGGCGCACCTCCAGCCCTTGGCGCAGGGCGGTGCGTAGGTTGCGCACATCGTCTTCGTCCACCGCCAGGTCGGAGTGGCGCGTGACACGGAATTGCGAAAACTGCCCCACCTGGCGGCCGGTAAACATCTCTTGCAGGTGGGCGCGGATCACGCTGGACAGCGACACAAACAGCATGCGGTCACCCGCCACGGCATCGGGCAGGCGAATAAAGCGCGGCAGTACCCGGGGCACCTTGACGATGGTGATGTCGTTTTCGCGGCCAAAAGCGTCTTGCCCGCTCAGGCGCACGATGAAATTCAGCGACTTATTGGCCACCTGGGGGAACGGGTGTGACGGGTCCAGTCCCACCGGCACCAGCAGCGGCCGCACCTCGCGCTCAAAGTAGCTCTTGACCCAGCGCCGCTGCACGGCATTGCGTTCGCCGTGCGAGATGATCTGAAAACCCTGTTCGGCAAACGCCGACTGCAACTGGTCGTTGTACAGCGCGTACTGGCGCGCCACCAGCGCATGGGCGGCGGTGGCCAGCGCTTTGAAGGAATCGACGGTATAGACCCCGCGGTAGTCATTGGTGTGTGCGGCAATCAGATGCGGGGCACCGCGCACTTCAAAGAATTCGTCCAGATTGGCCGAGACGATGCACAAATAGCGCAGCCGTTCCAGCAGCGGCACATCGGCGCGTACCGCCCAGTCCAGCACCCGCTCGTTAAAGGCCAGAATGCTGTGGTCGCGGTCCAGCAGCGCTACGGCGGTCGCCGGGTGGGTGGGATGGTGGTTTTTATCAGGGAGGGGCATCAGGTGGCTACAAGCAAACGGGCGCGAAGGTTACCAGCCAGTGTGCGCGGTTTTGATGTCAAATTAATGACAGTCACGTGACGATTTGCAGAAGGGAAAAGAGGCTTAAAAATATATGTTTTTTAGGCCTCTGGCACAGGCACTGCCTGCGTCAGCAGCTACTTATTCAATAGCACAGAACATCAGGTGCGGTGGACTAACAAAGTCTCGTACACAAAGTTCTGCAGGATCACCTGGTTGGCCGCTTGGATATCGTGGAAGTTGATGCCGTGCGAGTACACCGTATGGAAGGTGGCGCCGTCGGCCGTGCTGCCCGCCGACTGCTGCACGCTGCGAATCGACGCCGTGGTGTTGATGGTGACATCGCGGTCCGAGGCCTGGTCGCGCAGCGTGAATTCGATGTCGATCAGGTCGCCCGAGGTACCCAAAGGCCGGGCGGTAGACACCAGCGCGCCGCTCAAACTGATGTCTGACAGCGTGGCCATTTTGAAGTTCTGGGGGTCTGGCCCGTTTTTGATCTTGACCGGCAAATTGGCCTTGACCCGCACCGCTTTGCGCAGGCCCACTTTCTGGATCGAACTGGGAAACGCCAGTAGCAAAAAAGCGCGAGGTGCCGTGACCACCGACTCCACCTTGCTGCTAAAGGTAAACACCGAAACCCCCGAGAACACGCGGATGATGACGTTTTCCCCTTCTGACATGGCACTGCTTTCCTGCGGAATCTTCAGCAGCAAATACTCGCCGGGCACAAAACCGATCAAGGTGGTGTAGTGCACTGCAGGGGTGGCAGACTGGCTTGACATGATCTGCAGGCGCACACCCACCTGCAGGTTCATGTCTTCAAAGTCGATGCTGGATTTTTTCGTCATGACAATAGCGGCCGGTTTGTTCATAGGTTGCTCAGAAACTTACGGTCTCTGGCGCAGTAGGTAAATTTTAGCCCTCAGCGCGTCTACCTATGCCCGCTAGCCCGTAGTGCCATAAAACCAGAGGGCAGGCTGTCAAAAACTGAAGTGCACCGTCGGGGCACTGATGTCATTGAACGGCATCCCCAGCGCAATTTCCCCGGTGCCGTGCAGCTGGCAATCGTCGCGGCGCAAGGGCACATCGGTGTCGCTGCCGGTAAAGCGCACCCAGGTGCCAAAGCTGCTCAGGTCGGTGATGAAAAACGCACCGTTGCGCCATTCAATGCGGGCGTGCAGCCGCGAGACGCGCGGATCTTTGATAAAAAACTCGGCTTGCTCGGCGCGCCCCAGGTATACCGGCATCTCTTGCGATGTAAAACTGCGATTGGTATCCAGATAAGCCAGGTGGATGCGCCCCGCCTGGTGCGTTCCGGGCCGCTCAATCTCGGCCAGGCTGGCCTGCATGGTGACAAATTCTGTGCGGGCATCTTCTTGCCACTCAATCTTGTATAGCGGCACGGCCTCAAGGCGGCCGCGCAAATTGACCGGGCCTAGGCTCATAAAGCGCAACCCCAGGGTATCGTCCACCTGGGCCACAACCGATTCGGTGGCCCAAATTTGGTTGCCGCCGGACAAATCGCTCAGCCGCGATGCGACGTTGACCGCATCGCCGTAGCAATCGCCGTCGACTTCCACCACCTCACCACGGGCAATGCCGGCTTTGATTTCCATACGGATGGCATCGGGCCATTTGAGCAGGCGTTGCTGGTGGCCGCGCTGGATGGCGATCACTGCATTGGCTGCATTGCCTGCATCGGCAAACACGGCCAGCACACCATCGCCCAGCTTTTTGACCACCCGACCCTGGTGGGCTTCGCACACCTCGCCGATCCACTGGGTGATGCGGGTCACCGCACGGGTGGCTTTCTCGTTGCCAAGCGCCACATAGAAGGCAGTGCTCCCGGTGAGATCGGCAAATACGACGGTGGCCTGTACGCCCATGCTGGAGACTTCGTTAGTGGTCAAGTAAATCGTGAATGCAGTTTAGTGCAGCAGGTGAAAAGCTATCGGATTGCATGCGCTTTACAAGACAAATTATGAATGGAAACGAACGCCCTCGGCAGACTCGGTATTTTTGGAGTACCAGGAAAGATTCAAAATGTTTCCCCTTCGGCAAATGAGTCGAAATTAATTACACCTAGTTACCGAAGCCCGGCATCCGTGAACCTTTGGCAAGGGGTTTGTGCTACTGTAATGTGTAATTTGTCACATGTTTCGCATTTAATTCATTTTTCTACACGCACACCTACCCGTCCATGGCTTGGGACTCCACCTCTATCAAAAACAGTTTCTACAACATCATTGGTGTAGATACTGCGCGGGCAGATGCCGGGCGGGCACAGCAGTTGGAGCAGGTGCGCTCCGCCATGCTGGCGTGCTTGGACGAAGTCAATGGTTTTGAAGAACCGCTTTTGCAACGCCGCGTGGCCTATGCCAAAGACGTTCAGTCATTGTGGTTCCTGCGTGCCGACCTGATGGGCGTGCTGGCTAGCCGCGATGGCGAGGCTGCGGCCCGCGCCCAGATGGAGCAGATCGCCCCCCTGTTCCAGGGCTTGTTGCCCAAGGGCCTGGTGTCGCGCTCCAGCAGATTGGGTTAAACACCCCAAGCGTGCGCTCTTACTGAAATGTGGTCAGTGGTGATGGTGGCCGCTGTGGTCGTGGTCGCCATGGTGATCGTGGTGGTGGTGCCCGGCACCGCCGTGCGACACATGGCCCCAAACCACCAGCGCCTCACGGCCTTGCAGCGCCAACTCGACCGTGGCACCCACGGGCAGCAGCACCTTGGTCGGCACATGGCCAAAGGGCAAATTAGTCAGCACCGGCACCTTGATTTGGCTGCGCAGCCAGGCCACCACGGTGGCCAGCCGGAACGTCCCGTCGTGTGGCACCTTGGTGAATTCGGTGAACTGGCCCAGCACGATGGCTTTTTGACGCGCCAGCACCCCGCTATAGAGCAGTTGGGTCAGCATGCGTTCGATGCGGTACGGGTGTTCGCCCACGTCTTCCAAAAACAGAATGCCACCTTGGATCTGCGGAAAGTACGGCGTACCCAGTTGGGACACCAACACCGACAGGTTGCCGCCCCACAGCACCGCATCTTTTAAGTAAAAATCGCCTTCCGCGCTTATTTCACCTGCGCTGGCAGCTGCGGAATCTATAGCAATCTGCGCATCCTCACGCCCCAGCCGCCAGCCGGTGCCTTCGCCCTGCCCGTCCACCAGGTCGTCAAAGCAGGCTTCCATGATGTCGTCGGGCGTGTCCTCTACGCCAAAGTCGCCGGTCAGTGCCGGACCGGCCCAGGTGATCGCTCCGGTTTGGGCGAGCAAGGCGTTTTGCAAGGCGGTGAAGTCGCTGTAGCCCACAAACTGCGTGCCTTTTTCAATCGACTTGGCCACGGCCTTGTAATCGATGCTGCCCAGGATGCGGGTCAAGCCGTAGCCGCCGCGGGTGGTAAGCGCAACGTCGGCACCGCTGGCGGCCGCGCGGTGGATGGCGGCCACGCGGGTGGCATCGTCACCGGCAAAGCGCATATGGCTTTTGAGGGCATCGGGATCGATCTCGACCGCGTAGCCCAGGGTTTTGAGCCGGGCCACGCCGCGTTTGAAAGCGGCTTTGTCGCGCACCGCGCCAGAGGGGGAATAGATATAAATATGTTTTGTCACGCGCCTAGTATCCCATTGCAGGCGGGCCTTTAGCCCAGCAACGCGGGAATCCAGCGGTTGATCAATGCCCCTCCGATGACCAGCCAGCCAAACAGCATGGTGGCCAGCAGTAGAGGTTTGATCCCGGCTTTGCGGATGGCCCCCAGGTGGGTCGCCAGACCCAGGGCTGCCATGGCCATGGCCAGCAGCACAGTGTCCAATTCGGCAGCGAAGGCCAGTACCGGCGCGGGCAGCCAGTGCAAGGAATTAAACAGCACCACCGCAACGAACCCGAAGGCAAACCAGGGCACGGCCAAAGGGGTGGGTGCGCTGGGCGTAGCCTTGCCCGCCCGCGCCGCGTCACGTGCCAGCCAGGCCGACAACCCCAGCAGAAAAGGGGCCAGCATCATCACCCGGACCATCTTGGCGATCACCGCGGCATCGGCGGCATCCGGGCCGATGGCGCGGGCGGCAGCCACCACCTGGGCCACCTCGTGGATGGTGGAGCCCGCATACATGCCAAAAGTCTGCGCGCCGCCTGGGATCAACTGCCAGTGCTGGTTCAGCACAAACAGCAGCGGGTACACAAAAATAGCCACGGTGCCAAACACCACCACCGTGGCCACCGCCACCGTGACCTGGTCGGCCCGGGCGCGCAGCACCGGCTCGGTCGCCATCACGGCAGCGGCACCGCAAATGGAGCTACCTGCGCCAATTAGCATGGCCGTCTTGCGGTCCAGGCCCAACCAGCGGGTGCCTACCCAGCAGGCCAGGCCAAAGGTAGTGCCCAGCACCAGCGCATCCACTACCAAGCCAATCAGGCCCACATGGCCGATGTCTTGCACCGTCAGCCGCAGGCCGTACAACACAATGCCCAGGCGTAGCAGGGTTTGCTTGGATACCTGCACGCCAGGGCCCACGGCCCGGCCCAGTGGGGGAAGCCATGGCAGCATGGCGTTGCCCAGCAACATGCCCAGCACGATGGCTAAGGTGAGCGCGGTCAATCCGTGTAGTTGCAGCCAGGCAAGTTGGCCCAGCGCCATGGCGGTGGCGGCCAGGGCTCCGCTCAAGGCCAGGCCGGGCAGCCATTGCAGCAGCTTGCTGCGTGCTGCTGGGTGCAGGGCCTGGTAACCAGGGGTAAGAAGCGCGACAGCCATTATTTCTCCAACGGATAGGCCTTGGGCAAGGCGATGGAGGGACTGTAGATTTCAAGCGTTTACGCGTCCAACGGGTTATTTATCTAATATCCATCTACTGGATGGGTACATGGCCGCCGCTGAAGAACGCCAGCGCGCAGTGGGCAATGGCCGCATCCGGCTCTGGCGCGGAGGTAGGCAGCGTCCACTGCCTGCAACCCCGAAAAATATCGAACGGGTCTGCCGGGTCTGCGGCGCGGGCGGCATCCGACACCCGCAGCAACTGGCCCGGCCCCAGGCTTTGCACAAACGCACGCAGCATCTTGTCGCGGTAGTCCCCGCTGGCATCCGCCAGCATGGCCGTGAAGGCCCG
>NZ_JBDTEM010000274.1:0-2937 GCF_039922535.1 Rhodoferax sp. | reverse complement strand
CCAGTCGGCTCAATTCAGGCGTTCGACCTCATCCGGATTTCGGCATTTTCCTCCGAGCCGGGTGGATGCCAACTCTCATATTAATAGCTAGCCGTGCAGGTTCTTATTGCGCTAGCGGTCGATTTGGCCTGAGGTTTTAGGTAGGTTCGGTGCTGCCAGCATCCCTGGCCGGGCATCGCGCCTAGGGCGCGAACGGGGGTGTGGTCAGAAATCCACCAAGCTCAACCCCACGCTCAGCACGGTGCGGCGGACGTTGTAGTCGATCAGGGTGTCGCCGTAGCCGCTGAACAGCTGGGTGTGCAGGCGCAGGGCGCTCTTTTTGTTGTCGTTGCCGGTCAGGGTTTTCAGCCACTCCAGGCGCACCGAGCCGCGGTTGGACACGTTCAGCGAATTGCGCACCGTAGCGACCAGGGTGTTGTCGGGGTTGACGTTCCACGCGGCCAGCAGCTCGCCGTGGCCGATGTAGTCGGTGATGTCGGGGTTGTCGTCGCTGCCGTTGCTCTCGTGGATACGCTGCCAGGCGCGGGCCTGTATGCGCCACTGGTTGGATTGCTCGAACCCGGCCATCAGATACACGCGGTTCCAGCTGCGCGACAAGGGCTGGCTCTGGCCGTTGGACTGGTGCACCAGGCCCACGCCGGTGTAGCGCAGCTTCCAGTCAAACGGCAGGTTCAGGGTGCTGGGGTAGACGTAGACCACTTCGGGCTCGTGGTCGGTGCTGCGGAACGGGCGCGACAGGTTCGGGCTGAACAGCTGCCAGTACGACTGCTGGGTGTAGCCAAACCACAGCGAATCGCTCAGGCCCGGGCTGCCCTGGGTCAGCAGGCCCTGGGCGATCTTGGTGCGCACCGACACCTGGATGCGGGCTTCGGTGCGGTTGTAGTCAACGGGCTCCGCAGCCGTATGGCCCACTGCCGGGGAACTGGGCTGGTCGTTCGTGGCGCTGGCCCGTACCACCGACAGGCTGATGGGCCGGTAGCCCCGGATGCCAAAGGTGCCGCAGTTGCTGCCCGATTCCAGCTCCCAGAAGCGCGACAGCTCGGAGTAGCGGGCGTCTTTGCAACCCTGGTCGGCGGCGATGGCCAAGGCCACGGCCACCGGTTGGGGTGGCACCTCGGTCAGGGCCGATGCGGCCGTGGACAGGGGGGCCGGGGCGGCGGGCGCAGGCGCGGTGACCTGCTGGGCCAGCTCGTCGTAGCAGGCCAGGCGGGCGGCCTTGTCATCGGTCAGGCGGCTGCAGGCCAGCCAGGGTGCCGAGGTGGTGGCCTTGGCAATGGCCGACGCGGTGTCGGCGGCGGTGGCCACCTGGGCTTGCGCGCCACCGCACAAGGCGGCCATGGTCGCACCCAAGGCAAAAAGCTTGGCGGGCTTCATTCCCAGCCGCCCTGCTTGCGCAGCACGAAGGGATGGGTTTGGTCGGTGAGTGCGTTGGTCCATAGTCCTTTGATTTCCTTGCCACATGAGGTCTCTACGACCTGGCCGCTCCAGGTGGCGCTGATGCGCACACCGTCGTCGGATTCTTCCAACTGAAAGTCGCCTTGCTGTACGTCACCGGCCAGCAGAGCCGGTTTCGCTTTGTCCTTCGTCTTGCCAGCATCTTTCCCAGCATTTTTCGCACCATCTTTGGCACCGGTTTTCACACCATCGCGGTTGATGCTGCCCACCACGCTGCTGTCTTGCTCGGGGTCTTTTTGAAAGCGCACGCTGGCACCGCCGGGTTCGCCGTCGATCTCGGCACGCCACAGGCCGACCAAATGCGCCGTGGTCAGGGCCGTGGCGGCCAGGCATTCGGCGGGTTTGGGTTTAGAGGCATTTTGGGCGCTGGCGCAGGTACTGATTGCGCAGGCAGCTATAAAAAGTGCAGTAAGTCGGAGTGTCATGGATTCTGCGCGGCCAGGGCGGCGGCGGCATTGGCTTGCGATTTTTGGGCAAATTCGGCGCGCAAGGCACGCAGCTTTTCGCGCGGGTCTTCTTTCACTGTGGACTGGTCCAGCCCCATCTCTTTGATGAAGCGGCTGGGCTGGGCGGCCACGGTTTCGCGGCCTTTTTTCTTCTTTTTGGTCCAGCTCACGGCCAGGCTGCGCTGGGCGCGGGTAATGCCCACGTACATCAGGCGGCGCTCTTCCTGCAGGCGCTGGGTGATGTCGTCGGCCACCACCTGTTGGCGGCCCTCGTCGTCGTCCAGCTTGAAGGGCAGCATGCCTTCGGTCACGCCCGCCAGCATCACGTGCGGCCACTCCAGCCCTTTGGAGGCGTGCAGGGTGGAGAGGGTGACCACGTCGGCATCCTTCTCGCGCTGGTTGATGGTGGACAGCAGGGCGATGGTCTGGGCCACTTCGAGCAGGCTTTTGGTCTCGCGCAGGGTCGTTACACCCGAATCTTCGTCTGTCTGGCCACCGGCGCGGGCGGCCATCCAGTCGCAAAACTCCAGCACATTGGTCCAGCGGGCGGCGGCCACTTTTTCGCTGTCTTCGCCGTCGTAGAGGTGCTTTTCGTAGTCAATATCTTTGAGCCACTGCAACATAAATGCTAGCGCGTCCTCCGCACCCACCGTGCGCCGGGCCTGGTATTCCAGGTCTGTTACGTAGCGGCCAAATTCGTGCAGGCCGTCCAGCGCCTTGGCGGGCAACAGCGCGCCCAGCGAGGACGTGAACAGCGACTCGAACAGGCTCAGCTTGTACTGCGTGGCAAATTCGCCCAGCTTGCCCAGCGTTTGGTGGCCAATGCCGCGCTTGGGCGTGGTGATGCAGCGCAAAAACGCCGGGTCGTCGTCGTGGTTGATCCACAGGCGAAACCAGGCGCACAGGTCTTTGATCTCGGCCCGGTCAAAAAAGCCGGTGCCGCCCGACACCTTGTACGGAATCGCCGCGCGGCGCAGTGCTTTTTCAAACGGCTTGGACTGGTGGTTGGCGCGGTACAGGATGGCGAAGTGGCGGT
>NZ_JBDTEM010000273.1:0-2313 GCF_039922535.1 Rhodoferax sp. | reverse complement strand
GGCAAGATGCATCCCACTTCGATCGGGTAGCTCTGCCGACCAAAACCCGATGCCTCGATATCCAATACAGCGGGAACATGGGTGGTAACAAGCATGCGGCCCACTTTACATGGCGAAGCGCCCACTTGCTATTTATTTAGAGGGCAAACAAGACCCTGTTTAACCCCCTTGCGAATGCCTATCACGCGTGTTCGTACTCAGAGCGAAAAGATGGGGCCATAGGTTCGCTTTTTTTGATTTAACGGGCTGCGTCGCCGACAATCCGCAATGAAGCAATCTTGCGACCACACATTCAAAAAGGGACGGCCACCATGAAGGGCGACATCCAAGTCATCGCGCATCTGCAAGCGCAACTCAAAAACGAGCTCACCGCCATCAACCAGTACTTTCTGCACTACCGCATGTACAAGCACTGGGGTTTGGACAAGCTAGCGAAGAAAGAATACGAAGAATCCATCGGCGAGATGAAGCACGCCGACAAGCTGATGGACCGCATCTTCATGTTGGATGGCTTACCCAACCTGCAAGACCTGGCCAAGATTTTGGTCGGCGAAGACGTGCCCGAATGCCTGGCCTGCGACCTGAAGGCCGAGCAAGGTGCCCAAGCCACCATCAAGGACGGCATCGCCCATTGCGAAAGCGTGCGCGACTACGTGTCCCGCGACCTGCTGCAAGGCATTCTGGACGACACCGAAGAGCACATCGACTTCCTGGAAACCCAGATTGATTTGGTCGGCAAGGTCGGCATCCAGAACTACCTGCAAAGCCAGATGGGCGAGCTGGCGTAAGCCTCCCCCCTCCTCTCTTACTGCACCTAGCGACTGGGTCTTTGGCCTTGTCGCTATTTTTTTGGTAGCTGCTTGTGCAGGTGGAATATGCGCCGAGAGGCTATTTGACCTCTATTTCCCGGGCAAGACGGTACAGGCAATGCAGGCGCAATGCATGGCCTTCGGGGACTTGGGGGTGTTCAAAAGTGCCATCGGCCTGCATGCCCAGGCGTTCCATCACGGCGCGGGAGCGGGCGTTGGCGACTGCCGTGAACGACACGATTTCCGCAAGGCCTACCTGGTCAAACCCGAACTGCAGGGCGGCCTTGGCGGCCTCGGTGGCCAAACCTTGGCCCCAGTAGGGCGCGGCCAAACGCCAGCCAATCTCTACGCAGGGAGAAAACGGCAACAGCGCCGAGGGCTCATGCAAGCCTACAAAGCCGATAAATTGCCCAGAGGTTTTCAACTCCGCAGCCCAGAAGCCCCAGCCACGTTCGGCAATCAACGCCTGGCAGCTATCGACCATCTGGTCGCTTTCGGCACGCGTGCGCACCGCGGGGAAGAACTCCATCACCTGCGGGTCGGCATTCAGCGCTGCAAACGGGGCACGGTCCTGCGGCAGCCACTGGCGCAGAAGCAAACGAGGCGTTTCCAAACGGATGGGCTGTGCCATGGGTGGCCTTGGTTGACTTGCTATGTAAAAAGTAGCTGCTTGCGCTGGTTGGATATGCACGAGCGGCCTATTTCTTATAAATAATGCACCGCCAGCGCATCCCCTGGCAGCGCCGCCTGCCCCACCTGCACCAAATGCTGGTGGTGGGTGAAGAGCAGCACCTGGCCTCCTTGAGCAAAGCGGGCCAGGGCCTGGAAGATGTGGGTGGCGCGGGCGTCGTCGCTGGTCATCAGCACGTCGTCCAGCACCAGGGGCATGGCCGGGCCGTTGCTACGTTGCAATTCCAACGCAGCCAGGCGCAGGGCCAAATAGAGCTGGTCGGCCGTGCCTTCGCTCATGGCTTCGATGCCGATCAGGCGGCCATCCGCGCCTTCGGCCTGCAGCACCGGGCGCTCGGCGGAGGCATCCACTATCAGCTTGGGATAACGGCCACCGGTAATCAGGCCAAAGTACTCAGAAGCCAGCCGCACCATCGGGGCCTGGGCGCGTTCGCGGAAGCGCTTCAAGGCTTCTTGCAGCAGGCTGTCGGCCAGCCGCAACTGCATCCACGGCGGTATGGCGGCGCGCAGGCGGGCCACGGCGGACTCCATTTCTTCACGGGCTTCGGCCGCCGCCGCCGAGGTGTCGATTGCCTCCAGCGTCTGGCGGGCGGTGTGGACGGTGGCGCTGGCGGTGCCGATGGCCACCTCCAGCTGTACCACCTGGGTGTCCAGCGCGGCGCGTTCGGCTTCAATGTCTACCGCGTCGCGCCCGGCCAGTTCGGTATGCAGCTCGTCCAACGAGCGGGCGGTGGCCTGGCGCAGTTGCGCGTGCAGCGCGCGCGCACTGTCGTGCAGGGCACGCTGGTGGGCGGAGCGGTCTTCGGCATCGGGC
>NZ_JBDTEM010000272.1:0-10860 GCF_039922535.1 Rhodoferax sp. | reverse complement strand
CGGGTCGCGTTACTGGGCGATGCGGCACATCCTATGCGGCCGTATCTGGCCCAAGGCGCGGGCATGGCCATCGAAGATGCCGCCACACTGGCCAGCGTGCTGCAGTCCGGCACCGACATTCCTGCGGCGCTGGCCCACTACGCCCGCCAACGCTGGCAACGCAACGCCCGGGTGCAAGCCCGCGCCCAGCGCAACGGACGCATCTTCCATGCTTCCGGTTTAGTGCGTTGGGGCCGCGACCGGGCCATGCAGTTGGGCGGCGAACGCCTGCTGGATCTGCCGTGGCTGTACGGTGGCGGCTAACACAGCTCGCAACCTGCTCACTATTAAATAGATAGCTGCCTGCGCAGGTGAAATCCGCGCTAGCGGCCTTATTTTTATAAATTTTGTGCACCAAAATTTGGGCCAAACGCCCACCAACGCCTCTCGCCAACACAGCATTTCTGGCCCTTGCCCTTGAAACGTCACAACTTGCCCTTATCATTAGCACTCGTAGGGGTTGAGTGCTAGCACCCGCCCCACGCCCCTTTTTAAACTGTTTCACTTTTAGGAGACTCTATGAACCTACGTCCTCTCGGCGACCGCGTGATCGTTAAGCGTATCGACAGCGAAACCAAGACCGCTTCCGGCATCGTGATCCCTGACTCGGCTGCTGAAAAGCCCGATCAAGGCGAAATCTTGGCCGTTGGCCCAGGCAAAAAGAACGACAAGGGTGACATCTCCGCCCTGACCGTCAAGGTCGGCGACCGCGTTTTGTTCGGCAAGTACAGCGGCCAAACCGTCAAGGTTGACGGCGACGAACTGCTGGTCATGAAAGAAGACGACCTGTTCGCAGTCGTCGAGAAGTAATTTCTCGCTTTCCAGTCCATCCCTTAATTAACTGATTCCGGAGAAATTCTCATGGCAGCAAAAGACGTAGTTTTCGGCGGCGAAGCCCGCGCACGCATGGTTGAAGGCGTGAACATTTTGGCTAACGCAGTCAAGGTGACCCTGGGCCCTAAAGGCCGTAACGTGGTTCTGGAGCGCTCTTTCGGCGCCCCTACCGTGACCAAGGACGGTGTGTCCGTGGCCAAGGAAATCGAACTCAAAGACAAGCTGCAAAACATGGGTGCGCAGATGGTCAAGGAAGTTGCTTCCAAGACCTCCGACCTGGCGGGTGACGGCACCACCACCGCGACCGTGCTGGCCCAGGCCATCATCCGCGAAGGCATGAAGTACGTGGCCGCCGGCATGAACCCGATGGACCTGAAGCGCGGTATCGACAAGGCAGTGACTGCTTTGGTCGCCGAGCTGAAGAAGGCTTCCAAAGCCACCACCACCTCCAAGGAAATCGCCCAAGTCGGTTCGATCTCTGCCAATTCCGATGAATCCATCGGCAAGATCATTGCGGACGCAATGGACAAGGTTGGTAAAGAAGGCGTGATCACCGTCGAAGACGGCAAGTCGCTGGAATCCGAACTGGATGTCGTCGAAGGCATGCAATTCGACCGTGGCTACCTGTCGCCCTACTTCATCAACAACCCAGAAAAGCAAGCCGCTTTGCTGGACAACCCGTTTGTTCTGTTGTTCGACAAGAAGATCAGCAACATCCGCGAACTGTTGCCTACCCTGGAACAAGTTGCCAAGTCTGGCCGTCCTCTGCTGATCATCGCTGAAGAAGTCGATGGCGAAGCCCTGGCGACCCTGGTGGTCAACACCATCCGTGGCATCCTGAAGGTGGTGGCTGTGAAGGCTCCTGGTTTCGGCGATCGCCGCAAGGCCATGCTGGAAGACATCGCCATCCTGACCGGCGGCAAGGTCATCGCTGAAGAAGTCGGCCTGACCCTGGAAAAAGTCACTTTGGCCGATCTGGGCCAAGCCAAGCGCATCGAAGTGGGCAAAGAAAACACCACCATCATTGATGGCGCTGGTGCTGCTGCTGACATCGAAGCCCGCGTCAAGCAAGTGCGCGTGCAAATCGAAGAAGCTTCCAGCGACTACGACCGCGAAAAGCTGCAAGAGCGCGTGGCCAAACTGGCTGGCGGCGTGGCCGTGATCAAGGTGGGCGCTACCACCGAGATCGAAATGAAGGAAAAGAAAGCCCGCGTGGAAGACGCCCTGCACGCGACCCGCGCTGCCGTGGAAGAAGGCATTGTGGCTGGTGGCGGCGTGGCTCTGCTGCGCGCCAAGCAAGCTGCTGGCAAGATCGAAGGCGCTAACGCCGACCAAGACGCCGGCATCAAGCTGGTGTTGAAGGCCATCGAAGCCCCTCTGCGCGAAATCGTCTACAACGCAGGCGAAGAAGCCTCTGTTGTGGTGGCTGCTGTGTTGGCCGGTACCGGCAACTACGGCTACAACGCTGCCAACGGCACCTACGGCGACATGATCGAAATGGGTATTCTGGACCCAACGAAAGTGACCCGCACCGCACTGCAAAACGCAGCCTCTGTGGCATCTTTGATGCTGACGACCGAAGCCATGATCGCTGAGTCTCCAAAAGACGAAGCCGGTGCTGGTGGCATGGGCGGCGGCATGGGTGGTGGCATGGGCGGCATGGGCGACATGGGCATGTAATCTGGGGTCGCCGCGAAACCGGCGACTGGGGGCGTTGTACCGTCTTGCCGTGGCTTTGCCACTGTCTAACGACGTTGCGCCTACCCAGCCACCGGTTGCGCGACGAGTTCAGCATCCTTGTTCAATACAGGGAAACAAAAAACCCCGCAGAGCGCGAACTCTGCGGGGTTTTTTCATGGGCGGGCGAAACGTCTATGCCGGGTGAAACGCCTTGCGCGCATCCAGCGCGGCCTGGCGTACGTGGCAGCCTTCCTGGTGGTCGTTGACCAGGCCCATGGCCTGCATGAAGGCATAAACGGTGGTGGGGCCGACGAACTTCCAGCCCTGGCGTTTCAGCTCTTTGGACAAAGCCACCGATTCGGGCGACTGGCCCATGGTGCGTAGCACGTCTGCCGTCAGGCGGCTGGGGCGGGCGGCGGCGCTGGGCTCGAAGCGCCAGAAGTAGGCGGCCAGCGACGGCTCTTTCTCCAGCAGCTTTTCAGCGCACTGGGCGTTGTTGATCGCCGCTTCAATCTTGCCCCGGTGCCGCACGATGCCCGCGTCCTGCAGCAGCCGCTCCACGTCTGCCGGGCCGAAGCGGGCCACTTTGGCGATGTCAAAACCCGCAAAGCCTGCGCGAAAGTTCTCACGCTTGCGCAAAATCGTCAGCCAACTCAGGCCCGACTGAAAGCCTTCCAGGCAGATTTTTTCAAACAACCGGGTGTCATTGCCCACCGGGTAGCCCCACTCGTTGTCGTGGTAGTGGCGGTAAAGGTCAGAGCTGTCGCACCAAAAACAGCGCGCGGGTTCAATGGGGATGTCGGGAAGTGCCATGTCTGCCATTTTGGCCGATGGCAAGGCGCTTTTTCATTCAACAAAATCTAAGTCCTAAAATGATCGAAACTGGTCTTATTGGCGATGGATAACCCCGCTCTAGCGCAAGAGAATAGTGCGTACCAACCACTACCATCTGTAGATAGCACACCATGAAAACTTGTCTTATTGTGATCGACGCGCAAGAGTCTTTTCGGCAGCGTCCTTATTTCTCGCCTGCCACCTTGCCCGGTTATCTGTCCAAGCAGAACGCGCTCATCGACGGCTGCGTGGCGCGGGGGATTCCCATCGTGCGCATTTTCCATGTGGACGGCCCCAAGACCGCAGACAACGCGTTTGCCGTCGAGTCCGGCCACATCCAGCCGATCGCAGGCCTGGCCGTGTTCGAGCCCGCCGCCAGCTTCACCAAAAGCCGCCACAGTGCGCTGGTGGGCACCGGGCTGGACGTGTGGCTGACCACCCACGGCATCCAGCGCCTGATCGTCAGCGGCATCCGCACCGAGCAATGCTGCGAAACCACCACCCGCCACGCGTCTGATCTGGGCTGGACGGTGGACTACTGCCTCGAATCCACACTGACCTGGGACATGCAGCACCTGGACGGAACCGTGCTGCCCGCTGCCGACATCATGGCCCGCACCGCTGCGGTGCTCACCGAGCGCTTCGCCCGCATCTGCACGGTAGAGCAGGCCCTGGAAGGAGCTGCCGCATGACGCACCAGGTTGCCATCCTGGTGTTCGACGATGTCGAAGCGCTAGACTTTGCCGGACCGTACGAGGTCTTCACCACGGCCAGCCGCGTACACGGCCGCACCCATCCCAACGACGCGCCTTTTTTTGCTACACAATGCGTAGCACGCACCACAGACTCTATATGCGCCAGGGCCGGATTACGTGTAATTTCTGACAGCACGTTTGCGCGCTGCACCACGACCGATGTGTTGATCGTCCCCGGTGGTGTGGTCGATGCGGCACTCGCCTGCCCGGAAACGACCGCCTGGATTGCCGCCACCGCCGCGACGGCCACCACCGTGGCCTCGGTCTGCACCGGCGCTTTTTTGCTGGCGCGCAGCGGCGTGCTCACCCAGGGCCCCGTCACCACGCACTGGGAAGACGTGGACGACCTGCAACGCATGTTCCCTGCCCTGCAGGTACAGACCGGCGTGCGCTGGGTGGAACAAGGCAAGATCACCACCTCGGCAGGCATCAGTGCGGGTATCGACATGTGCCTGCACCTGGTAGCGACGTTGGCAGGGCACGACCTAGCCGTACGCACCGCCCGACAAATGGACTACGCATGGCAACCCCAGCCCTGACACCGCCGGTTATCCAGGTCCTCTTCGTCCTGCTGCCGAACAGCCTGATACTCGACTGGGCCGGCCCGGCGGAAGCCCTGCGCATCGCCAACCAATGCCTGCTGGCGCAGGGCCAACCGGAACGCTTCGCCCTGCAATTTATCGGCCCCGATGCCGATGCCGCGTCCAGCGTGGGCGCACAGCTCACCGGGCTGCAGCCATTGCCCAACACGCTGACCGCCCACCCGGCCACGCCCCACTGGGTGGTGCTGGTCGGCCTGCCCGGAGCCACCATCGCAGTAGACAACGCCCCAGCCCGCGCCGTGCTGCATTGGCTGCGCGGCCTGCGCCTGGCCACGCTCCAGTTGGAGCTGGTCACGGTGTGCGCGGGCACTCTGCTGGCGGCACACGCCGGGCTGCTCAAGGGCCGCCGCGTCACCACCCACCACCAGCACCTGGACGAACTGCGCAGCGTGGAGCCACTGTGCGAGGTGGTGGCCAACCGGGTGTTTGTGGAGGACGCGCCGGTCTACAGCAGCGCGGGTGTCACCACCGGCATCGACCTGGTGCTGCAGCGCATCGCCGAAACCTGTGGCGAACCCATCGCCGCGCAGGTGGCCCAAACCATGGTCGTAGCCTTGCGGCGCGGCCCACACGACCCCGAGCTGTCGCCTTTTCTGGCCTACCGCAACCACCTGCACCCCGCCCTGCACCGGGTGCAGGATGCCGTCAGCCTGGACCCCCGTGCGGGCTGGACGGTGCCCCGCATGGCCGACATGGCCCACACCTCACCGCGCCACCTGACCCGTTTGTTCATGGAATACGCGCAGATTGCACCGCTGCAGTACCTGCGCCGCATCCGCCTGGCGGTGGCGCAGACGGCGCTGCAATCGGGCCACAACGTCAACCACGCCGCCGAGCTGGCAGGCTTTAGCTCAGATACCCAATTGCGCCGCGCCTGGCACCAATTGGGCCTGCCGGGTGCCCCGTCGCAAGCACGGCAACGCTGATTCCGACGGCCCCACAAGAGTCACGCACGCGACAAACAGGGCCTGCGTGGGCCATATTTGTGGGCGAAACCCCAAATATGTCGCGAACCCCAAAGACGCAGATTGTTACGCCTGGAACAAAATTACCTGGCCAGCAAAGCCGCTGGTATTTTTTGGACCGACCCAGTGAACAACCCAACGATAAACGCACGCCCAGCCGCACCACCGGCCCCGCACACCGGGGCTGCGTCCGAGGGCATTCTGGCCAAACTGCGGCTGGACTCCAAGACCTCAGAGCCCTACTACCAGCAACTGAAACGCCAGATCCTGGCCCTGATCGACGGTGGCGATTTGCCCACGGGCAGCAATCTACCGTCCGAGCGGGTACTGGCCGAAGCCCTGCAAGTCAGCCGCACCACCATCAAACGCTGCTACAACGACCTGCGCCACGCCCACTTGCTCAGCACCCACGGCCGCGGCGGCACCCAGGTACAGGCACCGCAAAAAATCCATCCACCCATGGGCAAACTCAAAGGCTTTGCCGAAGACATGCGCGACCGGGGCCTAGCCGCCAGTACCCAGTTGGTAACGCATGACGTGGTGCAGGACCGCATGATTGCCTCCATCTTCGGCCGGCCATCGGTGAACAGCTTTGCCAAACTGGTACGCATTCGCCTGGCCGACGGCCAGCCCCTGGCCCGCGAAGTCGCCTGGTACGACCTGGCACTCGCCCCGCCCATGGCCCACTGGGACACCCGCGGCTCGGTTTACACTTATTTGCAAGAGCACTGCGGCCTGGCCTTGACGGCGGCCGAGCAAACCATTGAAGCGGTAATGAGCAGCGAAGCCGAGTCCAAAGCCTTCGACTACGCCGAACCCGCGCCCTGCCTGCTGCTGAAACGCAAGTCCTTCAGCAGCGACCACAAGCTGGTCGAGTACATCGAAAGCACCTACCGCGGCGAGGCCTACGCCTACCGCCTCAACCTCACGCCCTGACCAACGGGCGGGGTTTACATAAAGTGGTAGCGCAACCCCAGGTTAAATTCGTTCAGCCCGGTACGGCCGGTAGCAGCGGCATCGCCCACATGGTTGTAGTGCACCAGCTCCGCTGTCGCGTCGATGTTGCGGGTGACTGCATAGGCCGCGCCCGCACCCAAAGCCAGCGAGGTATGTGAATCGCTGGCGGCATAGCTGGTCGAACCGCCGGCGTTCGATGCCAGGTCCAGGCTGGTATGCCAGCGCTCCACCCCCAGGCGGCCGTAGAGCGACCATTTATCGTCCAGCGGCGCAATACCCAGCACATGCAGGCCCAGGCCATGGCCTTTCCAGCTGCCCGATGCCGTGTCGGCGGTGGGTGCGCTGATGTTGGACTGCAGATCCATCTTGCCCACCCGGTCGTAAGTGGCTTCGACCGCCAGATTTGGACTGATGCGGTAACCCAGTTGCAGATTCGGGTTGGTACTGGTGTGGTCACCAGACGTACTGCTGGCGATGCCCTGGCTGGCCAGCGTGGAATCGACTTTCCCAGCCAAGCCCGCAGCGCGGTTGAGCGACAGACCACCACCCACATACACATCTCCGCCAGGGTTGGCCGCATGGGCCAGGGGCGCAGCCAGGACCAAGCCCAATGGCACCCATGCGATGGAAGAGATAACGGCATTCAGCTTCATACAAACTCCTAAGTTAGCGCGCAGGCTGCAGATTGGGCAGATAAAAGCCCTTTCTTGCCAAAGCGTGTGCTTAGCCGCACCTGCACAGCGCCATTGAAGCGCTGCGAGCTATCGGCGCGGTAGCGGTGTGGTAAAGCGAATGTAAGAAGCACCAGCGCGCGTAGCGCCCAGGTTACGGGCCTGCAAAGGCCTAGGCCGGCACCCGGTTGTTGGGCGTCAGGTGGGCAAACGCCCCGTCGCCATAGGAGCGCACCACCTCGGAAATGACGATGTGGAAACCCTTGTACCAGCGCGCGTACTGGCGCTTGGCTTCCAGGTGGTGCGGGTGCTGGGAAAAGGCCTGCACGTCCTCCAGACTGGCCCAGTAGTAGGTGGCGTTGCGGCGCTGGCCACTTTCGGACACCCACACCTCGACGCCCAAAAAGCCCGGCATGGCGCGGGCCACCGCGTCGATCAGGGCATCCAGGCGCTCAAACTCTGCGTCGTACTGGCCGGGCTCCCAGATGAAGGCGGCGCTAAACACCGTCCCCCACCTCAGCGCAGCTTGGCCAACAGGCCTGCGGTAGACCCGTCCAGGCCGGACACATCGCCCGATTGCAGGCGCGGCTCGATGTCTTTGGCCAACACCTTGCCCAACTCCACGCCCCATTGGTCAAAGCTGTTGATGCCCCACAGCGCACCGCTGACGAACACGCGGTGCTCTTGCAGCGCAATCAGCGCACCCAGGCTGGTGGGGGTCAGGTCGTCGAGCAACAAGAAAGTGCTGGGGCGGTTGCCGGGGAAGTTGCGGTGGCCACCGGCATCGGCCTTGCCGACCATCAAGGCCTGGGCCTGGGCGACTACGTTGGACAGCAGCGTTTGGTGGTGGCCGGGCAGGCTATGGCGGGCTTTTTTGACCGCGATGAATTCGACCGGCACCACGTCGGTGCCCTGGTGCAGCATCTGAAAATAGGCGTGCTGGCCGTTGGTTCCGGGCTCACCCCAGAGTACGCACGAGGTGCCAAACGGCAGCTTCTGGCCTTGCATGTCCACCTGTTTGCCGTTGCTCTCCATGTCCAGCTGCTGCAGGTACGCGGGCAGGCGGCGCAACGCACTGTGGTACGGGGCGATGCTGCGGCTGGTGAAGCCGTGGAAGTTGCGGTACCACACGTCCAGCAAGCCCAGGCGCACGGGCAGGTTTTGCTCCAACGGGGCGGTGCGGAAGTGTTCGTCCATGGCTTCTGCACCGGCCAGAAAATCGCGGAAGTTGGCGGCACCCACGGCAATCGCTACCGGCAGGCCAATCGCCGACCACACCGAATAGCGCCCGCCCACCCAATCCCAAAAACCAAAAGTGGTGCTGATGCCAAACGCATTCGCCGCGGCCACATTGGTGGTCAGTGCCGCAAAGTGGCGCGCCGTGTCGGTACCGCCCTGCGCCTCGAACCAGGCCTTGGCCGAGCGGGCGTTGGTCATGGTTTCGGTGGTGGTGAAGGTTTTGGAGGCAATCAAAAACAGCGTGCTGTCGGCCTTCAGGCGCGGCAGCAGGGCAGCCAGTTCGTGGCCGTCCACGTTGGACACAAAATGCATGCGCTTGGTCGGCGTGGCAAACGCATCCAGCGCCAGCGTGGCCATCAGCGGACCCAGGTCGGAGCCGCCAATGCCGATGTTGACCACGTCGGTGATGGACGTGTCAGCGCGCGTGGCTTCGGCAAACGCCAGCATCGCGTCCAGCGTGGCGTGCACCTCGGCCAAATCATTTTTGATAGCTGCTGTCGCAGGTGCTGCCTGCGTTGGAGCACTTTTTCTTAACAAGAAATGCATCACCGCCCGGTCTTCGGTGGTATTGATCTTGGCACCGGCAAACATGGCATCGCGCAGCACTTCCACGCCGGTCTGGCGGGCCAGGTCGAACAGCAGGCTTTGCGTGGCGGCGTCGATGCGGTTCTTCGACAGGTCGGCAAACACGTAGGGTGCGTCCTGGCTGAAAGCGGCAAAACGGCCGGGGTCGGCGGCAAAAGCCTGGCGCAAATCCAGCGCCGCACCGCTGGCAGCGTACTGGGCTTGCAGTTGCGCCCAGGCGGGCACGGTGTCACAACGGGGGCGATGGAGTGCGTCCATTTTTTCCTCTTGGGTTTACGCGGCCAGCAATTTATCGAGCTTGATGGCATCGGTGACGAAGCCGCGGATGCCTTCGGCCAGCTTTTCGGTGGCCATTGCGTCATGGTTCAGGGCGAAGCGGAAACCGGCTTCGTCCAGCGTCACTTCTTCCAGATCCATCGCCTGGGCAGCTTTTGCGTCCAGCGTGCGCTGCAGCGGTGCGTCGCTGGCGGCCATCAGGGCCAGCAGGTCGGGGCTGATGGTCAGCAGGTCGCAGCCTGCCAGCGCGGTGATCTGGCCCACGTTGCGAAAGCTCGCGCCCATGACTTCGGTTTGGATGCCGAAGCGCTTGTAGTAGTTGTAGATCTGGGTGACCGACACCACGCCGGGGTCTTTGGCTTCGGCCATGTCGGCCTCGACCCAGGCGGCACCGGCGTTCTTTTTGTACCAGTCGTAGATGCGGCCGACAAACGGCGAGATCAGTTGCACCTTGGCCTGGCCGCAGGCCACAGCCTGGGCGAAGCTGAACAGCAGCGTAAGGTTGGTGCGGATACCGGCTTTTTCCAGCTCGGCTGCGGCCTGGATGCCTTCCCAGGTGGAAGCGACCTTGATCAGAATGCGCTCTTTGGCAATGCCTTCGCTGGCGTACATCTCGATCAAACGCTTGCCGCGCGCCACCGTGGCCGCCGTGTCAAAGCTCAAGCGCGCATCGACTTCGGTAGACACGCGGCCCGGCACGATGGACAAGATCTCGCAGCCAAACCGTACGATCAGCCGGTCGGTGATTTCGTCCAGCGGGCGGCCCTTGTACTTGGCCACGGCCTCGGCCAGCAGCGGCGCGTAGTCGGGCTTTTGCACGGCCTTGAGTATCAGTGACGGGTTGGTGGTGGCATCGGTGGGCAAGAACACGCCCAACTGCTTGAAGTCGCCGGTATCGGCAACGACGGTGGTGAACTGCTTGAGGGAGTCGAGTTGGGTCATGGTGTGGTGTGGTGTGGTGTGGTGTGGTCAGAACCCAATATAGGCGGGGTTCGCTCGCTGGAAACCGGTGCGCGCCAGAGGCTGAAGGGCGGCACGTTCCCGAATGGTACAAACAAAAAGATACCCGACGTGGCCGCGTGGTGCATCTTTTTGGTTACCAAGCAGCAAAATCTGTGTGAACGTAAAACCAGCGCCGCTGGTCCGCATCGGGGTAACTAGATTACAAACCCAGCTTAGACCCCAGTTTGAAAGCGCCACAAGCGGGAAAACACTGATAAAAATCCCGATAAAAAGAAATTTCGGCCGCCTTATTTTCAGAAACCTGAAACTAAGTTACATTGGCGGCCACCCTTTTGGATGTAACTCTATGAGCTTTGATCTAGTCTTGTTTGGCGGCACCGGCGACCTCGCCTGGCGCAAGTTGATGCCCGCCCTGTTCCAATCTTTTCGCCACGGCACCCTGCCCGAGGGTGGCCGCATC
>NZ_JBDTEM010000271.1:0-11423 GCF_039922535.1 Rhodoferax sp. | reverse complement strand
GCACAGGCACAGGCCGCTGCAACCGGCCAGTGCCGCGGCCATGAAGTATTCGCTCGACTTCACTACCCTGCTCCCCTACTGGCCCGTTTTTCTGAACGGCGCCTGGCTGACGCTGAAGATGACCGCCGTGGCCGTGGTGGTCGGCGTCGCCGTAGGCACCCTGGTGGCGTTTGCCAAGCGCAGCAAGGTGCAGCCCTTGTCTGGCATTTGCGCCGCCTACATCGAGGTGGTGCGCAACACGCCGTTTCTGGTGCAGATCTTTTTGCTGTACTTTGGCTTGGCCAGCGTGGGCATCCGCATGCCGACCTTTGCCGCCGCCGTGCTGGCGATGATCATCAACATCGCGGCCTACGCCGCCGAGATCATCCGTGCCGGGCTGGAGTCGGTACCCAAGGGCCAGATCGAGGCGGCCGAATGCCTGGGCTTGTCCAAGTGGCGGATCGGCTGGCACGTGATGCTGCAGCCGTCTATCGAGAAGGTTTACCCCGCCCTGACCAGCCAGTTTTTGCTGATGATGCAGGCCTCGGCCATGGCCTCGCAGATCTCCGCCGAAGAGCTGACCGCCATTGCCAACACCGTGCAGTCCGACACCTTCCGCTCGCTGGAGACCTACATCGTGGTCGCCGCGCTGTACCTGGCGCTGTCGCTGGTGATCAAGCTGGTGACGCATGTGTTGGGCGAAACCCTGTTCCGCCGCCGCCGCGTGATCCGCCAGGCCGCCGCGCGCAACAGCCAAAAAAACAAAGTGGTGCCAGCATGATGGGCAGCTTCACCGGCACGCATCTGCTGTACCTGTTTACCTCCATCTGGTGGACGCTGGTGCTGTCGGCTCTGGCCTTTGTGCTGGGCAGCATCGGCGGCTTTGGCGTGATGCTGGCGCGCATTTCGCCGCACCGCTGGCTGCGCTGGCTGGCCCTGGCCTACATCGAATGCATACAGGGCATTCCCCTGCTGATTTTGCTGTTCATCGTGTACTTTGGGCTGTCGGTGTACGGCTATTCGCTGCCCTCGCTGGTGGCCGCGGGCATCGCCATGATGGTCTACGTGAGTGCCTACCTGGGCGACATCTGGCGCGGCTGCATCGATGCCATGCCCCGGCCGCAGTGGGAGGCCGCCGAGTGCCTGGCCTTTAGCCGCTGGCAAACGCTGCGCCTGGTGATCATTCCGCAGGCGGTGCGCCTGTCGCTGCCGCCCACGGTGGGCTTCTTGGTGCAGATCATCAAGATGACCTCGCTGGCCTCGGTGATCGGCTTTGTGGAGCTGACCCGCGCAGGCCAGATCATCAACAACTCGATTTTTCAACCGTTTCTGATCTTCACGATCGTGGGCGCGTTTTACTTTGCCCTGTGTTACCCGCTGTCGCGCTGGAGCGAAGCCATGGAGAAAAAACTGAATGTCGCCAATCGTTAAGTTAGACAAGGTATTCAAGAGCTTCGGCTCCAACCAGGTTCTGAAGGGGGTTTCGTTCGAAGTGGCCAAGGGCGAAATGATCGCCATCATCGGTGCCAGCGGTTCGGGCAAAAGCACCGCGCTGCGCTGCATCGACCGGCTGGAAACCATCGACCAGGGCAGCATCGAAGTCTGCGGCATCCGCGTGGACAGCCCCACGGTAGACCTGAAGCAACTGCGCCTGGAAGTGGGCATCGTGTTCCAGAGCTACAACCTGTTTCCGCACCTCACGGTGGAAGAAAACATTTTGCTGGCGCTGCGCCATGTCAAAAAGCTGCCGCGTGCCGAAGCCCACACGGTGGCGCTGCGCGTGCTGGCGCAGGTGGGCCTGCAAGAGAAGGCCGGTGCCTACCCCGAGCAGCTCTCTGGCGGCCAGCAGCAGCGCGTGGCGATTGCCCGATCACTGGCCATGTCGCCCAAGGTAATGCTGTTTGACGAAGTGACCTCCGCCTTGGACCCGCAGCTCACCGGCGAAGTGCTGCGCGTGATGGAAGACCTGGCCGCTGGCGGCATGACCATGCTGCTGGTGACGCACGAAATGGCCTTCGCCAAGCGCGTGGCCGACCGCATCATCTACATGCACCAGGGCAAGGTGTGGGAGGTGGGCGCGGGCGAGATGCTGGATGCGCCCAAGACCCCTGAACTCAAAGCTTTTCTCGACAACGGCCTTTAATTTTTATAACCAACCGGAGACACACATGACCCCCACCCACTTCAACAACTTCACCCGCACCGCCATCGCCACCGTGTTGCTGGCCTGCGGCGCCCACGCCGCCCTGGCCGACCAGTTTGACGAGATCAAAAAGGCCGGCAAGGTGCGGGTCGCCATCGCCATCGGCACGCCGCTGTTCAGCTACGCCGATGCGAATCTGCAGCCCGCGGGCTCGGACGTGGACACCGCCACCGAACTCGCCAAGGACCTGGGCGTGAAGCTGGAGATCGTGCCCATCACCACCGCGGCCCGCATCCCCACGCTGCAAGCCCAGCGCGCCGACCTGGTGATATCCAGCCTGTCGATCACCGAAGAACGCGCCAAGGTGGTGGACTTCTCCATCCCCTACTCGGCCATCACCATCATGGTCGGCGCGCCCAAAGACATGAAGATTGCCAGCTACGCCGACCTGAACGGCAAACGCATCGGCCTGACCCGCGCCACCACCAACGACCAACTGACCACCAAGGAAGCCAAGGGCGCGGAAATCATGCGCTACGAGGACGACGCCACGCTGATCACCTCGGTGGTCACCGGCCAGGTGGACATCTTCTCCAGCACGCCATCCAACATGGGCGAGATCAACAAGCGCGCGGCGGGCAAGAACTTCGAGATGAAGTTCTCGCAGCTCGACTCCGGCCTGGGCATCACCATGAACAAGGGTGAGCCCAAACTGAAGGAGTGGATCAACGCCTGGGTGAATACCAACATCAAGAGCGGCAAGCTGAATGCAATTTACAAGAAATACCACGGGCGGGATTTGCCTACGAATGTGGTGAAGCCGGTTTGAGGCTGCGCAGATTTGCTATTTAGTTCATAGCGCCTTGCGCAGGTAGCATTTGCGCAAGGTGCCGATTTCATCCGAATAGAAAGCGAGCGTAAATAACACCTGTAGGCAAGGTGCATCGATTCGCTGGCGAAAACCAGGGTTGCGGCAGAATGGGAAACTGGATGGCTGCTTGCGGCCAAAACCAGTCCTTGCTGGCAATCCCCATTTGTGACCTGAAGATGCGACTATGAGCCTTCCAGAATCGCCACCAGATGCGCGTGTAGACCTAGCAGTTCGCCCTCGAGCGGAGAGGAGGGACAGGCTCATGAGGATAGCTCGACTAAAGCTCGTCGCCAGAGCCAACGAGTTCTTTGAGACCTGCGATGGGGTGGACGCTTCGTTCAACGCCTTTACAGAAACACACGAGCGCTTCGTTCTCGCTATCGGGAAGAACCACCAGAGCGAAGCATTTGGCATCTCCTTTGTCAGTTGCGTCTACCTCGCAGGCCCGACTTTCTGGACCAGAGTGCAGCTCCGTTGCAAATCCATCGAGGATTCGGACGGTGAGCTCTTGTATGAGGTAACAGACGTGGCGGCAGGCTTTGTGGTTCGCTGTGACACTATCGTGATTCCAACCTACGACCTGACGTTTGCCTGCGAATGGTCTCGGCAACTTGCCGGCTGATTCCGGCCAGCGGACTAAAAGCAGGCGCCCAACTAACTGGATAAAAGCACTCTCATGTTCAGGTACTTCATTGGTCTTGCTGGAGGCTGGGAATTTTTCGGCATCGTCACAACTGTCCTACTAGGAGTAGGGGGCGTTGGCTATGTGGGGGCAACGTGGTTGATGCATTTCATCAGTATCGAGCAATATGTTTCTGCTGCCCTACTCGTAGTGACGGTCACAATTTTTTCGGGCTTGGCTGCATTGCGTATTCCTGCGGCCCAATACTTCTTTTTTGGGAGCGTGGCAGTTATTGGTACGGCCTTTCTGAGCGGCGCTATAGGTGTTCTTCTCCCGTAGGTGACAGGCTGCATTGGGCCCAAAGCCGACCTCGGCCCCCTCAAGGCAAAGTCACCAAATAGCAAACGCCAGGACAGCAGCGCACAATTTCGGAGTAGACACGTCTACAACTTGCCCCCGCTTACCAGCACCCGTAACTGCGCAATGCGCAGCGGAAAGTAGCCCTCCGTCAAGCGGAACAATTGCCGCATGCCCGCCGCCGCAGGCTGCGTTCCACCCGGCAAACCCTGGGCCGTGGCGGTCAACGCCTGGGTAACACCAACACCCAGAGCGGCAAGCTGAACACTATTTACCCGAATTACCGCGGGCGGAACTTACCTGCGGCGCTGGTGAAGCCGGTTCGATAGCAGACTGATTCACTCCCAAAACGATAGCTGCCAGCGCAAGTAAAACATGCGCCAGAGGCATATTTCGCGTCAAATTACCCAGCCCTGCTCCGCACGGCACAATCCCAGAATGCCCCGCACGCCATCCCTTCCACCCCCGCCCAGCCACGCCATCGCCGCCTGGGTGGATGCGCTGCGCAACCAAGCCGACGCGGCCACGTTGAAGGGCCTGCCCACCTTGGCCGATGCCGATGCGGCGCGGGTGATGGCTTTGCTGCGGATGGACGATGCGCCAGAAGAGGTTGCGCCGCCCCCGCCATCAGCGCCGGGCACCCTCCCCGGCCACTTCCGCCCGCGCATCACTTTGCTCACCCTGGGCCGGGGGGACGGGTTGCTGGGGCTCAAGTCGCAAGGCAAGCTGGGCCCGCGCGGCGACAGCGTGACGCTGGCGCAGATTGACTGGACCTACCGCACCGATGCAGGACACCACTGGACCACGCCCGCGCCTACCTCCATCCTGAACAACCGCCCCGCCGCCGTGCAGGAGCTGTTCGACACCGGTGGCCCGGTGGTGCACATGCAACGCAACCTGGCCGCCGAAGCCGATGCGATGGACCAGGTATGGGACATGGGCCTGGTGCCGGTGGCCGCGCACAGCTTCCAGTGGCGCAGCCGTAATGATCGCCCAGACCTGGGCCCCGTGTGGACGCTGGCGCAAGAGGCTTTCTTTGGCGACTTTTGGGCCGACCAGGTGCCGCGCTTGCAAGCCCAAGGCTGGGCAGTGGCCGTGCAGCCCGGCTTTGCACATGAAAGCGTGCCGGTGCAGCGCTGGAAGCTGCACGTCCACCCCGACACCGGCGAGATCGCCTCCAAAGAACTGACCGAGCCGCTGGTGAAACCCGAGCGCGGTGTGCAAAAGCTGCGCCTGCCCGAGCGGGAAGGCGCGTGGCTGCTGAGCCTGGGTATCGAGATCGACGGCGAAACCCTGGACCTGGCCCCCATGCTGGCCGACCTGCTCAAGCGCGACAGCCGCTGGCTGCACGCCGACCAGATTGCCGCCATCGACGACCACGCCACCATCCGCCTGCGCGCGCCCGGCGGCCGACGCATTGACGCTCCGGCGGCACCGCTGAAGGCCATCGTCGGTGCGATGGTCGATTTGCTCACCGACCCGCTGCGCAACCAGCAACACGGCCCGCTCCACCTGGGCGCGTGGGAGGCGCGGCGGCTGGAGATGCTGCGCGCCGGTCTGCTGGACGCGCACCGCGTCGGCCCGCACAACACTTGGCAACTAGCGGGCGACCTGGGCCTGGCCAGCCTGGCCAAACGCCTCAAAACGCTGGGTGCGCCGCAGCCCGTGGCCGCGCCCGACGGCCTGCACGTGCAGTTGCGCCCCTACCAATTGGAAGGCCTGGCCTGGCTGCAGTACCTGCGCACCCACAGCCTGGGCGGCATCTTGGCCGACGACATGGGCCTGGGCAAAACCGCGCAGGCGCTGGCCCATGTGCTGGTGGAAAAGCAGGCCGGTCGCCTCGACCTGCCCGCGCTGGTGGTGCTGCCCACCTCGCTGATCTTCAACTGGCAAGCCGAAGCCCGCCGCATGGCCCCCGGCCTGCGCCTGCTGACGCTGCAGGGGCCAGACCGCGCCACGCTGTTTGCGCAGATGCCCCAGCACGACCTGGTACTGACCACCTACCCGCTGCTGTGGCGCGACATGGATGCGTTGGCAGCGCAGCGCTTTCACCTAGTCATTCTGGACGAAGCGCAGATGGTCAAAAACGCCGGCAGCCGCAGCGCCCGCGCCCTGCGCCGCCTGCAGACCCGCCACAGCCTGTGCCTGACTGGCACGCCGATGGAGAACCACCTGGGCGAGCTGTGGGCGCAGTTCGACTGGCTGATGCCCGGCTTTCTGGGCGATGCGCGCCAGTTTGCCGCCCGCTGGCGCAAGCCCATCGAAGAAAACGGCGAAACCCTGCGTGCTGCGCTGCTGGCCCAGCGGGTGCGCCCCTTTATCCTGCGCCGTCGCAAGCAGGACGTGGCCAGCGAGCTGCCACCGCGCACCGAAGTCATCCAGCGCGTGCAGTTGCAAGGCCAGCAGCGCGAGCTGTACGAGGGCGTGCGCGCCGCCGCGGATCTGCAGGTGCGCCGCGTGCTGGAGCGCCAGAGCTTCAACGGTGCGCAGGTCACCATCCTGGACGCACTCCTCAAGCTGCGCCAGGTGTGCTGCGACCCGCACTTGTTGAAAGGTAAAAAGCCCGCCAAAACCATAGAGCGCGCCAAGCTGGCGCTGCTGGCCGACATGCTGCCCGAGATGGTGGCCGAGGGGCGGCGCGTGCTGGTGTTCTCGCAGTTCACCGAGCTGTTGGCCTTGGTGGCCGAGCAGCTCGCGCTGTTGGAGTTGCCGTTTCTGAGCCTGACGGGCAAAACGCCACCGAAAGAGCGCGGCAGTGTGGTGCAGCGCTTTCAAGCCAAAGAAGTCCCCGTGCTGCTGCTGAGTTTGAAAGCCGGTGGCGTGGGCCTGAACCTCACCGCCGCCGACACCGTCATCCACATGGACCCCTGGTGGAACCCCGCCGTAGAGGAACAGGCCACAGCACGCGCCCACCGCATCGGCCAGGACCAGCCGGTGTTCGTCTACAAGCTGGTGGTGGAAGGCAGCATCGAAGAGCGCATGCTGGAGCTGCAGGCCCGCAAACTGGCCCTGGCGACTAGCGTGCTGGGCGTTGATGCCCAGGGCGGGCTGAAGTTTGACGCGGCGGATCTGGATGCCTTGCTGGCCCCGCTGGGTGCCATGACCGCCACGCCATCCCCCGAAGAAGCCGCCCGCCGCTGGGGCCGTACCGGCAGCCGCCCCTAACCACTTACTATCAAAAAGAGAGCTTCCAGCGCAGGTGGAATATGCGCAAAAGCCGTATTTTCTTTAAATTCTGGGGCGACGCTGGGGGCGCGTCATTTCGTCTTCCAGAGCTGGATATTGGACTCCACCATTTTCTTCATCACGCCCTGCTTGGCCAGGTTGTACATGGCTTTGGCCAAGGCCGCGCGCACCTCGCTGGTGTTGCAGGGAGACTTGTGCGACAGGGTCAGGTACAGGCTTTCGTTGCTGACCGAGGGGTTCACTGGCACCAGCCCGGCGATACCCAATTTGGCGATATAGGCCCGAGCGGGGTCTTCCTCGTACACCAGGTAATCCACCCGACCGAGTTGCAGAATCTTGAAGGCCTGCTCCAGGCTGGGCACGGTGTTGATCTTCAGGTTGGCTTTGGCGTAGCGGTCAAAGTCTTCGCCAAAGCTGTTGTTGATCACCGTCAGGCCGGACAGATTTTTCAAATCCGACCACTGCCGGTACTTCAGCGGGGCCGCCTGCCGCCCCCAGAGCACCGAGTGCGTTTCGCGAAACGCCGGGTACACATAGTCCATGTACGTCAGCCGGTCTACCGTGAAAAACGCCCCGGCAATCAGGTCGATGCGCCCCAGCCGCGCCTCCTCCTGCACCCGGGCCCACGAGCCCACGTAGCGCACCTCGATGGGGATGCCGATCTCTTTGGCCACCATCTGCACCAGATCGGCATTGGCCCCCACCAGGTGGCTGCCATCCGCGCCATCGCGCCACAGGTACGGGGGATATTCGGGGTTGCCGGTGGCGACCATCTGCTTGCAGGTCTCGGCGGCCCAGGTGGTGTGGGCCATGCACGCCCAAAAGACGGCAGGCAACAGCACGCCCAATGAATGAGGGATACGCATGAACGTCCTTTCAGCCCGCAACCAACAGACAAACCTGTGGGGAGTGCATTGCGCATTCCCGCCATGTAACGGACTGTATCCGCTCTAGGCGGTTCGGGTGGCTTTAGGCTTCAGAAAATACCAAAAGCCCGGACCTGGGCCAGGGCCGGGCTTGCATTGACGCAACAGACGCTCAATGCGGCATGGCACTGCCCACCATCGCCGCCACCATGTCGGCCGTCACGGCAGAGAGCGTCAACCCCAGATGCCCGTGGCCGGTGTTGTAGAACACGCCGGGCCGCTTGCCGGGGCCGACGCGCGGCATCAGGTTGGGCATCATGGGGCGCAGCCCGGCCCAGGGCACCACGCTTTCGGTGCGCACACCAGGGAAGCATTGCTGCACCCATTCCACCAGCGGGCGGATGCGGTCGGCCCGGATGTCGCGGTTGTAGCCGTTGAACTCCGCCGTGCCCGCCACCCTGAAACGCCCCAAGCCCAGGCGGCTGCTGACCAGCTTGGTTTCGTCGTCCAGCAGGCTCACCATGGGGGCCGACGCCTGGCTGTGTGCGTCGTCCAGGTTCACGGTAATGGAATAGCCCTTGACCGGGTAGATGTTGACCCGGTCCCCCAACTGGGCGGCGATGTCACGGCTGGCCGTGCCCGCGCAGACCACCACGCCGTCGAACACGCTGGTGTGGGTATCGCCACCGTCTTGGGCTGTAATGGTCACAGCCTTGCCATCGCTTTTGACGCTCTGGATGGCGTGGCCGTAACGGGTTTGCACGCCCAGGCGCTCGGCAGCGGCGGCCATGCCGGTGCTGAACTTGTGGATGTCGCCGGTGGTGTCGCTCTCGGTAAAGTAGCCGCCGTAGTAGTCGCCGGCCAGCGTGGGTTCGATGGCGCGCATCTCTTGCGGAGTGACGGCGCGGCGGTCCAGCCCGCCCTGGGCCAGCAGCTTGGAGACCTTGCCCGCGTGCTCGAAGTTGCCCTTGTCACGGTAGATGTGCAGGATGCCTTCGCGCTTGTGGTCAAAGTCCAGGCCCTCTTCGGCCGCCCAGGCATCCAGGTGCTGGCGCGCGGCCATCGCCAGGCGGGTGGTTTGGATGGTGTTTTTTTCGTACTGCGGAATGGCCGCGATGAATTCGGCAAACCAGGCCATCTTGTGCCAGCTGGGCTTGGGATTGACCAGCAGCGGCGCATCGCTGCGCAGCATCCACTTCACGCCCTTGAGCACCGTGGACCAGTGGTTCCAAACCTCGGCGTTGGACACCGAGAACTGCCCGCCATTGGCAAACGAGGTTTCCATGGCCGCATAGCGGTGTTTTTCGAACAAGGTCACGGCGTACCCACGTTTGGCCAACGCATAGGCCGTGGTGACACCCGTGATACCGCCGCCAATAACAGCCATGTTCGCAGCAAAATTTTTCATGATGAGAGTTCCAAAACGTCAACAGGGGGATAGCAACAAACGTGCGCGGCTATCGCCCCCTCTGTTTTGGACCTGAGAGATTCACGGCTGGCATGCTGCCAAGCCGCTTGCTCCTGCGGTGAGCCAAGCGACGAACTTAGCTGCTCTTCAGAATTCTTTGGCTCACCCCCAGACTGCAGTGCTTCGCATCTTTCGCCAACCCCCTTGCAGGGGGCAGCACCAGCAGCCTGGCAAAGCCAGTTCTGCGGTGTTTCTGGAAAGCGTGCGTTCTGTCTGTAACCTAGGGGGAGCCGAACAGATACCGGTCCTTTTGCCTGAAAGTTTCCGGGGGCGGTTGCTCCTTCGGCGCTGTTTTCCTGATCTAAATCAGGGGGAGCAGTCTCTCCCGGTATCTCTGTAGATTATCGCACTGGGGTCAAAGCATCTTCACGGCACGGCCAATGAACTGGATGGGGCCGGTGGGTTTATTGATGGGGGAGCCGTTCACTGGCTCCAGGGTCAGCTCAAACAACTGGTTGGGCTGCAGCGGCGGCAACTTGTCCAGCGGGATCTGCACGGCCTGCCCCGGTTTGACCAGGCCCAGCGAGACCGGGCCGCTCCAGCCCTCGCCCTTGGTCCAGAACTGCAGCGACTTCTCGGCGGGCACCACCACCTTGCCCAGGGGTGTCAGGCTGAGCTGGCGCGTATCGCTGGCCTGGATAACCCAGCCCGGTGCGGTGTCTTGCGGCGCCACCAGCACCACCATGTACTGCGGCCCGACCGGCAGCACACCTTGGCGGGTGACCAGCACCGAGGCCATGATGGCGGCAGTGGCAAAACCGGCGCCCGCCAGCCCGCGCCACAGGCCCAGGCTGTTCCACCACGGCAGCCGTGCTGGCAGGATGGCGGCGCGGCGCGGTGCCACAGCATGCGCCACACTGCGGTCAATGCGCTGCCACAGTTGCGCTGACGGCTCCACCGGCTCGGCCAGTGTGGTCAGCGGTAGCAACTGCTCTTGCCAGCGCTGCACGGCGGTCTGCAGGGCGGCATCGGTGGGCAGGCGCTGCTCCACCATGCGGCGGCGGGTGGCGGATAGCGTGCCCAACACATATTCGGCGGCGAGCTCATCCGGGGAGGGAGTGTTTTGCTGTGTACTCATGCCATGCACTCCCGCAGACTGCCCATGCTGCGTTTGATCCAGGCTTTGACGGTGCCCAGAGGCGTTTGGGTGCGCTCGGCAATTTCGCCGTGCGAACAACCGTCTACATAGGCGTAGAGGATGCAGTTGCGCCGCGCGGGCTCTAGCAGCGCCAGGCAGTCGTTGAGCTTGCCCAGGCTGACGCGCAGGTCAAACGCATCGGCAATCTGCGCATGGGCATCCAAAGAGCTTTGGGCATCCAGGGCTTCGGCCGTTTCTTCGTCCACCGAGACCTCACGTGCGCCGTTGCGCACCGCGTTGAGTGCCAGGTTGCGCACCACGCTGTAGATCCAGCCCCGGCCCGAGCCGCGCCGGGCATCGAAGCTGGCGGCCTGGGTCCAGATGTTCATGAAAGCATCGTGCACGATGTCCTCCGCTTGCTGGCGCTGGCGCACGATGCGCAGGGCCACGCCCAGCAGGTGGCGGCTGTCTTGCTGGTAAATGTCGTGCAGGGCTTGGCGCTCACCACGGGCGCAGCCAACCAGGGCACGCTCGTAGTTGAAGTCATCGGGGGCAGTCGTCAAGGGCGGGTCCATCGAAAGGGTCAGGACTTACGCAAGTCCCCCTGATCGCCCAGAGGGCATCAGGGGCCGCTGCGTAAGTCCTAGGAATTAAATTCCTTCGATGGTAGCCCGGCTTAAGCGGCTTTCCAGAAGATGTAGTCGGCCTGGTACTTGACGATTTCTTTACTGCCCTTGTTGGCGGGAGCACAGGTGCTCATCGGTGCCACGCCGCCTTTGATCGCCACGCGCTGGATGTGCGTCACACCGGCCATAGCCCCCATGCCCATCGCAGGGTTGGCCTTGACCAACTG
>NZ_JBDTEM010000270.1:0-9820 GCF_039922535.1 Rhodoferax sp. | reverse complement strand
ACAGCACTTGGCCGCGTTGCACGTCTTCACGCTTGGTACCGCGCAGCAAGATGCCGACGTTGTCGCCAGCTTGGCCTTGGTCCAGCAGCTTGCGGAACATTTCCACGCCGGTGCAGGTGGTCTTTTGGGTCACGGTGATACCGACGATTTCGATTTCTTCACCCACCTTGACAATACCGCGCTCAACACGACCGGTCACCACGGTGCCACGGCCAGAGATCGAGAACACGTCTTCTACAGGCATCAGGAATGCGCCGTCCACCGCACGCTCAGGCATGGGGATGTAGGTGTCGAGTGCTTCGGCCAGCTTCATGATGGCTTCTTCGCCCAGAGGACCCTTGTCGCCTTCCATGGCCAGCTTAGCCGAGCCGTGGATGATGGGGGTGTCGTCGCCAGGGAAGTCGTATTTATCGAGCAGCTCGCGCACTTCCATTTCAACGAGTTCGAGCAGTTCGGCGTCGTCCACCATGTCGCACTTGTTCAGGAACACGATGATGTAGGGCACGCCAACTTGGCGGGCCAACAGGATGTGTTCGCGGGTCTGGGGCATAGGGCCGTCAGCAGCCGAGCACACCAAAATAGCACCGTCCATCTGGGCAGCACCGGTGATCATGTTCTTCACATAGTCAGCGTGGCCTGGGCAGTCCACGTGGGCATAGTGGCGGTTGGCGGTTTCGTATTCGACGTGGGCGGTATTGATGGTAATACCGCGCGCTTTTTCTTCAGGTGCCGCATCGATTTGGTCGTAACCCTTGGCGGTACCACCGAACTTGGCTGCCAGCACGGTCGTGATGGCGGCGGTCAGTGTGGTTTTGCCATGGTCAACGTGGCCGATCGTGCCCACATTGACGTGGGGCTTGGTACGTGTGAACTTTTCTTTTCCCATTTTTCAATTCTCCAAAGAGCTATTTCCCGTGTCAGGTTTAATGTCTGCACAGTGTTGCTGGATCACCTCGCACGGGCACAAGGTGGCACACCATCGCAGACAGGGGGACCATGAGAAGCGGACCAGACTGCTTTCGCAACCAGACCCGCTTCACAAACTTTTTTACTTGGCGCGGGAAGCCATGATGGCTTCGGACACGTTACGTGGAGCTTCCGAGTAATGCTTGAATTCCATCGTGTACGTGGCACGTCCTTGAGACATGGAACGCAGCGTGGTGGAATAACCAAACATTTCCGACAGAGGCACTTCGGCCTTGATGGCCTTGCCGCCACCAACCATGTCTTCCATACCCTGGACCATGCCGCGGCGTGAGGACAGATCACCCATCACGTTACCGGCGTAGTCTTCTGGCGTTTCAACTTCCACAGACATCATTGGCTCCAGAATCACGGGGCCCGCCTTGCGGCAACCTTCCTTGAAACCGAAGATGGCGGCCATCTTGAATGCAAGTTCGTTCGAGTCCACGTCGTGGTAAGAACCGAAGTGCAGTGTGACCTTCACATCAACCACCGGGTAACCAGCCAGCACGCCTTGCGTGACGGCTTCGTTGATGCCCTTTTCCACGGCCGGAATGTATTCGCGAGGAACCACACCACCCTTGATCGCGTCCACAAACTCAATGCCTTTGCCGAGTTCATTGGGCTCAATCTTCAGCACCACGTGGCCGTACTGGCCCTTACCGCCGGACTGGCGCACGAACTTGCCTTCGGCATCTTCCACGGTCTTGCGGATGGTTTCGCGGTAGGAAACTTGTGGCTTCCCGACGTTGGCTTCCACACCGAACTCACGCTTCATGCGGTCGACAATAATTTCCAGATGCAACTCGCCCATACCGGCGATCAGGGTCTGGCCTGACTCTTCGTCGGTCTTGACGCGGAATGAAGGATCTTCCTGGGCCAGACGCTGCAAAGCGATGCCCATTTTTTCCTGATCCACCTTGGTTTTAGGTTCCACGGCCTGGGTAATCACCGGCTCAGGGAACACCATGCGCTCCAAGGTGATGATCGCCGACGGATCGCACAGGGTTTCGCCCGTGGTCACATCTTTCAATCCGATACAAGCGGCGATGTCACCAGCGACAATTTCGCTGACTTCTTCTCGGTTGTTGGCGTGCATTTGCACGATACGGCCGATGCGTTCTTTTTTGCCACGAACCGGGTTGTAGATCGTGTCGCCCTTTTTCAGCACGCCAGAGTAGACACGCACAAAGGTCAACTGGCCGACAAACGGATCGGTCATCAGCTTGAATGCCAATGCCGAGAACTTTTCATTGTCGTCAGCTTTACGGGTAATCGCACCATCGTCTTCGTCCAGGCCATTCACGGGTGGAATGTCCGTAGGCGCAGGCATGTACTCGATGACCGCGTCAAGCATGGCCTGTACGCCCTTGTTCTTGAACGCAGAACCACACAACATCGGCTGGATTTCACCAGCGATCGTACGCTGACGGATGGCGGCCTTGATTTCTTGTTCAGTCAGTGCCTCGCCTTCGAGGTACTTATTCATCAGCTCTTCACTGGCTTCAGCTGCTGCTTCCACCAATTTTTCGCGGTACTCGGCGCACACGGCAGCCAAGCTTTCAGGAATATCGTTGTAGGTGAAGGTGACACCCTTGTCTTCGTCCCAGATGATGGCTTTCATCTTGACCAGGTCCACGATGCCCTTGAAGTTCTCTTCAGCACCGATAGGGATCTGAATCGCAACGGGATTCGCCTTCAGGCGAAGAATCATCATTTCGCGAACGCGCAAGAAGTCGGCACCGGTACGGTCCATCTTGTTGACGAAAGCCAAGCGAGGCACTTTGTATTTGTTCGCCTGACGCCAGACGGTTTCGGACTGGGGCTGCACGCCACCAACGGCGTCGTACACCATCACAGCGCCGTCCAGTACGCGCATCGAACGCTCAACTTCAATGGTGAAGTCAACGTGGCCAGGGGTATCAATGATATTGATGCGGTGTTCATCAAAATTGCCAGCCATGCCTTTCCAGAAGCAGGTGGTGGCCGCAGAAGTGATCGTGATGCCACGCTCTTGCTCTTGCTCCATCCAGTCCATGGTGGCCGCGCCATCATGGACTTCACCAATCTTGTGGTTCACGCCGGTGTAAAAAAGGACGCGTTCGGTGGTGGTGGTCTTGCCGGCATCAATGTGCGCGGAGATACCGATGTTGCGGTAACGCTCAATAGGGGTATGGCGAGCCATAGTTCTCTTTCGTTAATGGCAACAAGCCCGCCATCCAAAATCGGATGGAACGGGCTTGTCGACCGAGGATGGGCTTAGAAGCGGAAGTGCGAGAAAGCCTTGTTGGCTTCAGCCATACGGTGAACTTCGTCACGCTTCTTCATCGCACCGCCACGGCCTTCGGTGGCTTCCATCAGCTCGTTAGCCAAACGCAGGGACATGGACTTTTCGCCACGTTTACGAGCAGCTTCTTTCAGCCAACGCATGCTCAGGGCCAAGCGACGCACAGGGCGCACTTCGACCGGAACCTGGTAGTTGGCACCGCCCACGCGGCGGGACTTCACTTCGACCATCGGCTTGACGTTGTTGATCGCCAGGGTGAAGGCTTCCACTGGGTCTTTGCCGGGGTTCTTCTTTTCGATGAACTCCAGGGCACCATAAATGATGCGCTCTGCGACCGCTTTTTTGCCGCCTTCCATGATCACGTTCATGAATTTGGACAGCTCAACATTGCCGAACTTAGGATCCGGCAGGATTTCACGTTTAGGGACTTCGCGACGACGTGGCATTTTTTCACCTCTTAATTGCTTCAGTTGGCATCTTGGTAGACACCGCAAAAACCATTTTGGTTTTCACTTACTCGACCCAAAACACGGGTCACTACGTTGCATCACCGCGCCACGCGGGAGACAACACCTTTTACTAACTTGAAACCAGGGCTTACTTAGCCTTTGGCTCAGGACAATTTACTTGGCCTTTGGCTTCTTAGCGCCGTACTTGGAACGCGACTGCTTGCGGTCTTTCACGCCTTGCAAATCGAGCGAACCGCGCACGATGTGGTAACGCACACCGGGCAAATCCTTGACCCGGCCGCCGCGCACCAGCACTACGCTGTGCTCTTGCAGGTTGTGGCCTTCGCCGCCGATGTAGGAAATGACCTCAAAACCGTTGGTCAGGCGCACTTTGGCAACCTTACGCAGAGCGGAGTTAGGCTTTTTAGGCGTCGTGGTGTAGACGCGGGTGCAAACGCCACGGCGTTGCGGAGAATTTTGCATCGCAGGGCTCTTGGACTTGATCGTTTCGACCTCGCGCCCCTGACGTACTAGCTGGTTAATGGTTGGCACTAAAGCCTCCTTGACAAAGAAAACGTCCCTAAACGTTTAAAACTAACAGAAAACGTGAATCCCTTCGGAAGTTTCCGAAAAGCCTTCAAGTATAGCTTTTCGGCTGGATGAGCGCAATGAGTGCACGCATATTCAATGTGTGCATGCGCTCACTTATCCGATTTACTTGATCCACAAACGGATTGAATCCCAGGCGCGGCCCAAAATACCAGCCTGCTCGACGCCGTCCAGCGCCACCAGCGGCACCGTCAACAGGGTTTGTTCGCCCAAAGTGACCTTCAGCGAACCCACGGCCTGGCCCTTGGTGAAAGGGGCCACCAGCGGATCGGGGCGCTGGATCTCGGTTTTGACCTTGGCGGCGTTGCCCGACGGCACAGCCACCACGATGGCGTCCGGACGGCCCAGCTTCATGGTCGGAGTTGTGCCCTTCCAGACATTCGGCGTGGCCACGGCCTGGTTGGCATCGAACAGCTTCACACCCTCGTAGGCGGTGTAGCCCCAGTTCAGCAGTTTTTGCGATTCGTTCAGGCGGGCGTTTTCGCTGGACGTTCCCAGCACGATGGTCAGCAGACGGCGGCTGCCGACGTTAGGGAAGTCGCGCTTGGCGGTGGCGATCAGGCAGTAGCCCGCCGCGTCGGTGTGGCCGGTTTTGAGGCCATCCACCGTGGGGTCGCGGAACAGCAGGCCGTTGCGGTTGTTTTGGTTGCTGACGGGCGTGCCAGGATAGTGGTACTGCTTCATGCCGTCGTAGTGCGCGTACTCGGGGAAGTCGTGCATCAAACGGGTGGCCAAAATACTCAGGTCGCGGGCCGTGGTGGTGTGGCCGGCTTCGGTCAAGCCTTCGGGGTTGCGGTAGCCGGTGGCCTTCATGCCCAAGACCTTGGCCTGCGCATTCATCATTTCGACGAAATGCTCGGACGTGCCGCCCACGCCTTCGGCCAGCGCCATCGTCGCATCGTTGCCCGACTGGACAATCATGCCCTTGATCAGGTCTTCTACCGGCACTTGCATCTTCGGGTCGATGAACATGCGCGAACCAGGCATCTTCCAGGCCTTGATGCTGACGGGCAGGGTTTGCGTCAGCGTGATATTCTTGGTGCGCAGCGCGTCAAACACCAGATAGGCGGTCATCAGCTTGGTCAGCGAGGCCGGTTCGACGGCCATGTCGATGTCTTTTTCCAGCAAAACCTGGTTGGCCGTCACGTCCAGCACCATGTAAGACTTGGCGGCGATCTCGGGGCCTGCCACCGTTTGGGCGGCAGCAATCAGGGAAAAGGAAGCCAGCACGGGCGCGGCAACAGCCTGTAAAAAATATTTCATGGGAGGGGGTTCAAATTAGGGTGATGCAATCACCAGAGCAAGGGGAAAACCCGTGTACGAGCGGCACACGGGCCCAAAAGTTCAGGAAGTGTTCAGGAACGCAGGTGGCGCAGCACCAGGTTTTTCAACAGCGGCAATTGTCCGTGAAAGAAGTGGCCGCCCGCGGGCACGACCGTAACCGGAAGTATCTGTGGCCGCGCCCAGTCCATCACCGAGGCCAGCGGCACGGTGTCGTCCAGCTCGCCGTGCACGGTCAAGGTGCGCTCGTGCAACTCGGGCGGCAGGGTGGCCACCGTCCAGCGCGAAGTGGCAGTGCCGACCAACACCAGCTTCTGTACCGGGCGGGCCGCCCACAGCGCGGTCACGGCATGGCTGGTCACAAAGGCACCAAACGAAAAGCCCGCCAGCGCCAAGGGCTGGTCGGCGGGCGCGGCCTGCGCCACCACGGCCAGCAGGTCGTCCAGCTCGCCCCGGCCCTCGTCGTGCACGCCTGCGCTGGCACCCACACCACGGAAGTTGAAGCGCAGCGCGCTCCAGCCCGCCTGCACAAAGGCGCGGGCGATGGTCTGCACCACTTTGTTGTCCATGGTGCCGCCAAACAGCGGGTGCGGATGGGCGATGACGGCCACGCCGCGCGGCGTGCCCTCGGGGTGGTCGATGACGGCTTCGATCGCGCCTGCGGCACCGGCCAAAGTCAAACGCTGGGTGGATGCATTCACGGGATTACTACCAAATTAATAGCTGCCCGCGCAGGTGCTACCTGCGCTAACGGCATAAAAAGCTTAAATTTAACGACCCAGGTGCGCGGGAGTTACCAGGCGCTCCACCACTTGGCCGTTCTTGAGGTGCGACTCGACGATCTCGTCGATATCGCTCTCGTCCACAAAGCTGTACCAAACGGCTTCGGGGTAGACCACGGCCACCGGCCCGGCGGCGCAGCGGTCCAGGCAACCGGCCTTGTTGACGCGCACCTGGCCGGGGCCGGACAGGCCGGCCTTCTTCACCAGCGCCTTGCAGCGGTCGAAACCGGCCTGGGCGTTATGGTGGGCGCAGCTGTCTTCGCCGTTGGTGCGGTCGTTCAGGCAAAAGAAGATGTGGCGGCCGTAGTACGACGGTGCCGGTGCGTCAGCGGGGGTGGTGTCAGTCATGCCGCTATTTTAGTTTTCTCGGGGGCGGACCGGGCGATGCGGCCCACCACCACCACCATCGCCGCGTACGGCCACAACCAACCCAGCCACTGCACGATGCCCTGGAAACGGATGAATTTGCCCTGCTCCCAGGTGTATAAAGTTTGTGCAAAGTAGGCGCTGGTGGGGGCCTGGTTCAGCACGCTGACGTGCACCGCCAAAGCCAGCAGCACCAACGGGGCGCAGACACGGCGCGGCAGCCACACCAGCGCACCGGCCAACAGCAGCCCGGCCCACAGGCCGACCTGCACCGGCAGGCTCAACCAGTCCAGCGCATGGGCCGGGCCATAGCTCAGTCCGGCAGACAAAGCCGCCACGCCCAGGCCCAGCGCCACCACCAGCGGCGCAAACACCGCCCGCTGGCGCACCTGGCGCACCACGCAGTAGCCCAGCAGGCAGGGAATCAGCACCCCCAGCACCACGCACAGCAATTCGGCACTGGGCACCAGCGGTTGCAGCTCCACATCGCGCACCGGCAACCAGTCGAGAAACGGCGTGTCCTCCAACGCATCGGCCAGGGCCGCCTCCAGCCGCTCCAGCACCTGGCCCAGGCCCAGTGGTACGGCCGCCGGGAACAGCAAGGCCACCGGCCACAGCGCCAGCAGCACCAGCTCGCCCCGCGCATCGGCCACAAACCAGCGGGTGCGGAACTGGCTCCAGCGGTCGATAGCCCCAAAACGCTCTAGCAGCGACGCGGTCACTGCGCCCAGCAAGGCACCCGCGGTATTCAGCCCCCAATCGACGTTGGACGGGACCCGCACCGGCAAGTAGCTTTGCAGGGTCTCCATGGCCAGCGACAGCAGGCACGCAGCCAGCGTGGCGGCCAGCACCGGAGCCCGGTCGCGCCCGGTGCGCAGGGCGCTGAGGGCGAACAAAAAGCCCAGCGGCGCGTAACCGGCAACGTTGATGGCCACATCGAACCCGGTCCAGTACTTGGGCAGCGGCGCGGTGACAAAAAACCAGGGCGAAATCCCCTGGTCGCGCCAGCCGGAAAACGGGTACAGGCTGGCGTACAGCACCAGCCCCACATACAGCCAAGAAAGCGGCCAAGCCGAGGTTTTGTGCATGCTGCACCGCGTGCTTAGAAGGGTTTGACGACCACCAGCACCACGATGGCCAGCAGCAGCAGCACCGGCACCTCGTTGAACCAGCGGTACCACTGGTGGCTGCGCATGGGTGCACCGGCGCGCATTTTGCGCAGCAACACCGCGCAGCCGTGGTGATAGCCGATGACCAGCAGCACCAAGGTCAGCTTGGCATGCATCCAGGCATTGCCCGGCCCGCGCCCGATGCCGTAGCCCAGCCACAACCAGGCACCGAACGCCAGCGCAGGAACCGCCAGGATGGTGGTGAAACGCAGCAGCTTGCCCGCCATCAGCAGCAGCCGCTCCCGCTCGGCCAGGGAGCCGGGCGAGACCATCGCCAGGTTCACAAAAATGCGCGGCAGGTAGAACAGACCAGCGAACCAGCTGGCAATGAAAACGATGTGAAGGGCTTTGATCCAGAGCATGGCGGGAGTGTAGGCCCGGCATGTAACGATTGCAGCGCCTAAAAAAAATGCCCCGACCATCAGGCCGGGGCGTTAAGCCTGCGGGTGTTGCCACCGTAAGGCCCCGCTCAGGGAGGTAAAGCGGGAGGACGGCAAGCCGCCCCACCAGCAATTTATCAAAGCCCCCATGCCGCTTCAATAGGGATTCTGCGGATGGGGCACAATTTTGGGCATGACTACCTTTGCCCCCTACCCTGCTGGCCGTCCACGCCGCCTGCGCCGCACCGCCTTCAGCCGCAACCTGGTGCGCGAAAACACACTCACCGCCCACGACCTGATCTACCCGGTGTTTGTGCTCGACGGCGAGAACCGCCGCGAGACCGTGGCCTCCATGCCCGGCGTGGAGCGGCTCAGCCTGGACCTGCTGCTACCGGTGGCGGCCGAGTGCGTGCGCCTGCAGATTCCGGTGATGGCGCTGTTCCCGGTGGTGGACCCGGCGCTGAAAACCTACGGCGGTGAAGAAGCCTTCAACCCCGACGGACTGATCCCCCGTGTGGTGCGCGCCCTCAAGGCGCACTACCCCGAGCTGGGCGTGATGACCGACGTGGCACTCGACCCCTACACCAGCCACGGCCAGGACGGCCTGCCGGATGAAAACGGCTACATCGTCAACGAACTGACGATTGCCGCGCTGGTGCAGCAAGCCCTGGCCCAGGCTGCAGCGGGTGTGGACATCGTCGCCCCCAGCGACATGATGGACGGGCGTATCGGTGCCATCCGCGCTGCGCTGGAAGCCCACGGCCACCTCCACACCCAGATCATGGCCTACAGCGCCAAGTACGCCAGCGCGTTTTACGGCCCGTTCCGCGACGCGGTGGGCTCTGCCGCCAACCTGGGCAAAAGCGACAAGAAAACCTACCAGATGGACCCCGCCAACAGCGACGAGGCCCTGCGCGAGGTGGCGATGGATATCGCCGAAGGGGCGGACATGGTGATGGTCAAGCCCGGCATGCCGTATCTGGACATCGTGCGCCGGGTGAAGGATGAATTCAGCGTACCCACCTTTGCCTACCAGGTGTCGGGCGAATACGCCATGCTCAAAGCCGCCGCCTTGAATGGCTGGCTGGACCACGACCGCGTGGTGCTGGAGAGCCTGATGGCCTTCAAGCGCGCCGGGGCAGACGGCGTGCTGACCTACTTTGCGCTGGATGCCGCCCGGCTGTTGCAGTCCTAAAATAATAGCTGCCTGCGCAGGCACCACCTGCGCTAGCGGCCTATTTCTTATAAATTTATCCGCATGCGTATTTTCACCATCGTCGGCACCAGCGTGGTGGAAGCCACCGCCCTGCCCACCGCCCCCGTGCCCGGCGGCTTTGTCTGGATCGCCTGCGCGCGCGGGGAGTTTGAGACCCAGCTGGCGCACCTCCAGACCACGCTGCAGCAGCTCTGCGGCCACACGCTGGTCGATCTGCACGTGTCGGACCTGCTGAACGCGCATTTGCCCTCGCACTACGACTACACCTCGCAGTACGACCTGCTGGTGTTCCGGCGGCTGGCGGCCGGGCAGCCCGAG
>NZ_JBDTEM010000269.1:0-7824 GCF_039922535.1 Rhodoferax sp. | reverse complement strand
TGTTGCGCCAAAGCGCCGATTTGCTGGAACACCAGATGCCCCGCTTCTGCGCCATCCTGGTCAAGGAAGCCTTCAAGACCTGGGGCGATGCCGTGTCGGAAGTGCGCGAAGCCGTGGACTTTTTGCGCTTCTACGCCGATGAAGCCGAGCGCATCATGGCCCCGGTGGCCTTGCCCGGCCCCACGGGTGAAACGAATGAGTTGCGCCTGACCGCCCGCGGCGTGTGGGTCTGCATCAGCCCCTGGAATTTCCCGCTGGCCATCTTCATGGGCCAGGTGGCCGCTGCCTTGGCCACCGGCAACACGGTGCTGGCCAAGCCCGCCGAACAAACCCCGTTTGTCGCGCTGGAAGCCGTGCGCCTGCTGCACGCCGCCGGGGTGCCCGAGGGCGCGGTACAACTGCTGCACGGCCCCGGCGAAACCGTGGGAGCGTCCCTGGTGGCACTGCCCGGCATTGCGGGCGTGGTGTTCACTGGCTCCACGCCGGTGGCGCGGATCATCAACCGCACCTTGGCGGCCAAAGACGGCCCCATCATTCCACTGATCGCCGAGACCGGCGGCATCAACGCTATGCTGGTCGATAGCACCGCGCTGCCCGAGCAGGTGGTGGACGCCGTGGTGCAAAGCGCCTTCCGCAGCGCGGGCCAGCGCTGCTCGGCGTTGCGTCTGCTGTGCGTGCACGAAGCGATTGCCGACCACGTCATCGAAATGGTGCAGGGTGCCGCCAAAGAGCTGGTGCTGGGCAACACGGCGGACTGGGCCACCGACGTGGGCCCGGTCATCGACAAAGAAGCCTTCGACGGTATCCAGAAGCACATCCAGCGGCTGCATTCCACATCAAAAGCGCTGATAGCGCTTACTCCACCTGCGCAAGGTGCTACTAACCTGATAGCGCCACAAGCCTTCGAGCTGGCCCAGGTGGCCGACGTGGCGCAGGAAATCTTTGGCCCGGTGCTGCACATCGTGCGCTGGTCGGGCGACCCGCAGGCGGTGATCGAGCAGATCAACGCGCTGGGCTACGGCTTGACGCTGGGCATCCAGACTCGCATCGACAGCCGCGCCCACGCCCTGGCCGCCAGTGCCCACATCGGCAACGTCTACATCAACCGCAACATCATCGGCGCGGTGGTCGGCGTGCAGCCCTTTGGCGGCGAAGGCCTGAGCGGCACAGGCCCGAAAGCCGGCGGCCCGAATTACCTGGTGCGCTTCTGCGCCGAGCAAACGCTGACGGTGAACACCACGGCAGCGGGTGGCAACGCGGCGCTGCTGGCGTCGATGCCTTGAGGTTTGCTATTGAATAAGTAGCTACTAGCGTATATTCTTTATGCGCTAGTAGCCTATTGGGCTGTTAAAAACCGGTTGCCAAAAATGCGGAACCGCCACCCACCATCATCAGCGAGCCGTCGGGGTTGAAGGCCATGCCGTCCACCTGTCGGGTGAATTCGATTTCGGGCTCGTTCACGTAGATCCGCGAGGCGAACGACTTGAGTATGGTGAAACTACCCAGGAGTCCGGTAGAAGCCTTTACCTGCCGCAGGTAGGTGGGACCGGTTCCAAAGCCTCGGTCTACTTGCCACACGTCACCCCTCACATCGACGGCAAGTCTGCTGTGGTCCATTTGGGAGTAATCACCAGGCAGCCGCGGAATACTGGGTACGTAGAACACGCTTGTTTGCCCATTAGCTAATATTTTAAATATTTTGTATTCAAATGTAGAGTTTTTGCTTGCGTAAATAAAACCACTTGGATCTGCGGCTATGTCAGACAAGCTAGCGCATGAAAGCGGATTCCCAGTGGCCGTGCATTCTATGGAGTTTGTTATCGTTGTGACATCTCCTGCAGCAGAGATCATCCGCAGAGAATATCCCTGTTGGTCTACCACCCAAAGATTATCTGCAGCATCCATCGTTAAATAGGTGGGACGGTTGAATTTTGCGCTTGTGCGCGGGCCATCATTACTTCCGTAGGCGTAAATGACACCCGCATAGGTACTCACTACCCCCAGGGGATCTATTTTTCTAATGAGATTCGCTTCAGAATCTGTCACGAAAATATTGTTCTGGCTGTCTACAGCAATGCCGACTAAGTTTCCAAAGCGTGCGTTGCTTCCAGAGCCATCAAAATAGCCGGTGCTATTGCAATTACCCGCCAATACGCTGGCAAAAGTGCCAGTACGAAGCAATTGAACGCAGCTTCCATCGGTTGCTACGCTAAATCCATCGCGGTATTTGGCAACGCGGGAATCGTTGTTGAGTTTTACGCCATCGAGATTGGTCCCGGTAATATTGTCAGCTAGGCCCGCAATAGTGCTAACCGCTCCATCTGTCGCAATCTTGCGAACCGTGTTTGAGCCACCTGTAACCACCAGTTCTCCTTTGGGTGTTGTGGCGATGGCTTGCAAATTGCTTAATTGGGCAGTGGTGCGGTTGCCATCTCTTTCTCCACTATTGGTCCCCGCGAATTGGGTCAACCCCGCTGCGGTGTCTAGTACCAGAATTTCGTCGTAGCGCGTAATGAATATTTGATTCGCTGCATTAACCGTAATGCCGGATAGGGTTCCACACGCTGAGCCAATCTGTACAGGTGCACCTGGATAGGCGAAGCTGCCTGCATAGAGGGATGAAACAGTGCCATCTGGTGTAATTTTTCTAATTCCTGAGCATCCTTCTCGGATATACAGATTATTGTTGCGATCAATGGTAATTGCATCTGGCCCGTTAAGCCTGGCTACCGTTGGGCCACCATTCGTGAGTCCGGGCTCGGTCGCTTTCCCTACAAAAGTAGAAACAACACCATTAGAAATTTTGCGGATGGAGTTGCCTTCGAGTACAAAAACCGTGTCATTGCTGTCCGCAGCAATACCGTTGGCGAAACCAAATGAAGCGGTTGCGATAGGGCCATTGACCACCTGTGCGACTTCATTGATGGCATTTGCCAAATTACCTGCCAAGGTGGTTACCTGGCCAGCAGGGCTGATTTTGCGAATACGGTATTGGTCATGCACGTACAAAGACCCGCTGCCACCGATCGCAATGCTGTACGGATAGCTCAATCGCGCATCTGATCCGTTACCGTCGCTGAAGCCCCGCATGCCTGCCGCACCGGCAAAGTTCGTTGTTGTGCCATCGGGCATTACTTTGCGGATCAGGGCATTGAGGGGGTCCGCAACATACATGGTTCCATCTGCCGCTACTGCCAACCCTGTTGGCGCATCAAACCTGGCTTTTGTCTTGGTACCTTCGGTGCGGCCCGCACCGCCTTCAGCACCCGTCACGTATTTGACGCTGATGCCAGAAGTCGTCCACGCCAAGGTTTTTGTAGCTGTCGTACCATCTGCATCCGTCACTTTCAACATCACTTGGTAGACACCACCTTGGGCGAATTTGTGCGTTGCACCTTTTGTGGAAGCTGTGGTGCCATCACCAAAATCCCAGCTGTAGGTCAGGGGCGTTTTGCCACCTTCGGCAGTCCCATCAAAGTTGATGAGTGCGGTGGCAACTTGGTTTTGCTGTTCGTTGCTGTAGGTATTGATTTTGACGTCCAGTGGAGAGTTGACCGTGCTACCGCCTCCCGCTACTCCGGTGTCACCACCACCTCCCCCGCCCCCACACCCGGTGAGCACAATTCCTGCAGCGAGCAGAGCAGAGAGAAGTTTATTCCCGTGTAAAAGTATGGATTTCATGTTGAAGATAAAAATGTATGCAAAATTATTCTAGTGCTTTAAATTTTCATATATTGTTTTTTCTTTACAAGTTGATGCAAATTTGTTGTCTATCTCTGAATGGGTAGCCTTGTCGTCGTGATCCGTAAATGCTGAACCTTGGTGCTACCGGGAGACGATGCCTAAAGTGGTGGCGGGTTTGGCGGTAAGCTGGCTTTGCCCATGCCCAAAATCATTCTCTTCAACAAACCCTTCAACGTGCTCACCCAGTTCCGGCCCGATGGCGACCGGGCTACGCTGGCGCAGTTCATCACCGACCCCAGCCTGCGCGTGGCCGGGCGGCTGGACCGGGATTCGGAAGGCCTGCTGCTGCTGACCGACGATGGCGTGCTGAATGCGCGCATCACCCAGCCGCAGGAAAAGCAGTTCAAAACCTACCAGGTGCAGGTAGATGGCACGCCCACCGAGGCGGCATTGCAGGCGCTGCGCCAGGGCGTGCTGCTCAACGACGGCATGACTTTGCCCGCGTTTGCTGCGCAGATCGCCGAGCCACCCGGCCTGTGGCCACGCACACCGCCGGTACGCTACCGTGCCCACCTGCCCACCGCGTGGCTGGAGATCCGCATCTGCGAAGGGCGCAACCGCCAGGTACGGCGCATGACGGCGGCGGTGGGCCTGCCGACGCTGCGGCTGGTGCGGGTGCAGATCGGGCTGTACACGCTGGGCGATTTGCAGCCGGGCGCGTGGAAGCCGTATGCGTAGTGCAGTGCTGTTCTGAAAATTTATATAAAAAGTGCCTCCAGCGCAGGTGCAGTGCGCGCAGGCAGCTATTTATTTTGTAGTTGTGTAGGGGCTGGGTGTCTTTGCGTTGTGGACATCCCCGCCGCCAAACCCACCCCTATACTGCATTGCAACATGGCTCTGTCTGAAAGGTTTTAACGTGGCTTCTACCCCCCGCTCTGCTGCTTCCCAAAAGGCCTTGCCCGGCCCACACCACGAACAATGCGCGCTGGTGCTGCAAGGCGGGGGCGCGCTGGGTGCCTACCAGGCGGGGGTCTATGAGGCGCTGGAAGAAAACGGCATTTGCCCCGAATGGGTGGCCGGCGTGTCGATTGGGGCCATCAACGCGGCCATCATCGCGGGCAACCCCAAGCCCCTGCGGGTGCCGCGCCTGAAGGAGTTTTGGGAGGGCGTGTCGTCGCAGCTGGTGGCACCGGCTCCGCCTGCCCAGTGGGGCAACCAGGTGCGCGAGTTTTTCAACGAATCCAGCGCGGCCATGGTGTCGGTGCTGGGCACGCCCGGCTTCTTCAAACCCCGCGTGCCCGCTGCCCAGTACCAGCCGCAGGGCAGCTTGGCGGCCTTGGGCATTTACGACACCGAGCCGCTGCGCGCCACGCTGCTCAAGCTGGTGGACTTTGACCGCATCAACCGCAACTGCCCGGACGGCAATGTGCGGCTGTCGGTGGGCGCAGTCAACGTCACCAGCGGCAACTTCGCCTACTTTGATTCGGCCGACCGCCTGCACAGCAGCCCGTTGGGGCCGCAGCACATCATGGCCAGCGGCGCGCTGCCGCCGGGTTTTTCGCCGGTAGAGGTAGACGGCGAGTTCTACTGGGACGGCGGGCTGGTGTCCAACACCCCGCTGCAGTACCTGATCGACCAGCCTGCGGCCGAAGACATGCTGGTGTTCCAGGTGGATCTGTTCAGCGCCCGAGGCCATATGCCGCGCAACCTGAGCGAAGTGGCCGAGCGGGGCAAGGACATCCAGTTTGCCAGCCGCACCCGTTTCAACACCGACCAGATCGCGATACAGCAAAAACTCTCCCACGCCGCCCAAAAGCTGGCCGCCAAGCTGCCGCCCGAGTTCGCTAACGACCCCGATCTCATGAAGCTGCTGAACGCCGGATCGGCTTCCGCCGTGACCATCGTGCACCTGATCCACCGCAGCAAGCATTTTGAAACCCAGTCCAAAGACTACGAGTTCTCACGGGCCACGGTGCGCGAGCACTGGGCTGCTGGGCGCGCCGACGTAGAGCGCAGCCTGGCCGACCCGCGCTGGCTCAACCGCCACCGCCCGGCTGCCGGTGTGAACGTGCTGGATTTGACCAAGCCGGCGAAGCGCTAAGCTGGTTCTTACGCGCCGGGCAGGACGCGCACCGAGTCGCGCACCACCAGCGTGGGCTCCAGCAGGCGCTGGGGAGCCGTCAAAACCTCCCCGGTGGCCAGCCGCAAAGCCAGTTGGGCGGCGGTGCGGGCCAGTGCGGCCACAGGATGGTGTACCGTGGTCAGGCGCGGGTGGATCAGATCGGCGTATTCCACGTCGTCAAAACCCATCAACGATAGCTGCGTGGGCACCGCGATACCGGCGGCCCGGCAGTGGTTCAGCGCACCAAAAGCCATCTGGTCGTTCAGGCAGAACACGGCGCTCATGGTCGGTTGGCTGGCCCAAAGTGCCGCCATGCAGGCGCTGCCTGAGGTAAAGTGGAAGTCGCCCTCGGACACCCGTTCTGACGGTAGCGGCTGCCCGGCGGCGGCCAGGGTGTGGCGAAAGGCGGCCAGGCGCTGCATGCTTTCTGGGTTGTCACGCGGCCCGACGATGACTCCAATGTCGCGGTGGCCGCAGCGCAGCAGGTACTGGGCTGCCAACTGGCCGCCGGTGTGGTTGTCCAGCTGTACGCAGCGGGTCTCGAAACCCGGCACGGTGCGGTGGATGACCACCATGTGCGGGTTCTGCTGGAGCATCTCGGCCAGCGCCTCGTCGGACAACTGGCCGGGGTACAAGATGATGGCGTCGCAGCGCCGCTGCCGCAGGAATTGCAGGCCTTTGGCCACCTCGTCCACGCTGTTCTTGCCGCAGGTGATGACCAGGTGGCTGCCCACGGCGCTGACGGCATCTTCTACTGCGTTGACCAGCGGTGCAAAGAAGGCCCCGGACAAATGCGGCACCACCAGCCCCACGCAATCCGAGCGCCGGGAGGCGAGCGAGGCGGCAAAGCTGTTGCGCGAAAAGTCCAGCGTGCGCATGGCGGCTTCTACCTTCATGCGGGTGGCTTCGCGCACTTTGTGCGGGTCGTTCATGACCCGGGAGACGGTGGCGCTGGAGACACCGGCCAAGGCGGCAACGCTGTGGATGGTGGACATGGGCGGTAACTCAGGTTGCCGGAGCGTCAAATTCCTCCGTCATCGGATGTTAACGCCCGCCCCATGTGCATCAGCGCTTGCGCCGCCGCGTCGCCCATAGGCCAAAGGCCCCTGCGCCGAGTAAGGCCAGCGAACCCGGTTCGGGCACGCTGTTGGCGCTGGCGGACAGGTTGTCGATACCAAAGCTGTCGGACGCGCCGGTCACATCGAACCAGATAGCCCGCACATTGCTAAAGGGTGAGCCCAGTGCAAAGCCGATGGCGGGAAAGTCCGAGTCTTTGCTAGGCAACAACTGCGCGAAGTCGTCGGTGCTGCCGTCGGCCGAGGCGTGCACGTAGACCTGCTCGTTACCCGATGCCGGGCCGCCACCGGTATCGGTGTTGGAGACGATATCAAAGCCGCCCAGGCTGAAGGTTCCGCCATCGGTGCGGGTCAGGCGGATCTGCGTCAGGTAGCCAAAGTTGCCGGTCGCCCAGTGGCCTTGCAGCACGTCGTTGCCGACTTCATAAAAATCGCCCACGTTGCTGGAAAAATCCGAGTCGGTGCCGATGAAGGTGAAGCGAAAGCCCGCTTCTTCGTAACTCTGCACGCCGTCCCAGTTGATGGCGTTGTTGGTCACGCCGGTGGACGCATCGTTGCGGGTAACGGTGCCACCGGTAAAGGTGATCAGTGAGGCTTGGGCCGAAGTAGCCATCGAGGCTAGGCCGCAGGCGAGTAGGGCTGCCGCGAGGATTTTGGAGGTGAACATGTGTATTCCTATCGAGGGTTATTGGACAAAGCGGACGTTGCGCACCTGGAACTGCACACCTTGCTGGTCCCCCCATTTCGGGAAGATGGCAAACGGCACATTGGTACGGCGCAGGTCAAAGCAGGCGGACTGTGCAGCGGTGATGGTGGCCATGTTCACGCTCACGGCCTGCCACCCACCCGCTGCGGGGCGGCCAAACAGCACGTCGCCGGTGTTGCAGTTGCTGCCTTCGCTTTCCATCTTCACGACCAGCCCGCCGGTATTGCCGCCGTAGG
>NZ_JBDTEM010000268.1:0-1562 GCF_039922535.1 Rhodoferax sp. | reverse complement strand
TTCAGCTACGGCATGGCGCGTGGCAAAGACAGCGATACCGGCAAGCCTCTCGACTCGGTTGATCCCTCCAAGCTGCGCCTGGGCATGCAGTACGCCACCGGCGCCTGGGATGTGCGCCTCGACCTGGCCCACCACGCGGCCAAAAAGCAGAGCGACACCAACGCCGCCCTGTTCGTCACCCCGGCGGCCACCACGCTGGACCTGGGCGGCCAGTGGCGCATCCGCAAAGACCTGCGCCTGAACGCCACCGTGGCGAATCTGACCAACAAAAAGTACTGGAACTGGAGCGACGCGCGCAACGCCACAGCCGCCCAGGTGCTGGTGATCGACGCGTACAGCCAGCCTGGCCGCAGTGTGCAAGTCTCTTTAGTCGCTGATTTCTAAACCAAAGGAACTCCATGACCCGCCCAACCCATCCCATCCCCGCCACCGGGGCCGACGAGGAATACGCCATGCCCAGCGCCGAAGCCCTGCTGGCCAGCTCCCTGGCGCTGATGACCGGCTACGTGCAAGGCTGCTGCGACGACCACCGCACCCAGATGGCGCAAAAAATCGTGCACAACCTGCTCCACCTGTCTGAGCACCCCATGCTCTCGCCCGACTTCAAAACCCTGCTCTGGAACCTGCACACCCGCTGGCTGCAACAGACCCACCCGGCCCGTGCGGCCACCGACCATGCCGATCTACCCGCCACTACCCCGTTGTGGCACACAACCCCCGAGACCGTGCAATGAACACTGTAAATATGCCCGCTGCGTTCACCACCCCAGAAGACCTGCGTGCCGCCTTTGCCGCCGCCCGCGCCAGCGGCAAACGTGCCAAAGAAGCCGCCGAGTCCATCGGCAGCAGCGAAGGTGCCGCCGTGGCCGCCCACTGCGGTGACCACGCCTACCCACCCAAAGCCATTGCGCTGGCAGGCCCGTGGATCGACCTGCTCAAAGCCCTGGAGCCCTGCGGCCCGCTGATGGGCCTGACCCGCAACGCCAGCACCGTGCACGAAAAAACCGGTGTCTACAGTAAGCTCTCTGCCATGGGTCAAATGGGTTTGGCCCTGGGCGAAGACATCGACCTGCGCATCTTCTTCAGCCAATGGCATGCCGGGTTCGCCGTGACCGAGCTGGCCGCCAATCCGCAGAACCGCCCGAATGTCAGTCTGCAGTTCTTCGATGCCCACGGTCTGGCCGTGCACAAGATATTCCAGCGCGACGCCACCGACCGCGCCGCGTTCGACGCCGTGGTGCAGCGCTTTACCGCCGCCGCCAGCCATACCGTTTTCACGCCTGCGGTGCCAGCACCTGCGGCCCAACCCGATGCCGACATCGACGTGGCCGGGCTCACGGATGCCTGGGCCGCGCTGCAAGACACCCACGAATTCTTTGGCCTGCTCAAAAAGTTCGATGCCGAGCGCCAGCAAAGCCTGCGCCTGGTGCAGGGCCGCTTTACCCAAAGCCTGTCCACCATGGCACCGCGCGAGCTGCTGCAATCCGCGTCGTTTGACGGCGTGCCCATCATGGTCTTTGTAGGCAGCCGGGGCTGCATCCAGATCCACACCGGGCCGGTGA
>NZ_JBDTEM010000267.1:0-13007 GCF_039922535.1 Rhodoferax sp. | reverse complement strand
GGCCCGCGTGCTGCGCGAAGAGCACGACTTTCGCGGCTACATCCACCTCAAAACCATCCCCGAAGCCAGTGAGGAGCTGCTGGCCCGCGCGGGCCGCTATGCCGACCGGCTCAGCATCAATGTCGAGCTGCCCACCGTCGAGGGCCTGCAGGTCTTGGCACCCGAAAAAGACGGCCAGGCGATCCGCCGCTCCATGGCGCGGCTGCGCATCCACATCGACGACGCCAAGGCCGGTGCCACGCCGCCGCCCGCCACCTCGCAGCCCCGCGTGGCCCCCAAGCGGGCCCGCGCGCCACGCTTTGCACCGGCCGGGCAAAGCACCCAAATGATCGTGGGCGCCGATGCCTCGGACGACCGCAGCATCCTGACCACCAGCGCCACGCTGTACGGGGCCTACCAGCTCCGGCGCGTGTACTACTCGGCCTTCAGCCCCATCCCCGACGCGGCGCGCGGGCTGCCGCTGACCGCGCCGCCGCTGGTGCGGGAGCACCGGCTGTACCAGGCCGACTGGCTGATGCGCTTCTACGGCTTTGCGCACGATGAAATCGTCGGCGCCAGCGACGGCATGCTGGCGCTGGACATAGACCCCAAACTGGCCTGGGCGCTGGCGCACCGCGAGCGCTTCCCGGTGGACCTGAACCGCGCCCCGCGCGAGATGCTGTTGCGCGTGCCCGGCCTGGGCGTCACCTCGGTAAAGCGCCTGCTCGAAGCCCGCCGCACGCGTACTTTGCGCGTGGACGATCTGTCGCGGCTGAAGGTACCGCTGAAGAACGTGCTGCCCTTCATCAGCGTGCCCGGCGCGGCGCGCAACGGGCTGGACGACGCCGACCTGGCGGCTAGGCTGCGGCCACCACCGGTACAGCGCTCGCTGTTCGATCTGCCGCTGCCCCATGGCTGACGCGCACACCGTGCAACTGGCCAGCGAAGACGATGTGCCGGGCTTCCGGGCGGCGGCGCGGCGCTTGCTGGCACAGGGCGTGGAACCCGGACGCATCAGCTGGCACGTGACCGGCGCGGCCGAGGGCGATTTGTTTGCACAGAGCCCGGCGCAAGAAAACCCACCTAACCCAGAGGCTGCCGCCAGCCCGGTGCTGAAACTGCCAGCGTTCTTCGTCACCCTGTGCAATCGCACGGCGCTGCACGCGGACCCGGCCCGTTTCGGCCTGCTCTACCGGCTGGCCTGGCGGCTGCTGCGCGAACCGGGCCTGCGCCACGACCCGCTGGACCCGGACAGGATGCAAGCCGAGCAAATGGCCCGCGTGGTGCGGCGCGACATGCACAAGATGACGGCTTTTGTGCGCTTTAGGCCGCTAGCCGCGCCTACCGACGATGGCTGGGGTGTCACCCATGTGGCCTGGTTCGAGCCCGGGCACCACATCGTCGAGGCCACCGCGCCCTTTTTTGCGCGGCGCTTTGCGCAGATGCCCTGGGCCATCTTGACGCCCGAGCGCAGCGCCCGCTGGAACGGCCAGCAGCTGGCGTTTGGCCCCGGCGCTCAGAAATCCGATGCACCACCGGCCGACGCGAACGAGCGGCTCTGGCTCACCTATTACGAAAACATCTTCAACCCGGCGCGACTCAAGCTGGCAATGATGCACAAGGAGATGCCGCGCCGTTATTGGAAGAACCTGCCCGAGGCCGTGCTGATCCAGCCGCTGGCGGCGCTGGCGGCCCAGCGCAGCGGCCAGATGGTCGAGCAAGGCGCCAGCGAACCGGCGCACCGCCGACCCGCCGCGTCCATAGCGCTGCGTCTCGACCAGCGCCCAGAGGTGGTCGAAGCACCCGGCACGCTGGCCGCGCTGCGCCAGGCCACCGAGCGCTGCCGCGCCTGCGCCATCGGCCAGTTCGCCACGCAGGCGGTGCACGGTGAAGGCCCGGTGCATGCGCCGCTGATGCTGGTCGGCGAGCAGCCGGGCGACCAGGAGGATCTGCATGGTCGCCCCTTCGTCGGCCCGGCGGGCCAACTGTTGGACCGGGCGCTGGTGCAGCTCGGCCTGCCGCGCGCGGCGCTGTACCTGACGAATGCGGTGAAACACTTCAAGTTCGAACCGCGCGGCAAACGGCGCATCCACAAGACCGCCGCGCAGCAAGAGGCCGCCGCCTGCCTGGACTGGCTGGAACACGAGATTGCTTTGGTGCGGCCCGCGGTGGCCGTGGCGCTGGGCAGCACCGCCGCCCGCGCCCTGGTAGGCCGGCCGGTGGCCGTGGCCAGCGAACGTGGCCAGTGGCTGCAGCGGGACGACGGCCTGCGCGTGCTGGTCACGCTGCACCCGGCTGCGCTGCTGCGCATGGACAGCCATGGCTTTGACGCTGCGTTTGCCGCTTGGCTGGATGACCTGCAGAAGGCGGCGGATGTCAGCCTTGAAGTACAGAATTTATAAAAAATAGGCCGCCAGCGCAGGCAGCACCTGCGCTGGCAGCTATTTATTCAATAGCAATTACGCTAGGGCTTATCCGCAGCAGGCACGGCAGCTTTTGGCGCCAGATCCACGCCGCTGAGCTTGCCGATGATCTCCGGCAGCATGGGCACATACGACTGCCCAGCGCCGCCACCCACCGCCAGTGCAAACGAATTTTTCACCGCATTGCCCAGCGGATTGGCCACGCCCGCGGCATCGGCCATGGACTCCAGATAGCGCAGGTCCTTGAAGGCGTTTTGCAGCGTGAACTTGTGCGCCTCTTTGTTGCCGTCCAGCGTGTAGCCCATAAAGGTCTGGTAGAAGCCGCAGTCCATGCGGCCACCGCGCAGCACCGCATCCACCCGCTGCGGCGTGATGCCCACCGCCTGCGCCACGGCCATGGCTTCCGCGTACAGCGCGGCGTAACCCAGCGAGACGAAGTTGTTCACCAGCTTCATGCGGTGCCCGTCGCCCGGGCCGCCGATGTGCACCACCTTGCCAGCCCAGGTGGCCAGGATCGGCTGGATACGGTCAAAGCTAGCCTGGTCGGCGCCGACCATGGTGTCCAGCGTGCCCGCCCAGGCTTCCTTGGGCGTGCGGCTCAGCGGCGCGTCGACCAGCGTGATGCCCAGCGGCGCCAGCTCGGCCGCCAGCGCCACGGTGGAGGTCGGGTCGGCGGTGGAGCAATCCACCAGCACCGAACCGGGGCGCAAGCTGCTGGCCAGGCCGTTGGGCCCGCGGATCAGCGCCTCCACGTCCTTGGAGCCGGTCACACACAAAAACACCACCGTGGCCTGCGCAGCCAGCGCCTGCGGCGAGTCGGCCCGGGTGGCACCGCGCTGCAGCAGGTCGGCTACCGCGTCGGAGTCGCTGCGGGCGTAGACCGTTAACGGATAGCCTTTGTCCACGATGTTCTTGGCCATGCCGTGGCCCATCAGGCCCAGGCCGATGAAGCCGATGTGTTCGGTTGCCATGCTTGTCCCTTACCAGCGCTGGTGCACCAGGGGCTTGGCGAAGCGCTCGTACACCGCGGCCAGGGCCTGCATGGTGCTGTCGCTCAAGGCGGGCAAGTCGGCGGCAGCCACGTTGTCGGCCACCTGCGTGGCGCGCTTGCCGCCGGGGATGCTGCAGGTAACCGCCGGGTGCATCTGGATCCAGCGCAGCGCCATTTGCGCCATGCTCATGCCTTCGGGCACCAGGGGGCGCATGGCTTCCACCGCTTGCAGGCCTACGGCGTAGTCCAGGCCCGAGAAGGTTTCGCCCTTGTCAAAGGCCGCGCCGTCGCGGTTGAACAGGCGGTGGTCGTCGGCTTCAAAGTGGCTGTCGGCGGTCATCTTGCCGCTGAGCAAACCGCTGGACAGCGGCAGCCGCGCCAAAATGCCCACGCCGCGCTTTTGGGTCTCGGCAAACAGCAAATCGGCCGGGCGCTGGCGAAACAGGTTGTAGATGATCTGCACGGTCTGCACGCCGGGGAAGGCGATGGCTTTCAGCGCCTCTTCCACCTTCTCTACGCTCACACCGTAGTGGCGCAGCTTGCCGGCTTTTTGCAGGTCGTCCAGCACGCCAAACACTTCGGGCATGTAGTACACGTCGGTGGGTGGGCAGTGCAGTTGCAGCAGGTCCAGCGCGTCGGTGTTCAGGTTGGTCAGGCTGCGTTCTACAAACGCGGTGAGGTTTTCGCGGTTGTAGCCGCCTGCCACGTGCGGGCTGAGGCGGCGGCCGGCCTTGGTCGCTATGTAGAAGGGTTCGCTGCGTTCGCGTTTCAGCTGGGCCAACAGGCGTTCGCTGCGGCCATCGCCATACACGTCGGCGCTGTCAAAGAAGTTCACGCCCAGGTCCAGCGCGCGGTGCAGTGCGCCCATGGATTCGGCATCGCTGACCTCGCCCCAGGTGCCACCAATGGCCCAGGCGCCGAAGCTCACGGTTGATATGTTCCAGCCGGTACGGCCAAGCGGGCGGTATTGCATTGCGTGTGTCTCTTTCGTTTTGGGACGGCAAGTATCGCACCGCAGGCGAATTAGTGCAGCGGGTCAACAATATAAGAGAAAAAGGCCACCAGCGCAGGCAGTACCTGCACTGGCAGCTATTTTATAAATAGCAAGTAAAGCTGCGCGCGTATGTGCGCTAGCGCACAGACCGGCCTTCTGCGCCAAATCTACATTGACCCAATAAGACATGGGTTCCCCCGCCCCACCGCACCAGGAGAAGGTATGAAGACGATAGGCATTTCGCCCTCGCGGCGCAGTTTTTTGCGCGGCGCAGCCAAGACCGGCCCGGCCATCGTGGCCCTGGGCAGCGCATTCGGTTTGACGGCCTCGGGCGCGGCCGACAGCAGTGCCACCCGCTACAGCCCCGGCTATTTCAATGCGACCGAATGGACCTTGCTATCGGCCCTGGTGGCACGGCTGATTCCTGCAGACGGTGAAGGCCCAGGCGCGGTCGAAGCGGGCGTGCCCGAGTTCATCGACCGGCAAATGGGCCAGCCCTACGGCTATGGCGCGCTGTGGTTCATGCAGGCCCCGTTTGTACCCACCGCCGCCGAAGAATTTGGCTACCAGCTGGCGCAAAGCCCGCGCGATCTGTACCGCCAAGGGCTGGCAGCGCTGGCGCAGGCGGTGCAGCAGCAACACGGCAAGCCCTTCCCCGAACTGGCCGCAGCCGACCAAGACGCAGTGCTGACCGCGCTGGAAGCCGGCACGCTGGCACTGAGCGGGGTGCCGACCAAAGTCTTCTTTTCGCAGCTGCTGACCAACACCCGCGAAGGCTACTTTTGCGACCCCAAGCACGGCGGCAACAAGAACATGGCGGCCTGGAAAATGATCGGCTTCCCAGGTGCCCGCGGCGACTACATCGACTGGGTAGACCAGTACGCCACCAAGTACCCGCTGCCACCGGTATCCAGTTCTTAAAGGCCCGACATGAGCGATGCAGTAAAAAAACCCGCCGTCGATGTGGTCATCGTCGGCTTTGGCTGGACCGGCGCCATCATGGCCAAAGAGCTCACCGAGGCGGGCCTGAAAGTCGTAGCGCTGGAGCGTGGCCCCTACCGCGACACCTACCCCGACGGCATCTACCCCACCACCTTGGACGAGCTGACTTTTGTGCAGCGCGGCAAGCTGTTCCAGGACATGGCCAAAAGCTCGTTCACCTTCCGCCACGGTGTGGCCGATGTAGCGGTGCCGTACCGGCAGATTGGGGCCTTCAAGCCGGGCGAAGGCGTGGGCGGAGCGGGCCTGCATTGGTCCGGCCAGCACTGGCGCGTCACCCCCGAAGAGCTGCAAATCAAAACCCATTACACCCAGCGCTACGGCAAGGGCTTCATCCCCGAGGGCATGACGATCCAGGACTTTGGCGTGACGTATGCCGAGCTGGAGCCGCATTTCGATTTTGTCGAAAAAGTCTTTGGCACCTCGGGCCGCGCCTACAAGGTGAAGGGCCAGGTGGTGGGCGAAGGCAATGTGTTTGAGGCGGACCGCTCCGACCACTTTCCGCTGCCACCGCAAAAAGTACCCTACACCGCCAGCCTGTTCATGAAAGCGGCCAAAGAAGTCGGCCTGCACCCGTTCATCGGCGCGTCGTCCAACGCCTCGGGCCCGTACACCAACCCCTACGGCTGCCAGATGGGGCCGTGCAATTTTTGCGGCTTTTGCTCGGGCTTTGCCTGCTACAACTACTCCAAGGCCTCGCCGAATGTGAACATCATGCCGGCGCTGCGGCTGGTGGCGAACTTCGAGCTGCGTGCCGATGCCAACGTGCTGCGCATCAACCTGGATACCAGCGGCAAGCGCGCCACCGGCGTCACCTACGTAGACAGCGCGGGCAAGCAATTTGAGCAACCGGCCGACCTGGTGATTGCCAGCACTTTTGCGTACAACAACGCCCGGCTTTTTTTGCTGTCGGGCATCGGCAAGCCCTACGACCCGGTGAGCGGCACGGGCGTGGTGGGCCGCAACATCGCCTACCAGATGATGTCCACGGTGCAAATGTTCTTCCCCCCCGGCACCAACACCAACCCTTTCATCGGCGCGGGCGGCACCGGCGTGGCGGTAGACGACTACAACTCTGACCACTTCGACCACGGCCCGCTGGGCTTTGTGGGCGGCGCGCCGGCCTGGTGCAACCCGGCGGGTGTGAAACCGATAGGCGGCATTCCGGTGCCCAGCGACACGCCCAACTGGGGCGCAGGCTGGAAGAAAGCCGTCAAAGACAACTACCTCAACACCGTGTCCTTCGACGTGCACGGTGCCAACATGGTCTACCGCGACTGCTATGTCGATCTGGACCCGACCTACACCGACCACTACGGCCAGGCGCTGATGCGCTTCACCTTCGACTGGAAAGACAACGACATCAAGATGAGCCGCTACGTCACCGGCGAGATGCTGAAGGTCGCCAAGGCCATGAACCCGCAGTCCATCAAGGTCAGCCAGAAAAACATCGGCGACCACCTGGACCTGCGCGCCTACCAAACCACCCACTGGGCCGGTGGCGTGGCCATGGGCACCGACCGCAGCACCAGCGTGCTGAACCGCTATCTGCAAAGCTGGGACGTACCGAACGTGTTTGCCGTCGGCTCCGGCGTGTTCCCGGTCGGCATTGGCTACAACCCGACCGGCCTGGCCACCGCACTGACCTACTGGGCCGCCAAGGCGATCCGCGAGCAGTACCTGAAAGACCCCCGCCCGCTGGTGGACGCATGATGGCCCGCCCCATCCTGCTCCACACCGCCGCGCTGGCTTTGGCCTGCATCGCTGGCAACGCGCTGGCCGAGGGCACAGCACCTGTCAATGCAGAGTTAGTCGCCAAAGGTGCCTACCTCGCCCGCGCGGGCGACTGCGTGGCCTGCCACACCGCTCCCCAGGGCAAGCCGTTTGCCGGTGGCCTGGCGATGTCCACGCCCATCGGTGCTGTCTATTCGACCAACATCACGCCCGACAAAACCCATGGCATCGGCGACTGGAGCTATGACGACTTCGCCAAGCTCATGCGCACCGGCGTGACCAAGGCGGGCTACACCGTCTACCCGGCCATGCCCTACCCGTCTTTCTCGCGCCTGGGCGATGACGATCTGCACGCCCTGTACGCCTACTTCACGCAAGGCGTGCAGCCCGACCCCACGCCGAACAAAAAGGCCGACATCCCCTGGCCGCTGTCCATGCGCTTCCCGCTGGCGCTGTGGCGCATGGCTTTCGCGCCCACACCCACGCCCGCCACAGTGCCCGCCGATGCCCAGCCCACGCTGCTGCGCGGTGCCTACCTGGTGCAGGGCCTGGGCCATTGCGGTGCCTGCCACACGGCGCGCGGCGTGGCGTTTCAAGAGAAAGCGCTGACCGCCGACAACAACACCACCTACCTGGCCGGTGGTGCCCCCATCGACGGCTGGCCCGTGCCCTCGCTGCGCAACACCCACGGCGGTGGCCTGGCGCAGTGGAGCAAGGAAGACATCGTGGAATTCCTGCAGACCGGGCGCAACCCGCGCAGCGCGTCTTTCGGCGGCATGAACGATGTGGTGGCCCATTCCACCCAGTACCTGAGCGAGACCGACCTGGGCAGCATCGCGCTGTTTCTGAAGTCGCTGCCCGACGGCAGCAGCGTACCGCCGCCCTATGTGCCCGACCCCAAGGTCGGCCAAGACCTGCACGCGGGTATCGTCAATGGCCGGGGTGCGCAGGTCTACCTGGACCGCTGCGCCGGTTGCCACCGCTCCGACGGCCAGGGCAACGGCAAAGCCTTCCCGGCCCTCGCAGGCAATGCCGTGCTGCAGACCAGCGACCCCACGTCAGGCATCAAGATCGTGCTGTCCGGCAGCGCCGTGCCCAGCACCATGAAAGCACCGTCGGCGCTGACCATGGCGCCGTACGCGGGTCTGCTGAGTGACGACGACATCGCCCAAGTCGTCAGCTTCATCCAGACCAGCTGGGGCAACCACGGCGGACCGGCCACGGCCAGCCAGGTGGCGACGCTACGTAAAAGCTCACCGCCACTGCAGCCGATGACGGCGGCGGCGTTTGCGGCAGGGCGTGTGGTGCCGACTCCGCTGGTGCCGCAGGCGGGGGCGAGTGCGGCGGTGGGTAAGCCGTAGAAATTTAAGGAAAATCGGGCTCTGGTGCAGGTACGACCTGCGGCAGCAGCTACTTTTCCGATAGCAAAATCAGGTTTGCTTCAGCGCGCCATACCGCCTCGACTATCGGTCTGCCAGCAGCTTCCACGTCGCCTTCACCCGCCATGTCGGCCTGCCGTCAGGGCGCTGTGCCCGTGAGCAGACCAGGGGCTGAGTTTGGATAGTGAGGTGCTGCAGACCGCCTCCTTAGCTGACCGTCCATTGATCTGCATCAGTGCCCAGCCCTTGCGCCAAGACCATGATGCAAACACAGGAGAACACCATGCAGCACACCCACCTCAGTACAGAACAGCGCCACAGGATTGGCCAAGCCTTGCAAGCCCGGCGGCTAGCGCTGCAACGCGACTTGGCGCAACACAACAACGGCTTGTCCCGCGTCGACCACGCCCAGGAAGCCCTGGCCCAGGGCAGCGACGACTTCCCGCAGAACGCGGGCGAGCGCGAGGTGGACATGGCCTTGACCGACATGGACGTGCAAGAGCTGGCCGCCATCACCCGGGCCGAACAACACCTGCAAGACGTGAACTTTGGCATCTGCGTGGACTGCGCGCAGACCATCCCCTTCGAACGCCTATGCGTAGAGCCCCAATCTCTGCGTTGCGTGGCCTGTGCCTCGAATTTTGAAAGGAAACTTTGATATGCCTCTATTCCACGCCGTCGTCCTGACCGACCACCAATCCGCCCTGGTAGTGCAATTCGATGCCGAGCAGGTGCTGCCGCAGCGCATCCAGGCCCACAAGCACCAGACGGCCCAGCACAACAGCGCGGTACGCACAGAGCACGAATTCTTCGGCGAGGTCTGCGACGCGCTGGCTGGCGTGCAGCAGGTCCTGGTCACCGGCTCGCACACCGCCACCGCCGACTTCAAGCACTACGCCGAAAAGCACCGCCCCCTCTTCGCTCCGCAGATCGTCGGCTACGAAGTGGTGGACCACCCGACCGAGAACCAGCTGGTGGCGATGGCCCGCAAGGTATTTGAAAAACACAATCTGATGGCGGGCATCCCGAACGCCAATTGAGCGCTCAATAGCAGAACCATATTTGCTTCAGCGCGCTTCGGCCAGAGCCACGGCGTCGGCGCCTGCAGGCAAACGTAGCGGGCATGCCGGGTCGGTCGCCGCGCGCCATACCGCCTCGGCCACATCCGATGCATGGGTAACGGCTGACGACGACTGGCCCATCGCGCTGAAAACGCTTTGCGCAAAGTCGGCATACGGCTGCGCAAAGCCGCCCTGCATGCGCGGCTGGGCGTTCTTGCTGAACGGGGTTTCTGGCGAGCGGCCAGGCAGCACCAGGTGCACCCGAACATTGAACGGTGCCAGTTCCAACGCCAGCGACTCGGTGAAAGCGTTAACCGCTGCCTTGCTGGCGGAGTAGACGGACAGCAGAGGCAGCGGCTTTAGCGTGACGCTAGACGACACGTTGACGATGACACCCGAGCGGCGCTGCCTGAATTGCGCCAACACCGCCTGGGTCACCATGAAAGTGCCAAAAGTGTTGGCCTCAAAGATTTCGCGGTTGAGCGCCATGTCGCTGGTTTCCACAACACCCAGCAGGCCGATACCTGCGTTGTTGACCAGCACGTCGATAGGCCCTGCGGCCTGGATGGCTTGGCGAATGCTCTGCGCATCGGTCACATCGAGCGCGATCACCTGCAGGCGGTCGGAGCGGGGAAGAATGTCTTCGCGCGGTGTGCGCATCGTGGCAATAACGCGCCAATCGCGCTCCAGAAAGTACTTGGCAGTCTCAAGGCCAAAGCCCGAAGAACATCCGGTGATCAAAACGGTTTGCATGGTGAATCCTTGTGTAAGTGGTTGCGATGTAGAGAAGATACGGCGTACAGGCCGGACTTACTACCGCAGATAGTCCACTTCTATTGTTTAATAGTCCAATCATGCAAGACCCTCTTACCCAAGTCGTCACGCTGCTCCAGCCCGCAGCCCAGTTCTCCAAGACCGTCAGCGGCGCGGGTGCCTGGACGGTCCGCCGTTCTGAGGCCGGTCGGCCCTTCTATTGCGCCATCCTGGAAGGCACATGCCGCCTGGAAGTCGATGGCCGGGAAGCGACCACACTGTTGGCCGAAGACTTTGTGCTGATTCCATCCGCCTACGGTTTCACCATGTCCGGCCTGGATCCCGCCGTGGCAGCTGGGAATGACCCCCTGGCCACCAGCGTGCGAGACGGTGAAACACGGCATGGCCTGCAAGACGGCCCGCCCGACGTTCGCCTGCTGGTCGGCTATTGCAGCTTCGGCTCGCCAGATGCCGCCACGCTGACGGCCTTGCTGCCCGAACTCGTCCATGTACGCGGCGAGCGCCGGCTGGCAACCCTGGTGCAGCTGGTGACGGATGAGTCGCGTGCAACGCGGCCCGCCCGCGAGGTCATCCTGGCGCGGCTGCTCGAAGTGCTGTTCATCGAAGCGCTGCGCTCCACGGCGGCAACGGCAAGCTCTGCCGGTCTGCTGCGCGGGCTGTCCGACGCACGGCTGGCAGCAGCGATCCGGCAGATGCACGACAGCCCAGACCGTTCCTGGACGGTCGCCCAACTGGCCAAGGAAGCCGCATTGTCTCGCTCGACCTTCTTTGCAAGGTTCAGCCGCGCGGTCGGTGTCGCCCCGATGGAATACCTGCTGGCCTGGCGCATGGCCATCGCCAAGAGCCTGCTGCGGCACCAGGGCTCGGACATTACCGATGTCGCGCAGCGGGTCGGTTACCGGTCTGCCAGCACCTTCAACGTTGCGTTTACCCGCCATGTAGGCCTGCCGCCAGGGCGCTATGTGCGGGAGCAGACCAGGGGCTGAGTTTGGAGAGTGAGTTGGCTGGGGGTCGCTACTGGCGCGGTGCAGTCCCGACGTGATCTGCGGCAGCGCCGCGCCCAGCACTTTGACCGCGCTGTCGGCGCTGACGATGGAACCGTAAACTCGCCTGCTGAGCGATGACGAGATTGTCCAAGTCGCCAGCTCCTTCCAGACCAGTTGGGGCAACCACGGCGGCCCGGCCACGGCCAGCCAGGTGGTCACACTGCGAAAAAGCTCACCGGCGCTGCAGCCGATGACGGCGGCTGCGTTTGCGGCGGGGCATGTGGTGCCTAGCCCGCTGGTACCGATGGTGGGGGCTAGCGGGGCAATGGGCAAGCCGTAGAAATCCAAGGGAAATCGGGCTCTAGCGCAGGTAGGACCTGCGCCAGCAGCTATTTTTTCAATAGCAAACGATATTTAGTCAGGCAACAGTACTGCAGCAAGATGCATCGTCGTAATTCAGGACGTTTTATTTTTGGAAGATGCTGGCTGTCGTCGATTTGGGCTCAAGCCGCTAGTCGCTCTTTATTAGATACGTGTTCCGCCGCATCCACTGGAGACGAAAGCATCAGTACTCTTACTTCACCCTTGTCAGCCATCGCTTCGATCTTATAACTGGCTGCTCTTTGTACAGGGTCATTTTTAGCGCCGACCATCAGCAATTCAAAAATATTTGGTCGTTCTTCGTCTAGCAATCCAAGTGCTTTTTTAGGTTTTTTCATCATGCGACGTAGCACTTGAAGCTCAAGAAGTTTTCCACATGCACGCTCCGTGTTTTGCTCGCTAGATCGGGCGCTCGTCGGCAGTTGAACGAAATAGCATGCGAAGTTTTGCCCCAAGAAATCGACTTTGAGCGGTAGGGTTTGATCACCAAGCGGAATGGTCCGGTTGAAGCGTTTTTCAAGATGCTTCGTATTAACGTCACGCCGAACCACTGTCTTGACTTTCTCCACAATGCCCTGAGAACGCACGGACTCGGTAATTTCGTAACTGGCGAGCAAAGTCCCTAGGCTGCTATGAAGTTCAATTCCTTGTCCTAGTGCAGACTCTGCATTTTTTGCACTGAAAGGTGACACGCGCGCAAGGTTGGCTCCTTCAAACGGTGGAACCCACTCATCGACGGATCCGGTAGACGTCCAATGCTGTGCCAACGATGAGCAGAGTGCCAACGCTATTTCATACAGTGCCATCCCAGCATTCCCGAAAGCATGCTCCATCTTTCGCTTGTCAAGCGAGCATCTAGTTAACACTTCTCCATCGTTCAAACGAATCACCACTCCAGCGCAAAGGCGCTCAAGCGAAACAAGCTTTGGAGAAAATTCAATAATCGCACGCTGCCCCGAAATCCTGCCCATAAGACGACCGACAGCACCGATCATTGGGGAGGAAGTTGTGGATGGCCCAAACGGGAGCATAGTAATTTGTGGGTAACGATGAGACGGCAAGTTATGAACTCTATCAACATGGCTTGTTGCTCTGCAGTTTGCCAGCGCTTGATATCAGCACATGAAACGGCCTCCGTTACGCTCAAGTGGGCCGCGGCATCTCTGACCCAAATAAGCACTTTCTCTAGGTGAAGAGACCGGTCGACAAGCGAAAATTCATTCAGGATAGTGCCCAGGGCGTTGGTGATAGAACTTTCAGTCAGCTCTGCCAGTGAATACAATTCACGCGCTCTCCCGTGAAACGC
>NZ_JBDTEM010000266.1:0-2951 GCF_039922535.1 Rhodoferax sp. | reverse complement strand
TCGCCAGCGACGCGGCCACCGCGAAGGCCCTGATCGCCACGCTCGCCAGCCGCCATCGCGGTGGCTTCGTCCGTGTGGACGTGACCGAGGACAGCGGCCTGTCGCCCTGGCTGACCGCCATCGGCCTACCTTGCGTGGGCCATGCACTGTCGATGGTGCGCGGGGCCCGTCCCTGCGCCGAAACCGACGCGCACCTGTTCGCCCTTTCAAACCAGTCGCTCGGCTAACCTGGCGGCCATTACAGCGATGCCGTCCGCTCCGCGGTGATCTGGTCTTTGTTTAGGGGCAGCTGGGCGGGCGGGCGGACGGAACGCACACAGCGGACCTGCCGTTCGAAGACCAGGTGCACCAAGCACTCGCCAATACTTGTTCGTCTGACGCCTCGCCGCCGCATAACGACCGACAGCAAGAATTTCGTCAACGACTTCCGGGTTACGCCCGACAACCATTTGCTGTTCGGTGGGCGTGCCCGCTTCGCTGCGACAAATCCCAAGTCGGACCTGAAGAGCGGCGTCATCCTGCAAAAGGCGCTGGTGGAGGTCATCCCCGAACTGGCCACCACGCGCAGGCGAACACAACGGCTTGTTCTAGTTGATGGGGCATAGCGGCCACGGCACGCACATGTCGATCGATATGGGCGCGATCATGGCCGAGGTGTTGGATGGCCGTGCTGATTGGAACCCGTGGCGCGACTTCGACTGGCCAGCATTCCCGGACATTTCGGCAAGCCCTGGTTTCTGCCTTTTGTCGGTGCCTACAACCGCTTTCAGGACCTCATCCGCTGATGGGAGCATCTTCACAGTCTCGGCATCAAGCCCGGCGCGGCCCAATTGAAACAGAGCTGGTAGACCGCACAACTGAGTTCTAAAAGAAATAAAAACGCACCGCATGATCTGCTGCCAAGCCGCGCACAACCGCAGCCCGCATCACGTACGAGCCTCAATCCAGCATCCAACGACCGTCTATACCGCCTAAGCTTTGAGCCATTGAACGCCTCATCGTTTTACACCAACGGACACCGCCATGAACCTCCTTTCCGACCTGCCTAACCTGGCTTCCCTCCATGCGATTGACCGCGCCCACTTGATCCATCCAGTGTCACCCTGGCGCGTACACGAGCAGCGCGGCCCGACCGTGCTACAGGCCGGGCACGGCGCCTGGCTGACAGACAGCCAGGGCAACAAACTATTGGACGCCTTTGCCGGCCTGTGGTGCGTCAACGTAGGGTATGGGCAGGAGAGCGTGGTGCAGGCCGCAGCCGAACAGATGCGCCAACTGCCTTACGCCACCGGCTACTTCCATTTCAGCAGCGAACCCGCGATCCGCCTGGCCGAAAAGCTGGTGCAAATCACGCCCGCCTCGCTCACCCGCGTCTACCTCACACTGGGCGGCTCGGAGGCAGTGGATGCGGCCGTGCGCTTTATCGTGCAGTACTACAACGCCATCGGTAAGCCCGCAAAGAAGCACTTTATTTCCCTGGAACGCGGCTACCACGGCTCGTCGTCCACCGGTGCCGGCCTGACCGCGCTGCCGGTCTTCCACCGCGGCTTTGACCTGCCGCTGCCGACGCAGCACTACATTCCTTCGCCCAATCCCTACCGCCATGCCGCAGGTGCCGACCCCCAGGCGCTGATCGCTGCGTCGGTGGCATCCTTGCGCGCCAAAGTTGCCGAGCTCGGGGCCGACACCGTGGCCGCCTTCTTCTGCGAGCCTATCCAGGGCTCGGGCGGTGTCATCGTGCCGCCCAAAGGCTGGCTCAAGGCCATGCGCGAGGCAGCCCGCGAACTCGACATCCTGTTCGTCGTCGACGAGGTCATCACAGGCTTTGGCCGCACCGGCCCCATGTTTGCCTGCGAAGCCGAAGGCGTGGAACCCGACCTGATGACCATGGCCAAGGGCTTGACCTCTGGGTATGTGCCCCTGGGTGCGACCATGGTGAGCGAGAAAATCTACGCAGGCATTGCCGACGGCGCGCCAGCGGGTGCCCCCATCGGCCATGGTGCCACCTACTCGGCACACCCCGTCGGTGCCGCCGTGGCCCTGGAAGTGCTGCGACTTTACGAAGAGGGCGGCGTGCTGGCCAATGGCCAACGCGGGGCAGCCCACTTTTCCGCCGGATTGGAGGCGCTGCGCAGCCACCCCTTGGTAGGCGATGCGCGCCACCGTGGCCTGCTGGGTGCGCTGGAGTTGGTCAGCAATAAAACCAGCAAAACCGGCTTCGACCCCGCGCTCGGCCTGCCAGACCGCATCTTCAAAGCCGGGTACCAAAACGGCTTGATCTTCCGCTCCTTCGGCGACCACATCCTGGGCTTTGCGCCCGCGCTGATCTTCAGCGAAGACGAGTTCGCGCAGATGTTCACGCGGCTGAAAAAGACCCTCGACGATGTGCTGGCTGCCCCCGACGTACGGGCTGCCCTCGCAGGCTGAAACCACCCACCGTCGCCGTAGCAAAATCGGAGCTTTCCAACCCAAGGACGTCGCCATGAACGAAGCCTTCAAAATAGACCGGCTGGACCTGCGCATCCTGGCCCAGTTGCAAAAAAATGGGCGCATGACCAATGTGGACCTGGCCGATGCCGTGGGCCTGTCGCCCAGCCCCTGCCTGATCCGCGTGAAGCGGCTGGAGCAATCCGGCTACATCGCGGGCTACGGTGCCCACCTGCGGTTGGAAAAGCTGGGCGACACGCTGACCGTCTTCACCGAGGTCACGCTGTCCGACCACCGCCGCGAAGACTTCACCCGCTTTGAAGCCGCCATCCGCGAAGTCGATGAGGTGCTTGAATGCCACCTGGTCAGCGGCGGCTACGACTATCTGCTGCGCTTTCTGACACGCGGTGTCAACCACTACCAAGAAGTCGTGGAAGAACTGCTGGAACGCAACATTGGCATCGCCAAGTACTTCAGCTACATCGTCATCAAGTCGCCATTCATCAAGGCGCACTGCCCCGTCG
>NZ_JBDTEM010000265.1:0-2552 GCF_039922535.1 Rhodoferax sp. | reverse complement strand
GTGGTGCGCGAGAACACCGAGGGTGAATACACCTCGCTGGGCGGCATCATGTACGAAGGAACCGATAGGGAAATCGTGATCCAGGAATCGGTCTATTCGCGCAAGGGCACCGACCGGCTGCTGCGCTTCGCCTTCGATCTGGCCCAAAGCCGGCTGCGCAAGCACGTCACTCTGGCCACCAAATCCAACGGCATTGCCATCAGCATGCCCTGGTGGGACAAGCGCGCCGACGCGGTGGCGCAGGACTACCCCGAGGTGGTACTGGACAAGCAACACATCGACATCCTCACCGCGCGCTTTGTGCTGCAGCCGAACCGCTTCGATGTGGTGGCTGCCACCAACTTGTTCGGCGACATCCTGTCCGACCTGGGCCCGGCGACCACGGGCACTATCGGCCTGGCACCGTCGGCCAATTTGAACCCCGAGCGCTGCTTCCCCTCATTATTTGAGCCGGTGCACGGCTCCGCGCCCGACATCTACGGCAAAAACATTGCCAACCCCATCGCCATGATTTGGTCGGGTGCGTTGATGCTCGACTTCCTGACCCGGGGCGAAGGCATGGGCCGTGCGGCACACGATGCGATCGTGCTTGCTATCGAAGACGTGCTGCGCAGCGGCCCGCGCACGCCGGACCTGGGTGGCACGGCCTCGACCACCGAGGTCGGCATGGCCATCGCAGCGCACGTCGCTGCCGCCTGATTTTTTCTTTCCATCCACTTCCCATACCGCCATGCCACTGACCCTCCAACGCCAGGACTTGATGCCTGGTCTCCAACTGATTGGCACCGAATGGTGCGAAGCCAGCGACGGCCGCCGCCTGGATGTGAGCGACCCCGCTACCAACACCGTCTTCGCCACCGTGCCCGATGGTTCGGCGGCCGATGCCCGGGCCGCAGTGGATGCCGCCCAGGCCGCATTTCCCGCCTGGCGTGCAGTGCCTGCCAAGCAGCGGGCGCAGATTATCAAGCGCTGGAACGACCTCATCATCGCCCACCAAGAAGACCTGGGTCGGCTGATCTCGCGCGAACAGGGCAAGCCCCTGAGTGAGGGCAAGGGCGAAGTGCTCTACGCCGCCAGCTATGTCGAATGGTTTGCCGAGGAAGCCACGCGCATTGGCGGCGACATCATCCCGGCACCAGTGCCGGGTCGGCGCATGTTTGCTTTCAAGGAACCGGTGGGCGTGATCGCCGCCATCACACCGTGGAACTTCCCCGCCGCGATGATCGCGCGCAAGATAGCACCGGCCCTGGCTGCCGGCTGCACCGTGGTCTGCAAGCCGGCGGAAGACACGCCGCTGACCTCCCTGGCGCTGGTCAAGCTGGCCGAAGAGGCGGGTGTGCCGCCCGGCGTGCTGAATATCGTCACCGCCTCGCGCGAACGCACGCCCGAGGTGGTGGACGTGTGGCTCGACGACCCGCGCGTGCGCAAGATCACCTTTACCGGCTCCACACCCGTGGGTAAACATCTGGCACGCCGCTCGGCCGACACCCTGAAGAAGCTGTCGCTGGAGCTGGGTGGCAATGCGCCGTTTATCGTGTTCGACGATGCGGATGTGGATGCTGCCGTCGAAGGTCTGATGGTGTCCAAGTTTCGCAATGGCGGCCAGACCTGCGTGTGCCCAAACCGCATCTACGTGCAGGCTGGCGTGCACGACGCCTTTGTCGCCAAGCTGGTGGCGCGGGTGAGTGCCCTGGTGGTCGGCCCGGCGACCGATCCAGCCTCGCACATCGGCCCCATGATCAACGCCCGCGCCATCGAGAAGATGGAGCGCCATGTGCAGGATGCCGTGGCTGGCGGTGCCCGCGTGCTGACCGGCGGCACCCGTTTGCCAGCGCTGGGCACAAACTACTTTGCGCCCACGGTCCTGGTGGGTACCAATGCCAGCATGGCCTGCTCGTGCGAGGAAACCTTTGGTCCGGTAGCTCCGGTTACCCGCTTCGCAACCGAGGCCGAAGTCCTCCTCGCGGCCAACGCCACGCCGTTCGGGCTGGCAGCCTATTTCTATTCAAACGATGTACGCCGCATCTGGCGGCTGGCCGATGCGCTGGAGTGCGGCATTGTCGGCATCAACGAAGGCGCCTTGGCCGCCGAGGCGGCACCCTTTGGCGGTGTGAAAGATTCGGGCTATGGGCGTGAAGGTTCTACGCATGGGCTGGACGAATACATGCACTTCAAGTACGTCTGCCAAGGGTCTTTGTCGGCCTAGCTGGGTTGCAATACGTGCAGCAGCTGCAGCAAATATTTGCTCTTCATTTAATAGCTGCCACCGCAATTTACATATGCGCTAGAGCCCTATTTGATGCCTAAAACTAGCGGCGCTGGTGTTGGGCCAGTAGCTTGCCCACGGCCGCTTTGGCGCAGCGCTGCACGGCCATCAGCATCTGGCTGTGCGGTGCGGCCACACCCCAGCGCTGGCGCAGGTCGTGCTGGATCTGGCCCAACAGGTGGGCGGCCATTTCGGCATCGGCCAGCGCGCGGTGGGCCTGCGCTGCACGGGGCAGGCGGTGGTAGTCCACCAGCGTGCCTAACTTGTGGTTAGGGGCCTGCGGGTA
>NZ_JBDTEM010000264.1:0-25651 GCF_039922535.1 Rhodoferax sp. | reverse complement strand
TGATGGGCGGGAACACGTCTTCCACCTCGTCAAACAGCAGCGCGGCCTGCACGCTGCCTTTGAGGAATACCTGGGCGATTTGCAGCGAGCGGTAGCGGTCGCGGCCGCTGAGCGAGTTGCCGTCGCGGTCGGCGTATTCGACCTCGAACAGGTCCAGCCCGGCGGCCTGGGCTACCACGCGGGCCAGCTCGGTCTTGCCGGTGCCGGGCGGGCCGTAGAGCAGCACGTTGACACCCGGTTCCTTGCGCGCCACGGCGTTGCGCAATAGCGACACCAGCACCTGCGCGTCGTCCAGCACATAGGTGAAATCGTTCAAGGCAAGGGCGCTTTTGGTGGCCGGGCGGGTGAATACGGCCATCAGCTCGCTTTGGTCGCGGTATTCGCGCATCAGCACCGGGGGCAACTTTTCGCTAACCTTCATCAGGTCGGCCAGGTCGGTGATGTTGTGTTCGGAAATCAGGTTTTCCACCAGGCCGATGCGCTCCAGCCGCGAGCCGGCCCGCAGGGCCTCGCCCACTTCGGACGGGCTAACCCCGGCGACTTCGGCGATTGCGGCATAGGCTTCGGGCGCGTTGTTAACCTTGACTTCGACCAGAATCGTGCGCAGGTCGCGCTGGTAGCGGGCCAGGGTGCCGTACAGAAGCAGGGCGCGTTCGGCCTTGTTGAGCTGCAGCAGGCCGGACAGCGCATCGATGTTCTTTTCCACCAGGGTGGACTGTTTTTTGAGTGCGTGGGTCAGCCATTCGCCGGTGACGGCCAGGGCGGATAGCAAATCCTTGGGCTGGTCTTTGGCGTATTCGTCAAGATAGAAGAACAGCGTGCCTTCTTCGTACGGGCCGCGCCACACGCCGTGGCGTTCCAAAAACTCGGTGGTGCCCAGCGCGCTATGGCCGCGCCAGAATTCGTTGTCTTTGCAGCGCCGGGTGAGGAACTCGCGCAGCCGCAGCAGCACGGGTTGGGGCCACACCAAGTGGCGCCCGGCCATGGCCAGCAGGCTGTTGAGGTCGCGCCGCACATTGAACTTGGGGCCTTGGCGGGCTACCAGGGTCAGCACGAAGTGCGAACACATCAAGTCCAGCACAGGCGCGGTTTTGAGGCCGGGTGAGGGCACCAACTGCGCATTCGCAGGATCAAAAACCAGACGCTTCACCATAAGACAAGCTCCTAGCAACGAGGTTCGTTCAAGACGTGCGCTAAGCCCGCCGTGCCGCTTCTGCACCATAACGCAGCGGCTGGGGCATGGGAAGACCTCGGCCGCTAATATTCCCGGAACACGAATAGCTCGTATCTCCGCCATGCGGGTGCGGCTATCCGCTTAGAATCGATGAGCCCCGAAATTCAAGGAAACCCTATGTCCCAACCCACCGACGACCACAGCACCCCCGCACGCGCCCCGGCCGATGCCGTGGAATCCATCGTGCCCCTGATTCCCATGGTGTTGCCCATCGTTGGCGGTGTGTTGATTTTCTTGCTGGCTTTTATCGCCGTTTCCATGGCCTGATAGGCCCCTGGCGCTCGCCCTGCATGGGCTAGCAGCTATTGATTTACGAGCGTCATGCCCCTGCGCAGGGCTGGCGCCACGACTCTTCGCAACGCAGAGCCTGTCTTCTTATCCCCATCCTGGTTTTCTTTCTCGCCTGCTTTTTGTTCGCTGCGCTTTTGATAGCTGCCAGTGCAATCGCTGCATGCGCTAACCATCTATTTTCTTGTTTTTTCTATTCCGGTCAGCATGCTCCCATGTCCATACTTTCATGCATATAGTCATGCAACGTTTGCATATTATTTGCATGTAATCGCTATGTAACTTGGCTATGCGTCTCTAGAATCGGCATCCCAGCCCCCCGAGGTTGCAAAGCCGTTTTCTGAAAAGGCCGCTCGCAGTGCCCGCCGCACGAAGCCCTCTTTTGAAAAAACGACCGGACTTACGGATGGCCACTGCGTGCCCACAGGGCCGTGCAGAGGGCGCAGCGTGATCCGTCCAAGATTCTTAACTTAGGAGCTCCACCGATGAACGCACGTACTCTGCAGGGCCTGGCCCAGACCGCGCCCGCCTATGTCAAAAACACCCGGCTGCTGGCCTGGGTGGCCGACATGGCCGCACTCACCCAGCCCGATGCCATCTACTGGTGTGACGGCAGCCAGGACGAATACGCCCGCCTGTGCCAGCAACTGGTGGCGGCCGACACGTTCAAGCAGCTCAACCCGGCCAAGCGCCCCAATTCCTTCCTAGCCTGCAGCGACCCGAGCGACGTGGCCCGCGTGGAAGACCGCACCTACATCTGCTCTGACAAAAAAGAAGACGCCGGCCCCACCAACAACTGGATGGAGCCCGCCGAGATGCGCGCCACCTTGAACCCGCTGTTTGCCGGTTGCATGCGCGGGCGCACCATGTACGTGGTGCCGTTCAGCATGGGCCCGCTGGGTTCGCCCATTGCCCACATCGGTGTGGAGCTGTCGGACAGCCCGTACGTGGCCGTCAACATGCGCACCATGACCCGCATGGGCCGGGCGGTAGTGGAGCTGCTGGACATCGACGGTGCTTTTGTGCCGTGCGTGCACACCGTGGGCGCACCTTTGGCGGCGGGCCAGGCCGACGTGAAATGGCCTTGCAACAAGACCAAATACATCGTGCACTTCCCCAAGACCCGCGAAATCTGGTCCTACGGCTCCGGCTACGGCGGCAATGCGCTGCTGGGCAAGAAATGCTTTGCGCTGCGCATCGCCTCCAACATGGGCCGCGACGAAGGCTGGCTGGCCGAGCACATGCTGATCCTGGGCGTGACCAACCCGCAAGGCAAAAAGTACCATGTGGCCGCGGCCTTCCCCAGCGCCTGTGGCAAAACCAACTTCTCGATGCTGGTGCCGCCTGCAGGCTTCCACGGCTGGAAGGTCACCACCATTGGGGACGACATCGCCTGGATCAAGCCCGGTGCCGATGGCCGCCTGTACGCCATCAACCCCGAAGCCGGTTACTTTGGCGTGGCCCCTGGCACCAACTACCACACCAACCCCAACTGCATGGCCAGCCTGGACAAGGACGTGATCTTCACCAACGTCGCGCTGACCGACGACGGCGATGTGTGGTGGGAAGGCATGGAAAAAGACACCGGCAGCCTGCCCGCCCACCTGATCGACTGGCAAGGCAACGACTGGACCCCGGCCATCGCCAAAGCCACGGGTGCCAAGGCCGCCCACCCCAATTCCCGCTTTACGGTAGCTGCCACCAACAACCCGGCACTGGACGATGCCTGGGACGATGCGGCCGGTGTGCCGATTGACGCCTTCATCTTCGGTGGCCGCCGTTCCACCACCGTGCCGCTGGTCACCGAAGCCCGCAACTGGACAGAAGGCGTGTACATGGCCGCCACCATGGGCAGCGAAACCACCGCCGCCGCCGCAGGCCAAATGGGCGTGGTGCGCCGCGACCCGTTCGCCATGCTGCCCTTCATGGGCTACAACATGAGCGACTACTTCCAGCACTGGCTGAACATAGGCGAAAAAATGGCCCACTCGGGCACCCGTCCACCCGCCATCTTCTGCACCAACTGGTTCCGCAAGGGCGCGGATGGCCAATTCGTCTGGCCCGGCTATGGCGAAAACATGCGCGTGCTGAAGTGGATGATCGACCGCCTGGAAGGCGAAGCCGCTGGCAAGGAAAACATCTTCGGCGTCAGCCCCACCTACGGCGAGCTGAACTGGACCGGGCTGGACTTCACGCCCGCGCAGTTCGACACCGTCACCCACATCGACACTGCCGCTTGGCGCCAGGAACTGGTGCTGCACACCGAGCTGTTTACCCAGTTAGCCCACCACCTGCCCCAGGCTTTGGTGGACACTAAGAACGCCCTGGAAAAACGCCTCGCCGTATAAATCTCTTACGCGCCCCATAAAAAAAGCCCGCCCATCTCAACGATGGGCGGGCTTTTTGACGACCGGTGCCGAATTTAGATGTGCGAGCTGACGCGGTAGTTGGCAGCGCTGTAAGCCTGGGCATCCAGCAGGTCAAAGGCCCGCAGCATGGCGCGGCCAATACGGTTGGACTGAGGACGCTCTGCGACAGCAGTGGCGGCCACCTCAGCTTGTTCGGCACGGCCCATGGCGACTTGCAGGTCGGCCATGATGCGGGGGTCGCTCAGGGCCGTGGCCCACAGGCGCTTGTCGGCACGGGCACGGGCCTCGCGCAGCGACCAGGCGTCGAGTGCCTTGACCACACGGCTGGCCAGGTTGCGGGCGCTGCCAGCAAACAAGGCCATCGCGGCAAAGCCCACGGCCCAGACGACCATCCAGGCCATCAGCAAATGGCCGTCGGCCCAGCTGTCCACGAGTTGGTCAGCGGCCACCACCAGGGCGGACACCACGGCGGCGAGCAGCACGGCGGCCAGGCCACGGGAAGAGTCAAAATTTTGGGTAAAACCACGTGCTGCAGTGGCAACCGAGTCAGCGCGTGCTACGCCGGAATGCTCGGTGGAGAGGCTGGGGTTGATAAAGCGGGTCATGTGTGTTCCTTAGTAACAAAGCGTTTCGGACTGGATCGCCTTGAACGCAAACGAATCTTAGGGTTTGCACTAGTATTTTCTAAATTTATCTTTGTGATGATCTGCATTCACTCCCGTGATGAAGGGGGTGGGAGTAGCCCCTGAAATAGCACGACCGTGCCAGCCTTTAAAAGCTCTTTTTTACGTTGAAAAAAGTGAAAAATCAGGCTCTAGCGTTTCGTGTACCTGCACAAGTAGCTATATAAAATATAGCGGAACTAGTTGGCAAAATAACTAAACTGAATTGATGAATTCAAACATCGGGTTTACCCTTTGTTTTGACCCATAGACGGGTTTAGAGTGTTGGCTCTAGGTATCTTTTTAGCAACAAATCCGGTTTTAATTCTGCAAAACCCTTGCCCACCCCGCCATGACCCCGCCTAACTTTCGCACTTTCGACCTGAATCTGCTGCGTGTGTTTGACGAAGTCATGGCCGAACGCAGCCTGACCCGGGCCGCGCAGAACCTGTCGCTCACCCAGCCCGCCGTCAGCAACGCCTTGCGCCGCCTGCGTGACAGCCTGGGCGACGAGCTGGTGCGCCGCAATGGGGCCGCAATGGAGCCCACGCCGCGCGCGCTGGCGCTGTGGCCCACCGTGCGCGAGTCGCTGCGGCAATTGCAGGGCTCGCTGGCCCCCAGCACCTTCGCCCCGGCCGAGGCCGACGACAGCTTTGTGCTGGCCATGGCCGATGCCACCGCCGCCGAGCTGCTGCCCGGCCTGCTGCGGATCCTGGAAGCCGAGGCCCCTGGCGTGTCCCTGCATGTGCTGCCGCTGGCCTCGCGCGACCCGCGCAAGCTGCTGGAAGACGAAACGCTGGATCTGGCGGTGGGGTTTTTTCCGGCGGTACTGGCCGATCTGGCCGCCCGCGCCCAGGTGGGTAAGGGCATACCGTATGCGCACCACCGCCTGTACGACGGCCACTACGTATGCGCCATGCGGCGCGGCCATCCGCTGGCGGCGGGCACGCTGACGCTGGACCAGTTTTGTGCGGCGCGGCACATGCTGGTCAGCTTTTCAGGACGTTCGTTTGGGTTTATTGACGAAGCGCTGGCCCTGATCCAGCGCAAACGCCAGGTGGCCTTGACCGTGAACCAGTTTTTTACCGCGGGCCATATCGCCGCCCAGACCGATCTGCTGACCGTTCTGCCACAGCATTTTGCCCATGCCATCGGTAGCACCGATGTGCTGGAGCAGCGCCCGTTGCCGTTTGAAGTGCCTGCGGTGCATGTCGATGCCCTGTGGCACCGCCGCATGGAATCCAGCCCCGCCCACCTGTGGCTGCGGCAGACGGTGGCGCGCGTGGCCGCAAAGGCCTACGCACTGGCGGATTAACGCGCCAGGGCCAGGTACATCTTGGCCGCGTGTCGCAGCTCGTCGCAACGGTGCGGATCGCGCTCTGCGCAGGCATCGGCCTGGTGCAACAAATCCTGCGCCAGACGGGCGGCGGACGGACCGGTCGATGCCAAAGGCCGGGTTGGGTTAAACAGAATGGATTGGGCAAGTAGGCTAAACATAGAGGACTACCGTCTGGACAGAGAAGCTTGCAAGGAGAAAAGCCAAAGGCTTTAGCGGATGGTGCTCAGCGCGGCCAGGGCGGCGGTGCGCAACTCGGCCGCATGGCGGGGATCGCGACCGGCATGGGCATCAGCGGTTTCCATCAAACCGTGGGCGACACTGGCCTTTTCGACCGCAGGGATCGAGGGTTCGGATTTATGGAACAAGATATATTGGGCTAACAGGGACAGCATGGTGGCACCACCGTTTGCACGGTGAAAAGTTGCAATAGGGTTAGCTTAAGGGTTTTCCCTAGTATTTCAAGCCCTAGGCCATGCCTGTCGTGCATAAGTCCGTGCATTTCTGCCCAAAATGGGGCACTTTCGATCCTAAACTGTGCACGCCATGCGAATCCAACTCCTGTCTGACCTGCATCTGGAAGTGCACCCGCACTTCACCCCCACCCCCGCGCCAGGTGCCGATGTACTGGTGCTGGCGGGCGATATCGGCTCTTACCAGGCGGGTTCGCAGCTGGCCCATACCGGCGACGCCGACTTTGGCCTGGCCCGCTTCTCGCCGCTGCCGCCCTCCGCCGGTGGTGCCAGCTGGCCCACGCCGGTGCTGTTTGTACCCGGCAACCACGAATACGACGGGCAAGACTTCGATGCCGCTCACCATCGGCTGCGCGCCACCTGCGACCGCTTGGGCCTGGTCTGGCTGGAGCGCGAGGTGGTGGAACTGCAGGGCACGCGCTTTATCGGCACCACGCTGTGGAGCGACTTCGATGCTCTCGGCCCGCCCGCTGACGACAGCGCGGCCACCCTGGGGCAGCAGCTCAAGGCGCGCGACAAGGCCTTTCGCGCCGCCAACTACTATTTGAAGAAGAACAGCGCCACTCGCCAAGGCCTGCCGATGCTGGCCGACGGCATCCGCGAGCAGGCCCTGGTGTGCCAGCAGTGGCTGCGCAGCGCCCTGGACGTGCCGTTTGACGGCAACACCGTGGTGGTGACCCACTTCGCCCCCAGCCTGCACAGCGCCGACCCACGGTATGGCCGCACCCCCGGCACCGCCGGGTTCTGCAATGCGCTGGACGATCTGCTGCCCCAAGCCCAGCTCTGGCTGCACGGCCATCTGCACGCTCCCAGCGACTACACCCACAATGGCTGCCGGGTGGTGGCCAACCCGCTGGGCTATGCGCGCAAGAACGAGCAGGTGGGCTTTCTGGCCAGCCAGTGCATCACTTTGGCCGAAACCCAAAATTTAAGCCAAATCGCCCTCTAGCGCAGGTACTACCTGCGCTGGCAGCTATTAAATTAGGACTAGCTTTGCTGCACGGCAGGGGAAAATTCAGCCTGCGGTAACCGTCCTGTACCCGGCCGCAGGTGGCAAAATTTGAGCCAGCCCATCGCCTTTCGCACACCTAGGAAATCGCCCATGACAGCCCCCCACACCCCTTCCGCTTGGTGGCGCAGCGCCGTGGTCTACCAGGTCTACCCGCGCAGCTTTGCCGACGGCAATGGCGACGGCATTGGCGACATTGCCGGGCTGCGCGCGCGCTTGCCCTACCTGGCGGACCTGGGCATCGACGCACTGTGGATCAACCCCTGGTACCCCTCGCCCATGAAGGACGCGGGCTACGACGTGGCCGACTACCGCGCCATTGAGCCGCTGTTTGGCACCCTGGCCGAGGCCGAGGCCCTGCTGCACGAAGCCCACGCGCTGGGGCTGAAGGTGCTGCTCGACATCGTGCCCAACCACTGCTCCGACCAGCATGTGTGGTTCCAGCAGGCGCTCAGAGCCGCTCCCGGTTCGCCCGAACGCGACCGCTTCGTCTTCCGCCCCGGCAAAGGGGTGAACGGCGACACCCCGCCCAACGACTGGGTGAGCGAATTCGGCGGCCCAGCCTGGACCCGCACCACGAATGCCGACGGCCAGCCCGGCGACTGGTATTTGCGCATCTTTGCCCCCGAGCAGCCCGACTTCAACTGGGACAACCCGGACGTACTGGCCGAGTTTGAAACCACGCTGCGCTTCTGGTTCGACCGGGGCGTAGACGGCTTCCGCATCGACGTGGCGCACGGCCTGGTGAAAGCCGCCGGCCTGCCCGATGTGGGCCCGCGCAGCCTGCCCGCCCACGAAGATGCCCACCACCCGCACTGGGACCTGCCCGGCGTGCACGCCATCTACCGGGCCTGGCGAAAAATAGCCGACAGCTATGCCGACCCGCGCATTTTTGTGGCCGAGGCCTGGGTGCACCCCGGCGACCGGCTGGCGCGCTATGTGCGCAACGACGAACTGCACACCGCCTTCAACTTCGACTACCTGGTGGCCCCGTGGCGCGCCGAGCAGTTGCGCGCCAGCATCACCGGCACATTGGCGGCCCATGCCCAGGTCGGTGCGCCGGCCACTTGGGTACTGAGCAACCACGACGTGGCCCGCGAGGTGTCGCGCTATGCCCGGCCCCAGACCGCCGCGCCGCTGCGCTGGCTGGACGACCTGCTATCCCAACCCGCCGACTTTGCGTTGGGCCTGCAGCGCGCCCGCGCCGCCTCCCTGCTGATGCTGGCGCTGCCCGGTGGGGCCTACATCTACCAGGGCGAAGAACTCGGCCTGCCCGAGGTGGAAGACCTGCCCGATGCCGTGCTGCAAGACCCCATGTTTGCGCAAACCGGCCGTAAAAGCCGAGGCCGCGACGGCTGCCGCGTACCGATTCCGTGGGAGGGCGCGCAGCCGCACTTTGGCTTTAGCCCGCCGACCAGCGCGCCGCCATGGCTGCCGCAGCCGGCCGCCTGGGCGGCTTTGAGCGTGTCGGCACAAAGCGGTGTCGCGGGCTCGACGCTCAGCCTGTACCGCCAGGCCCTGCAGCTGCGCCGCAGCGACATCGGCCTGGGCGGCTATGGCCTGCAGTGGCTGCCGTCGCCCGAAGGCACGCTGGTGTTCAGCCGCGGCTCGGGCTTTGTGTGCATGGTGAATGTGTCGGCCGAGCCGCTGGCACTGCCCGCGGGGGCGAAAGTGCTGCTGAACAGCGGTGCGCTGGATGCGCAGGGCCGGGTGCCCGCCGACACCGCCGTCTGGTTGCAAACGGAATAAGCTATTTAATTAGTAGCTGCCTGTGCAGGTAGCACCTGCGCTAGCGGGCATTTAGACCCTCAAAGCAGGTGCCCAGCACCCACTCCACCACCTGGGCATCGCTGTACTGGCCGCTGGCCTGCAAGAAGCCCAGCACCGGGTCGCAGGCGCGCGCAAACAAGGTGTAGAGCACGGCAATCGCCGGGATCTGCGGGTTGATCTGCCCGGCCTTTTGTGCGGCCTGGATCCAGCCGCCCAGCTGGTCACTCACGCCCACCAGCGCATCCAAATACGCGCCGTTGCCCATCAGATTGGCCCGCAGGGTCGAGTTTTGGCTGGGCAGCGAGGGCATTTCGCCCGCCATTTGCACTTCCATCGCCCAGCGCACCATGGCTTTGAGATTGTCCAGCGGCGCAGCGTCTGCGGGCAGGCTGTCCAGATAGGCCTGGGTGCGGTGCAGCACGCGCACCATGGCGGCGGCGGCCAGATCTTCCTTGCTGGGAAAGTGCTTGTACAGGCTGGCCTTGGCAATGCCCACGCCCTGGGCCACCTCGTCCACCGTCATCGCCTCAAAGCCTTTTTCGGCCAGCAGGCGGTTGACGGTCTGCACGATGGCTTCTTCGCGCGCAGCCAGCATCTGCTGCTTGAAAGAGATCTTGGGAGCTTTGGCCAGGGCGGAGGGTTTCATAGCGTCGATTTTAGCCCTGCTGGTTCTCTAAAAACAGCATCTGGCTATTTTGTTACCAACAGGTCACAAAAAACGATTGCAGTGCAGTCCTTAGAGGCTGTTCTTACACAACGCCTGAAGTTGATTATTAGATATTAATTTAACGGGTTATTTATCGTACAGCATGCATCTATATTTTTAATGCCAAATGGGTCCTTTATATTTTGATATATATCCATGGTGTACCTTCTGACTTACTAATGTTAACAAATGTAAACAGCTGGGTTTTCGTGCCGTTTATTCAAAATGAAACTATTGCTTACATGGCAGAATTTATTCACCCCATCCCTCAACCCATTCGATTTGCAATTAACCCAAAGGATTTTTATGAAAATAAATAATGCATCCTCCACCGCATTGACGGCCCAGCAAGCCCTCGCGGCAGCGAAAAAAACCACGGTCAACGCGGTGGACAAAACCACCAAAGAATTTGGTGCCATAGCCACATCGGTAATAGATGGCGCATCACAAGCCAGTAGCACCCTGGGCAAGGTCGTCAACGGGGTAGAAAATGAAATCAAAGCGGTTGCCAACAATACCGTGGCGCTGGCGACTTCCGGTGCCAACGAACTGAAAAGCGCCTACAACTCCGTCGCCCATGGCGTGGGCACGGTCGCCAGTGGCGTCGGCACGGTCGCTTCCGCGGCGGCCAACTACGCGTCTACAGGCTTGTCCGCCGCCGCCCAGGCGGTTAACGCCCTGGTGTGACAACAATCCGGCCATATGGATAAAGAGATGCGCATGTTAAAACCATATTGCCGAATTATTGGAATAAGCACGCTGTGTGGGGTACAGACAGCGTGTTCTTTATTCTCCCCGGTTCCCATATTGGAGTTGGTCAAGGCTTCTGGTATTGCGGCCAGTACGGTGATTGCGGTAGGGCCCAGCAAAGCCAAAGACACGGTCTACCATATTCACCCGACTTTCAACAAAGTCTGTATTGCATTCAATCCCGATTCTCAGGCCAACGAGATATTACCGGCCATGCAATCTGAATTGCGTTTGCACCAAATCGAAAGCCGCATTTACGAACCCGGAACCGGTTTAAATGCCTGCGACGTGTGGCTGCATTATGTGGCGAGTATTGAATGGGCCATTCCGCCCTTCACCAACGACTATAAAACCTACCTCAACAACGCCACCCTGACCCTGCGCACCTCCACCGGCAAGGTGTTGTCACGCAGCAGCTACGCGCTGGACCCGGTGTATGGCATGGGCAAGTGGTCGTCGACCCAAAGCAAGATCGCCCCGGTGGTGACCGCCATCGTCACGGGTTTTGAAAACTGAACATGAAAGCGCATATGACACCCACACCGACTCTTGTACTGTCACGCTGCCTGCCCCTGTTGCTGCTGGCCACCCTGGTGGGTTGCGCCAGCGAAAGCATCGTCCCGCCCCCGGTGCGGGCCAACCCCTTGCCCAGTCCCACCGACATCGAGCCCGTGGCCACCGGCGCGATCTTCCAGCAGAACATGACCAGCGCTTCGCTGTTTTCCGACCGCCGCAAGCCGCGCAAAATCGGCGATGCCTTGAAGATCGATATCGCCGAGAACATGAGCGCCAGCAGCGTCACTAACAGCGACCTGAGCCGCGCCAGCACGCTGGCGCAAAAAGGGCCGGGCTCGGAATCCAACTCGCTGGGCAGCATTTTGAAAGGCATCATGAACGTAGATGCCAGCGCCGCGGGCAGCGATACCTACAAGGGCAAGGGCAGCACCGACAGCACCAACAAGTTCCAGGGCCGCTTGGCCGCCTCGGTCATCAATGTGCTGTCCAACGGCTACCTGGTGGTGGCGGGCGAGCGCAGCATTGCGTTCAACAACGGCTTGAGCACCATGCGCTTTTCCGGCGTGGTGAACCCGGTCGACTTCACTTCGGGCAATGTGGTGGCATCGGGCGACGTAGTGGACGCACGGCTGGAGCTGGTAGGCGCCGGCGATGCGAACGACACGGCATCGCGCTCGTGGATCCAGCGCATCCTGGCCAAGAGCTTGAGTTTTTGGTAACCCCCCAGGCTGCACACTGCGTGTTTTCGCCACCCCCCTGCTGGGGACAACACCAGCAGCCTGGCAGAGCCAGTTCTGCGGTGTTTCTGGAAGTGTCAGCGCCTAGGGGAAGGGCTAGTCTGAGAGGGCGGCCTCAGCCGCCTGGGTCAGCGCGGTACTCAGGGTGTCCAGCACCTCGGACTGCAAGTTCCAGCAGTGCCAGTACAGCTGGATCAACAGCGCCTCGTCGGGCCGCAGGTTAACCAGCTCACCCTGGGCGATCAGCTCCCGCACCAGCAGCTCGGGCACCACGCTGACGCCCCAACCGGCCCGCACCGCACGCACCTGGCCTTCGGAGCTGGGCACAAACACCTGGCGCAACGCCACCCGCTTCAGGCCAAACTTCTGGCTGACGAATTCGCGTTGCATGTCGTCCTTGCGGTTAAAGGCCACAAACGGCACGCTGCGAAAGTTATGCGCCGTCAGCCCATGGGGCAGGTGCTGGCGGGCATAGGCGGCCTGGGCCACGGCCACGTAGCGCATGGCCCCCAAGGTCACCACCTTGCAGCCGCGCAGGGCCTGCTTCAGCGTCGTTACGCAGCCCATCACCTGGCCTTCGCGCAGCCATTCCTGGGTGAAATCCTGGTCGTCGGTGATGATTTCCAGCGGCAGGCCCTGCGCCACCACGGCCTGCAGCGCGCCCATGGCCCAGGTGGCGATGCTGTCGGCGTTGATGGCAATCGACACCCGCTCTTCATCGCGTGCACCTCCCATGGCGCTGGGGGCCAGCTCCTGCATGTCGCGCTCCAGGTCGGCGCGCAGCAGGCGCAACTGCTTGGTGTGCTTGATCAGCAAATGGCCCGCCGCCGTGGGCTTGAGCGGGCGGCTGCGCACCACCAGCACCGTGCCCGCCTGCGCCTCCAGCGAGCGCAGGCGCTGCGACACCGCCGACTGGGTGATGTTGAGCCGTTGGGCGGCCCGCTCAAAACCGCCCTCTTCTACGATGGCGGCCAGGCATTCCAGGGCGTCGGGATCAAAGGTGCTCATCACCGGAATTTAACCTACGCCCAGGTTGCGGTGCTCGGTGTCTCAGCCGGTATTTTTGAGGCCGCTAAATCCGTTGCCATAACGGGCCAAGGTGAGGCCCTCCATGCTGATCTCCGGCGTGCGTTGAGTCAGCATATCGGCCATCACCCGGCCCGTGCCTGCGGCCATGGTCCAGCCCAGCGTGCCGTGGCCGGTGGACAGGTGCAGATTGGGGTAGGGCGTGCCGCCCAGCACGGGCGTGCCGTCGGGGGTCATGGGCCGCAGGCCGGTCCAGAACGTGGCTTTGGAGGTGTCACCGCCCTGGGGGAACAGGTCGGTGACCACGTGGTTCAGGGTGTTGCGGCGCTCTTCGTGCAGCTCCAGGCTGTAGCCCGCCAATTCTGCCGTGCCGCCCACGCGGATGCGGTCACCCAGGCGCGTCACGGCGACCTTGTGGGTTTCGTCCATCACGGTGGATTCGGGCGCGCACGCGGCGTTGGTGATGGGCACGGTGATCGAATAGCCCTTGACCGGGTACACCGGCAGGTTAAAGCCCAGCGGCTTGAGCAAAATGGGTGAATAGCTGCCCAGGGCGACCAAATAGTTGTCGGCGGTGAGCAGGCCCGCGCTGGTGTGCACGCCAGTAATCTGCTGGCCATCCGCCGCAATGCGCTCGATCTGCACGCCGTAGCGGAACTCTACGCCCAGCGCCTCGGCCATTTTGGCCAGGGCGTTGGTGAACTTGAAGCAGTCGCCGGTTTCATCGCCCGGTAGGCGCAACGCACCGACAAACTTCTCTTTTACCAACGCCAGGGCAGGCTCGTACTGCAGGTAGGCCTCGCGGTCGAGCAACTGGAACGGTACTTTGTATTGCTTGAGGATGTCGATGTCTTTGGCCGTGCCGTCCAGCTGCTTCTGGGTGCGAAAGAGCTGCAGTGTGCCCTGAGCTCGGTCGTCGTAGGCAATGCCGGTGTCGGCGCGCAGCTGCACCAGGCAGTCGCGGCTGTATTCGGCCAGCCGCACCATGCGGCCCTTGTTGGTTTGGTAGCGCGCCTCGGTGCAATTGCGCAGCATCTGCGCGCCCCAGCGCCACATGGCAGGGTCGAGCAGCGGGCGGATGACCAACGGGCTGTGGTGCATCAGCATCCACTGGATGGCTTTGAGCGGCACACCCGGCCCGGCCCAGGGCGACGAGTAACCCGGCGACACCTCGCCTGCGTTGCCAAAGCTGGTCTCCAGCGCGGGGCCGGGCTGGCGGTCGATGACCGTCACCTGGTGGCCCGCCTTGGCCAGGTAATACGCCGTGCAGGTGCCAATCACCCCGCTGCCCAAGATCAATACTTTCATGCGCCACTCCCTGACTCAAAAGCTGTAACAAGCTGCAATATAAGTTGGTCTAATTTATTAAGCTATTAGTTAGTAGAAACTCTAATTCAGAATTAGGGTGGCTTGTGTGGCCCACCGACGGCCAGCGCTGTGGGGCATTTAAACAAAATAGCCCCTTGGCGCATATAGGACAAGCGCGAGCAGCTACGCTATGCATAGCAAAAAAACCAGGAGACACCGTATGCCCCGCATTTCCCTTCTCATCCACGGCCAGGCCGCCGCGGCATCCAATGGCGCCACCTTCGAGCGCCGCAATCCGCTGGACGGCACGGTGGCCACCACGGCCCCCGCCGCCACGGTGGCCGATGCCATCGCCGCCGTGGAAGCCGCCGCTGCGGCCTTCCCCGCGTGGTCGGCCACCGGGCCGGGCCAACGCCGCGCACTGCTGACAAAAGCCGCCCACGCGCTGGAGGCCAAAGCCCCCGCCTTCATCGCCGCCATGGCTGCTGAGACCGGGGCTTCGGCGATGTGGGCTGGCTTCAACGTGCACCTGGCTGCTGGCACGCTGCTAGAGGCCGCGTCGCTCACCACGCAGATCAACGGCGAGGTCATTCCGTCCGACGTGCCCGGCAACCTGTCCATGGGCGTGCGCCAGGCGGCGGGCGTGGTGCTGGGCATGGCGCCGTGGAACGCGCCCGTCATCCTGGGCGTGCGCGCCATCGCCGTGCCGCTGGCCTGCGGCAACACCGTGGTGCTTAAAGGTTCGGAGCTCTGCCCTGCCACCCACGGCCTGATCATCGAAGCCCTGCAAGAAGCCGGGCTGCCACCGGGCGTGGTCAACTTCATCACCAACGCCCCAGCCGATGCCGCCGCCGTGGTCGAGGCCATGGTGGCGCACCCGGCGGTACGCCGCGTCAACTTCACCGGCTCCACCCATGTCGGCAAGATCATGGCCGCCACCTGCGCCAAGTACCTCAAACCGGTGGTGCTGGAGCTGGGCGGCAAGGCCCCGCTGTTGGTACTGGACGATGCCGATCTGGAGGCCGCCGTGAACGCCGCCGCCTTCGGGGCCTTCGCCAACTCCGGCCAGATCTGCATGTCCACCGAGCGCATCATCGTGGATGCCAGCGTGGCCGATGCTTTCGTCGCCCAACTCGCCGCCAAGGCCGCCAGCCTGCCCCTGGGCGATCCACGCCAGGGTCCCGTGGTGCTGGGCTCAGTCGTAGACATGGCCACGGTGCAGCGCTGCAACGCGCTGATCGACGACGCGCTGGCCCACGGTGCCGTCCTGCTGTGCGGTGGCAAGGCCGACAGCACGCTGATGCCCGCCACCCTGCTGGACCATGTCACGCCCGCCATGAAGATCTACAGCGACGAATCCTTCGGCCCGGTCAAAGGCATCGTCCGCGTCAACGGCGTGGACGAAGCCGTGGCCTGCGCGAATGACAACGCCTACGGCCTGTCCAGCGCCGTGTTTGGCCGCGACATTGCCCGCGCGCTGCAGGTGGCCGGGCGCATCCAGTCCGGCATCTGCCACATCAACGGCCCCACCGTGCACGACGAACCGCAAATGCCGTTTGGCGGGGTCAAGGGCAGCGGCATCGGCAGCTTTGGCGGCAAGGCAGGCATTGAGGCGTTTACCGACCTGCGCTGGATCACCGTGCAAACCACGCCCCGGCACTACCCGTTTTAAAGATTTAAGCGTTTTAGGCCGCTGGCGCAGACTGCACCTGCGCCAGCAGCTATTTATTCAATAGCACTCTGTATTCCGCAGCTCGCGCCGATAATCTGCTCCATGCCCGCCCATTCCCCGATTGACCACGCCCTGATACTCGCCGCCGGACGCGGCGAGCGCATGCGCCCGCTGACCGACCACACGCCCAAACCGCTGCTGCCGGTGCGGGGCAAACCGCTGATCGTCTGGCACCTGGAAGCCCTGGCGGTGGCCGGGGTGCGCCAAGTGGTCATCAACACCGCGTGGCTGGAAGACAAAATCCCCGCCGCGCTGGGCGATGGCTCGCGCTGGGGCCTGCACATCACCTATTCCCAGGAAGGCCGCGACCATGGCGGCGCGCTGGAAACCGCGGGCGGCATCCGCAAGGCGCTGCCCTTGCTGGGCGACTGCTTCTGGCTGGTGGCGGGCGATATTTACGCGCCCACTTTTAACTTTGATGCTGGCGCAGCCCAGGACTTTGCCCGCAGCGATGCCCTGGCGCACCTGTGGATGGTGCCGAATCCACCTTACCACCCGCAGGGCGACTTCGGCATGGCCGCCAACGGCCTGGGACTGGATGGCCCCGGCCCGGACGGCCAGCGCTGGACCTACAGCAGCCTGGCCCTGGTGCGCGCCGAACTGTGCCGCAGCCTGCCACTGGGCCAGAAAGCGGCGCTGGGCCCCCTGCTGTTCGACGGCATCCGCCAGCAACGCATCACCGCATCCCGCTTTGACGGCCCCTGGCACAACGTCGGCACCCCTGAACAACTTGCAGCATTGGAATTGACATGAACATTTACGCACAACGCCGCGCCCTGCTGGCCCAAAAGATCGGCCCTGGCGGCATCGCCATCGTCCCCACCGCGCCCGAGCAGCAGCGGAATCGCGACAGCGATTTTCTGTTCCGCGCCGACAGCTATTTCTACTACCTGACCGGCTTCACCGAGCCCAATGCCTGGCTGGTGGTGACCGGCGAAGGCCAGTCCACCCTGTTTTGCGCGCCCAAAGACCTGGAACGCGAGATCTGGGATGGTTTCCGACTCGGGCCGGACGCAGCGCCCGCCACACTTGCACTGGATGCTGCGTATTCTGTAGCAGACCTGGACACCCAACTGCCCCGCCTGCTGGAAAACCGCAGCGCCGTCTGGACTCCGTTCGCCACCCACAAAGGGCTGGAAGGCCGGGTTGATGGCTGGCTGAACAAGGTGCGCGCCCGCGTGCGCTTTGGCGCGCTCTGCCCCGACACGCAGCGCGACCTGTGCAGCGTGCTGGACGAGATGCGCCTGTTCAAGGACCCGACCGAGCAAGCCACGATGCGCCGCGCCGCGCAGATCAGCGCCGGAGCCCACATCCGCGCAATGCAACTGTCGGCCCGCATGCTGCGCAACGGCGAAGAAGTGCGCGAATACCATCTGGATGCCGAGCTGCTGCACGAATTCCGCCGCCACGGCTCGCAGTACCCAGCCTACGGCAGCATCGTGGCCGCCGGGGCCAACGCCTGCGTGCTGCACTACCGCGCTGACGCCGCCCCCGTGCGCGACGGCGAACTGGTGCTGATCGACGCCGGCTGCGAGCTGGACGGCTATGCGTCCGACATCACCCGTACCTTCCCGGCCAACGGCACCTTCAGCGGCCCGCAGCGCACCCTGTACGAGCTGGTCCTGGCCAGCCAGGTCGCCGCCATCGCCGCCACCAAGCCGGGCGCGCGCTTCACCGACCCGCACGAGGCCACCGTCAAGGTGCTGGCGCAGGGCATGCTGGACGTGGGCCTGCTGGACAAAAACAAGGTGGGTACCGTAGATGACGTGATCGCCAGCCGCGCCTACTTTGCCTACTACATGCACCGCACCGGCCACTGGTTGGGCATGGACGTGCACGACTGCGGCAGCTACGTGGAGGCCAGTGAAATGGGCAACAGCAGCCAGCGCACCGACCCCTTGAGCGGCGAAACCATCACCAACCGCCCCAGCCGCATCCTGCAACCGGGCATGGTGCTGACCATCGAGCCAGGCATCTACGTGCGCCCCGGCCCGAATGTGCCCGAAGCCTTCCACAACATCGGCATCCGCATCGAAGACGACGCCATCGTGACGGCGGATGGCTGCGAACTGATCAGCCGGGGCGTGCCCGTGGATCCGGATGAAATTGAGGCGCTGATGCGGGCCTGAGCGAGTTTTGCGGGCCTAGGCTATAATCAGGGGCTTGGTCAGATCAGTTTCGCCATGAAACTTGTGCGGTGAAACCCAACACACCGCAAAACTGACCACACCAAGTACCCCGAGTTTGCCCGCACCTTTGTCACGCTGTGCGGGCCAGAGATTCAAAGTACTTGGCCCGCAGCGCCCATAACAGGCTCTGCGCACGACCTGCCTCCTGTGCAATTTCATCGGAAGTGCGTCATAAAAATAACGCAGTGTGACAACACGCATTTCTGGCTACCCATAAGTAAGGGAGCCAAGTTTCCCATCATGAACAAAAACAACAATTCCATTGCCGCTGGCAAATACCTCTTGTCTCCTTTGACCCGTGAATGTGCCGATGGCCGTTTTGGTGCCTCGGTTTCTATCCAAAATGGCTCGCATGACCGCGTGATGCGTTTCATCGGTCTGTTCGACGATGCCGCAACCGCGACACAATACGCGGTTGAGCAAGGTTTGCAGTGGGTACGCGCACGCCACACCAACCCTAGCGCCGCACACGCCTAAAAGTTATCAAGTTACTGATATAGACCGTCTTACCCTCAAGGAATTTACGAATGGCAAAAGAAGAACTGATCGAAATGAAGGGCCTTGTGTCCGAAGTCCTGCCCGATTCGCGTTTTCGCGTGACGCTGGAAAACGGCCACGTCCTGATCGCCTACACCGCGGGCAAGATGCGCAAGAACCACATCCGCATTCTGGCCGGAGACCACGTGTCGCTGGAACTGTCGCCCTACGACCTGTCCAAAGGCCGCATCACCTTCCGCCACATTGCGGGCCGTGCACCTACGTCCACCCGTTTCGCGTAATCAGCGGGTAAGCAAAACCCCGTACGGGAATCGCCTTCGGGCGGACCCTACAATCGCAGTCCCTTTGACACAGTGACTGCCCGGCGCATTTCGGTCGGCGGCCATGGCAGGAGACGCCAGATGAGCAACCCTACGGCTAACACCGACGAAAAACGCGCCGAACTGCGCCAAGCTGCTCTCGAATACCACGAGTTCCCCACGCCCGGCAAAATTGCCATCGCGGCGACCAAACAGCTGGTCAACCAGCACGACCTGGCCCTGGCGTACTCGCCCGGTGTGGCCGCGCCGTGCGAAGAAATCGTCAAAGACCCCAACAACGCCTTCAAATACACCAGCCGGGGCAACCTGGTCGCGGTGATCACCAACGGCACCGCCGTGCTGGGCCTGGGCGATATCGGCCCGCTGGCCTCCAAGCCGGTGATGGAAGGCAAGGGCGTACTGTTCAAGAAATTTGCAGGCATCGACGTGTTCGACCTGGAAATCGACGAAAAGCACGACCTCGACAAGCTGGTCGACATCATTGCCTCGCTGGAGCCTACCTTCGGCGGCATCAACCTGGAAGACATCAAGGCCACAGACTGCTTCTACGTCGAGCGCAAGCTGCGCGAACGCATGAAGATCCCGGTGTTCCACGACGACCAGCACGGCACCGCAATTTGCGTGGGCGCGGCCATTTTGAACGGCCTGAAAGTTGTCGGCAAAGACCCCAAGACCATCAAGCTGGTCACCTCTGGCGCGGGCGCAGCGGCCCTAGCCTGCTTGGGCTTGCTGGTCAAGCTGGGCATCCCGCGCGAAAACATCTATGTCACCGACCTTGCTGGCGTGGTCTACGAAGGCCGCACCGAGCTGATGGACGAAGACAAGATCGTTTACGCCCAAAACACCACGGCCCGCACCCTGGGCCAGATCATCGAAGGCGCGGACGTGTTCCTGGGCCTGTCAGCAGGCGGCGTGCTGAAAAAAGACATGGTGGCCAAAATGGCCGCCAACCCGCTGATCCTGGCGCTGGCCAACCCCAACCCCGAGATCTCACCCGAAGACGTGAAGTCGGTGCGCGGCGATGCCATCATTGCCACGGGCCGCACCGACTACCCGAACCAGGTCAACAACGTCCTGTGCTTCCCCTACATCTTCCGGGGTGCACTGGATGCGGGCGCATCCACGATTACGCTAGAGATGGAAATCGCCGCCGTCCACGCGATTGCCGACCTGGCACAGGCCGAGCAGAGCGAAGTGGTGGCCGCCGCCTACGCGGGTGAACAACTGGCTTTTGGCCCCGAATACATCATTCCCAAACCGTTTGATCCGCGTTTGATGATAAAGATCGCCCCGGCTGTGGCCCAGGCCGCAGCTGATAGCGGTGTGGCGCTGCGCCCCATCACCGACATGGATGCCTACCGCGACCACCTGCAAAACTTCGTCTATGCCTCTGGCACGACGATGAAGCCCATCTACGATGCGGCTAAAAATGCAGCCAAAAAACGCGTCTGCTACGCTGAAGGCGAAGAAGAACGCGTGCTGCGCGCCTGCCAGATCGTGGTGGACGAGGGTCTGGCACGTCCTACCTTGATTGGTCGCCCAAGCGTCATCGCCGAACGCATCCAAAAGTTTGGCTTGCGTCTACGCGAGGAACTGGACTACGACATCGTCAACGTCGAGCAAGACCACCGCTACCGCGATTTCTGGCAAACCTACCACCGCATGACCGAGCGCAAAGGTGTCACGGAGCAGATGGCCAAGATCGAAATGCGCCGCCGTTTGACGCTGATTGGCGGCATGTTGCTGCACAAAGGTGAAGTGGACGGCATGATTTGCGGCACCTGGGGCCACACATCCATCCATCTGCACTACATCGACCAGGTAATCGGCAAGCGTGCGGGTGGCTGCTCCAGCACGCCGCAAGACGTGCCGATCTATGCCTGCATGAATGGACTGATGCTACCGGGCCGCCAGGTGTTCCTGGTCGATACACACGTCAACTACGACCCTACGGCCGAAGAATTAACCGAAATCACCGTCATGGCGGCCGAAGAGATGATGCGCTTTGGCATCAAACCCAAGGCGGCGCTGCTATCCCACAGTAACTACGGCCAAAGCAACCAGCCCAGCGCTGTCAAAATGCGCCGCGTGCTGGAATTGCTGCAAACCGAAGCGCCCTGGTTGGAAGTGGATGGCGAAATGCATGGCGACATCGCGCTCGACGGCGCCGCGCGCGCCGCCACCATGCCCAACAGTCCTCTGGTCGGTGATGCGAATTTACTGGTGTTCCCTAACATTGATGCCGCCAACATCGCCTACAACCTGCTGAAAATGGCTGCAGGCGGCAATATTGCGATTGGCCCGGTGCTGCTGGGTGCCGCAAAACCTGTACACATTCTGACTGCCAGCACAACAGTACGAAGAATTGTAAACATGACGGCCTTGACGGTCGCCGATGCCAACGTGGTGCGATAACACCAAATTCGCCAGCAAGCGCTCACTTAGTGGGCACTAATCCCCCAGGGGCTGCCCAAATTTTGGGCAGCCCCTTGCTTTTTTGGGGCACATACGGCACACTAGCGCCTTGAAATTACCGGGTTAACCCGAGGTTCTCCAAAGGTGCATTTCCCTATGGTCTCAACGATGAAAAACACAGCCAGCAAGCGTATTTTCGCAGTGGCCATGTTGGTTGGATCGGTTTTATGCACCACATTGGGGTATGCCAAGGCACCCAATCCCGTCGGTGGCCTGGACTCCATCCAGATCGCCCAGCTTCCCCCTCAAGGTCGTGTTACCTACCAGCTGATCCAGCAAGGTGGGCCATTTCCTTTTGACAAGGACGGCGTGGTGTTTGGGAACCGTGAACGAATTTTGCCATCACAACAACGCGGGTATTACCGCGAATACACCGTGAAAACGGCGGGTGCTGGCAACCGAGGGGCCAAACGCATTGTGTGCGGTGGCCCGCCTAGAGCACCAGATGCTTGTTTTTATACCAGTGACCATTACGCCAGTTTTCGCCGTATTGTCGAATAGCCGTACGGGCACTGGTTCCATAGAATTTTGAAATCGGGGTACATGAAGATGAATGAAAAGAAAGCGGAGACGGATATGCCTCTTCGCAACGTAAGAAGCAATATCGTGCAGTCTATACGCGCCTTCCGCGTGCAAGACCTGCAAGACGCGGCGGTGGGCCTGGGCCAGCATTTTCTGTATGCCAACCTGGCCAATGCCCAGAGCAAACAGGACGTGCTGGACATGATCGCCCAGCAGTTCACCTTTCCGACCCATTTCGGCAAGAACTTTGACGCGCTGTATGACTGCATGACAGATCCCCTGCATAAATCGGGCCCACAGCCTGGTTTTGTGGTGGTGCTGGAGCAAATCCCCGCCCATGCCAAGTTCGACAAGGAAGCGCGCGAGCAACTGCTGGACATCTTCCGCGAAGCCGCCGACTACTGGGGAGACCGGAAGATACCGTTCCGATGCTTCTATTCTTTTCTGTAGCCCGTTCTGCACACACCAGCCAAGCAGAACGGGCGAATGAGGCAGGCAGCGATGCCGTCTCAGGCATCGAGTTGACCGAATCCGGCGAAAAAATGCCCACCGACAAGTTGGTGGACGTTTCTCCTTTCGCGCTGCGCATGAGCAGCCCGTTTAACGCCGGTTACTGGCTCGCGGCGGCTTAACAGCTTCCCGCATCCCAGCAAAAAGCCCGTCCTTGGACGGGCTTTTTTACGTCTGCGCGGCGACCGCCAAGGCCAGGGCCACGTACTCGGCTACCGGCACCTCCTCGGCCCTACGCTGGGTGTCGAATACACCCGCATAGGCTTTCTCGGTCAGCCATTTGCCCAGGGTGTGGCGCATGATTTTGCGACGCTGGCTGAAGGCTACCTGGACGATTTCGCTCAGCAGTTGCACCGGCACGGCCGCCGGGTCTGCGTGGGGCACCATACGTACCACGGCACTGTCGACACGCGGGGGTGGGTCGAACGATTCGGGCGGCACGAACAGCACGTTTTCCATCGCGTAACGCCACTGCAGCATGACGCTGAGGCGGCCATAGGCAGCGGTGGACGGGCGGGCCACCATCCGGTCAATCACTTCTTTTTGCAGCATGAAATGCTGGTCTTGCACCACCGCCACCGCGTCCAGCAAATGGAACAGGATGGGCGTGGAAATGTTGTAGGGCAGGTTGCCCACTACGCGCAGTTTCTTCAGAGCCGTTACTTCCAAATCTGTAGCTGCTTGTGCTGATGGGAACTGCGTAAAGTCCACTTTTAACACATCAGATTCGACGACAGTAAGCTGCGGGTGCTGGCGCAGGCGCACGGCCAAATCACGGTCCAGTTCGACCACGGTGAGGTGGCCCAGGCGCTCCACCAGCGGCTGCGTCAATGCGGCCAAGCCAGGGCCGATTTCGACCATGTGGTCGCCGGGCTGCGGGTTGACGGCATCGACGATGCTGTCGATGATGCCGCGGTCGGCCAGAAAATGCTGGCCGAAGCGTTTACGCGGAATGTGCTTCACTGGGGAGGTTCGCGGAATTCGACGTAGGCCCGCGAACGCACCTGCTCTAACCAACGGGCATAGGCTTCGTCCAGCTTTTTCTCACGCACGATGCCGCGGGCAATTTCGCGCTGCTCTTTCGGGGTCACGGCGGCCTCGCGGCGCTCCAGCAACTGCACCAGGTGCACACCAAAGCGCGACACCAGCGGATCCGAAATCTGGCCAGGGGCCAGCTTGTCCAGGGTTTCCTCAAATTCAGGCACGAACTGGCCGGGGCTGGACCAGCCCAGGTCACCGCCCTGGGCTGCACTGCTGTCGACCGAGCTTTCCTTGGCCAACTGGGCAAAGTCGGCCTGGCCGTTCTGGATGCGGCGCTTGAAGTCGTTCAAACGTTCGACGGCGGCGGCCTCGGTGAGGCGCGGGCCAGTACGCAGCAGAATGTGGCGCGCATGCTGCTGGGTCACGGTGGTGGCCATGCCGCCCTGGCGTTTGTCCAGCACTTTCAAGATATGGAAACCGGCACCGGAGCGCACCACGGCGCTGACGCCGCCCGTCTCGAGGCCGCGGGTGGCCTCCACAAAGATATCGGGGTAACGGTCGGCCGGACGCATGCCCATGGCACCACCACGGGCATGGTCGGGCGCATCCGAGGCATTGCGGGCCAAAGCTGCAAAGTCTGCACCCGCAACCGCCTGGGCGCGCAGGCTCTCGGCCTTGGCCTGTAGAGTGGCGACTTGCTCAGGAGTAGCATTTTCGGGCACGGCTACCAGCACCATGGCCAGGTTGAGTTCCAGGGCACTGGGGTCGGTGTTGGCCTGTTGGTCACGCAGGTACTGGTCGACCTCGGCATCGCTGATGCGCTGACGGGCATCGATTTCGCGGTCGCGCAGGCGGTTCAGGATAAGCTGGTTGCGCAGTTCTTCGCGGAACTGGGTGGGCACCATGCCGTCTTGCACCATCCGGCGGCGCAACTCGGGCACGTCCAGCTGGTTTTGCCGAGCCACGTTCAGCTCTGCCGCATCCACTGCAGCATCGTCCACCTTCAATCCGGTCTCGGCCGCCAGTTGCAACTGGGCTTTCTCCAGGATCAGGCGGTCCAGCACCTGGCGCATCACCGCGGCCTGGTCGGCTTCGGTGACCTGTGTGCCCTGCTGGGCCATTTGTTGCACGGTACGCAGGACGCGGGCGCGCACTTCGTTATTGGTGATGGGCTCGGAATTGACCACGGCGACGATGTAGTCCGCCTGGCGCTGCGCATCGGAGGTACGAACGGGGATATTTCCCGTCAACCCGGTACCCGCACCGGACGAAGGGCGCAGGCCCTGGGCAGATGCGGTCAGGGCCACCATTGCCGCCAAGCCCAGCAGCGTCATGCGAAAAAAACGATTGCTCATGGTACAGATAGGAGAAAGAAGGGGTCGTAAAGGCTAGTCGTACTGGCTAAAGCGGCTAGGGGTGGTGGTCTGCTCGCGCAGGTACTGGTAGCGGGGGATATTTTCTTTCAGGACCGACAGGGGGTTGGTGCCCACACCCAGGCGGGTGAAGCCGACAAACTCCAGCTGGAACGAAATCTTTTGGTTGGCGGCGGTGTTGGTGCCGGTTTGCGTGCGGTCCAGCACGATGCGACCCAACCAGCAACCCGCATCATATTCAAAGCCCACCACGCCATCGACCAGCTTGCGGTCGTACATGCTGTAGTTCAGGCGGCCCACGCTGTACCAGCGGCCTGCGCCCTGGCCTTGCCCGGCACCCAGGTCCTGGCCTTTGTCGCCCCACAGGGCGCTCAGCGGCCATTGCCAGCCGATGTCAATCTGCTCGCTGCCGTCGGCAGCCGTGGCACTGGAGTTGCGTTGGTAGCGGTAGGCGGCACTGATGACGCGGTAGTTGCCAGGGTTCCAACGCCCACCGACGCTGGCGCGCTCGGAGCGACCGGTGTCCGGGTTGTACTGGACCGTGGTATCAAAGGTCCAGCGCGGATCCCAGTTCAAAGACGCACCGACTAGGAAATCGCTCAGTCGGTCGGTGGCGGGCGCACCGCCGGGCAAGGTGACGTTCTGGTCCTTGAAGCGCAGGCGCTGGGCCACGCCAAACTGGGCCAGTTGGGCACCGGTCGCAGGTTCCAGGAAACGCGTCGTCAGGCCCAGCGTGAGCAGGTTGTTGTCAGAGATACGGTCGTTGCCGCCAAATGCGTTTTCGGTGAAAACGGTGGCAAAGTTGAAGTCGTTCAGCGCCGAATCGTAGTTGGGCAGATAGCTTTGGTTGCGGTACGGCGTGTTCAC
>NZ_JBDTEM010000263.1:0-11991 GCF_039922535.1 Rhodoferax sp. | reverse complement strand
TTCCGTACTACGGTGTACGCGCGCAAGGGTTGCGCGGCTACCTGAAGACCTACCTCGAACCCACGGCGATGATGCTGCCGTTCAACCTTATCAGCGAACTTTCGCGCACGCTGGCACTGGCCGTGCGCCTGTTTGGCAACATGATGAGCGGCGGCATGATCATCGCCATCTTGCTCACCATCACGCCCTTCCTGTTCCCTATCGTGATGACGGCGCTCGGCCTGCTGACAGGCATGGTGCAGGCCTATATCTTCAGCATCCTGGCCGCCGTCTACCTAGCTGCAGCCACCGATCCGGGCGAGGCCCATGCCGCTTCGCCAACCACCCTTGTTGAACCCCCAAAAAAGGACTATTCCCATGGATAGCATGACTCTTATCGCTGTGGCATCCATCGTGGTTGCCGGACTCACCACCGGCTTCGGCTGCATGGGCCCGGCTTTTGCCGAAGGCCGGGCCGTGGCAACCGCACTGACTGCATTGGCGCAGCAACCGGATGCTTCGGCCACCATCACGCGCACTTTGTTCGTAGGCTTGGCGATGATCGAATCCACTGCAATCTACTGCTTCGTGGTGTCCATGATTTTGATATTTTCCAATCCCTTCTGGAACGCCGCCATCGCCCATGCCGCAGGCAAGTAAACCATGTTGATCGATTGGTTTACTGTCGGGGCGCAGGCGCTCAACTTCACCATCCTTGTCTGGTTGCTGAAGCGTTTTCTCTACCAGCCTGTGCTGGATGCCATCGCTGCCCGCGAAGGTCTGATTGCCAAACAGCTTGCCGATGCCGATGCAGTGCGGCGCAGCGCAGAAGAGCAGCGCCGGACTTTTGCACAAAAGAGCGATGCCTTCGATAAAGAACGCGCCGCTCTGCTGGACAAAGCACAGCACGATGCGCAGGCCGAGCGCGATCAGCTGCTTGCCAGCGCTCGCCAGGCGGCAGATGCCCTGAGCCACAAGCGGCGTGAGGCGCTACGCGGCGAGTTGGCCGTGCTGCAGCACACGCTGGCAGAAAGCACCCAGCGTGAGGTCTTTGGCATCACACGCCGTGTACTGGCAGACCTGGCGTCCGCCAAGCTGGAGGACGGCGTGACAGATATCTTTGTGCAGCGGCTAAATCAGTTGGACGACACCGAACGCAGCAAGCTGGTCGCCGAACTCGCAGCGCCTGGAGCGCAGCCCCTGGTACGCAGCGCCTTCAACGTGCCCGACCCACAACGCGCCGCCATAGAGGCTGCCGTCAATAACCGGCTGGGCACGCCTGCCACACTGCATTTCGTCACCGCGCCCGAGCTGGTGTGCGGCATCGAACTCGTCGTTGGTGGCCAAAGACTGGCCTGGAGCATCGACCAGTATCTCGACGCACTACAGCGCACCGTGGCCGAGTTGTTGGACCCACCTGTCAGCCCAAGTCTGGCAGCAGCACCCAAAGCCCACGGCGGCATGCCAGCACCCATAGCAGATGCCGCATGACAAGTGCCGACACCTCTCCCCTGGTCACGCTGGCCCCCATATTCAACGCCATCGGCGATGCCTGCAGGCAGTTCGTGCCTGCGCTGGCCGCTGCAGAGTTTGGTTCCATCCGCAGCGTGGCTACCGGCGTTGCCCAGGTCAGCGGCCTGCCCAACGTAGGCTTCGATGAGCTGCTGCGCTTTCCCGGTGACACCTACGGCATTGCGTTCAATGTGGACGAGGACGAGGTCGGCGTGGTGTTGCTGGACGACTACTGGCGCCTCAAGGCGGGCGACCCGGTAGAGCGTACCGGTCGCGTGATGGACGTGGCCGTGGGCGAAGCTCTGCTGGGCCGTGTAATCGACCCACTGGGCCGGCCGCTGGATGGGCTAGGCCCGGTGGCAGCCAGTGTGCGGCTGCCGATCGAGCGCCCGGCCACGCCCATCATGGAGCGCGCTGCGGTATCGGTGCCACTGCAGACCGGCGTGAAAGCGATTGACGCCCTGATCCCGATAGGGCGCGGCCAGCGCGAGCTGATCCTGGGTGATCGGCAGACGGGAAAAACCACGATTGCCATAGACACCATTCTCAACCAGCGTGGCAAGAACGTGCTGTGCGTCTACTGTGCCATCGGCCAGCGCGCATCCGCCGTGGCGAAATGCGTGGCTACGCTGCGCGCCCACGGCGCGCTGGAATACACCGTGGTTGTGGTGTCCGAAGGCAATCAGCCGCCTGGCTTGGCGTACATCGCCCCCTATGCCGCCACCAGCATTGCCGAACACTTCATGGAAGCCGGGCGCGACGTACTTATCGTGTACGACGACCTGACCCAGCACGCGCGGGCCTACCGCGAACTCTCGCTGCTCTTGCGTCGGCCACCGGGTCGAGAGGCGTTTCCGGGAGATATTTTCTACATCCACTCACGGCTGTTGGAGCGTTCCACGCATCTCAACGCCGCCCGTGGCGGGGGCTCACTGACGGCGCTGCCCGTCGTCGAGACCGAGGCCCAAGACATGTCGGCCTATATCCCGACCAACTTGATCTCGATCACCGACGGACAGATCTATTTGTCGCCCACCTTGTTCGAGCTGGGGGTGCTGCCGGCCGTGGACGTGGGCCAGTCGGTATCGCGTGTGGGCGGCAAAGCGCAGCTGGGCGCTTTCCGCGCCGTGGCCGGCGACTTGAAGCTGGCCTATGCGCAATTTGAAGAGCTCGAAACCTTCTCCAAGTTCGGTGCCCGCCTGGATGCCGACAGCCGACAATCCATAACCCATGGTCAGCGCATTCGTGCATGCCTGAAGCAGCCTGCATCCGATCCCGTCTCGGTGGTCGAGCAGATTGCCATCCTGAAGGCGTTGACGGCAGGCTTGTTCGACACCGTACCTCTGTCGGGTATGCCACAGGCCGAGGCAGCCGTGCGATTGGCCGCCAGCCGCATCCCCACTGCTGTTGCAGAGCGTTTGCTGCAGGGCGGAAAACTCAGCGAGGACGACACGCAGACCATCGTCAACGCCGCCAAGGGGGCACTGTCTGGCCTGGATAAACAGTCGCCGGCACCTGTAGACACGGCAGAGGATGCCGTCGAGAAAACCACGGCGTGACCGATTCGATCGCCACGCTGAGCCACCAGATCGGCAGTGCCAGTGACCTGCAGTCTGTTGTGCGCACCATGCGCGCCGTGGCGGCATCCAGCATCCACCAGTACGAGCAATCGGTGCTGGCGCTGGCCGACTACCGCAACACCGTGAACCTGGGCCTGGCCGCCTGCATGCGACTCGCCGATGTTCCAGCGCCGATACCACGGCCTGCATCCCGCCCTACAGGTACTTTGGGTGCGATCGTTTTTGGATCTGACCAGGGGCTGGTCGGCCAGTTCAATGAGCTGGTGGTCGAACACGCGCTTAACGTCCTGCAAAAGTTGCCAGGACCCCAGGTGTTTTGGGCTGTGGGCGAACGGGTGACAGCGCGACTGGAGGATGCCGGCATTGCCGTTGAAAGCGCCTATCCGGTACCGAGCTCGGTGGCGGCCATTGCGCAGCTGGTGGACCGGCTGCAGTTCGACACTGAAACACATCCCAGCCAGCGCGCATTGCCGCATATCCACATTTTCTACAATCGCCCGCATTCGGGTGCGCTCTACGAACCTGTGGACGAGCGCTTGCTGCCGCTGGACAAAACCTGGCGCGACAAGTTACGCATGCAGACCTGGCCGACACCCATGCGGCCCCAGCTTATGGGCCCAAGCGTTTCGACCCTGCAGTTGCTCATACGCGAGCATCTTTTTATCTCGCTGTACCGCGCCAGTGCCGAATCACTAGCCAGTGAAAACGCCAGCCGGTTGGCGGCCATGGAGCGCGCCGACAAGAACATCGAAGAACTGCTGACCAGCCTGCGCAACAAGTTGCACAGCCAACGGCAGAGTTCTATTGATGCGGAGCTGTCCGATGTGTTGGCCGGGTATGAGGCCCTGGCGGCCAAGGTGCACCGCTAGTGTGGTGTTGCGCGCTATCTGGAACATAAAACCGCGTCTTTCTGCCCCTGATGTCGTTGCAAATCCGCGCCATAGCGGAGCTATGGCTGTGGTTTGCGCCTAATCCTGGCCCAAAATCCATCGGTTTTATTTGTTCCATCAAGCACACAACACCACACTAGGATCGTGAACACGTTCTAAGCCAGCAAAAATCTTCGCCCAACCTTCGTGTCCTCTTCCAGCACCTCCACCGTCTCGTCCTTCAAGTCCACGCCGGACAACTGCCGTTTGCGGGATTCGCGCAGCAGCATGTGCAGTTTGTAGGCCGCATCGAAGTAGGACAGGCCTTCGGGGCGCACATTGGAGATGCAGTTGCGCGCCGCGTCGGTCAGGCCGACCTGCGGAGCCCAGGTGAGGTACAGGCCCATGCTGTCGGGCGCGCTCAGGCCGGGGCGTTCGCCCACCAGCACCACCACGGCTTTGGCGCCCAGCAGTTGGCCCACCTCGTCGCCCACCGCCACGCGACCCTGGGTGACGATGGTGGTGGGGGCAATCGACCAGTCTTCGGTGCCCAGGCGTTGCAGCAGGGCGTGGATGAAGGGCGCGGCGTTCTGGGCAATCGCCAGGGCCGACAGGCCGTCTACCACCACCAGCGCCAGATCGTAGGGGCACACCGGCTGGTACAGCGCGGCCAGCGTGTCGTGCGAGGCGGTGTTCAAGCGGCGGCCCAGGTCGGGGCGCTGCAGGTAGGTGCTGCGGTCGGGCGCGGCGCTGGCCAGCTGCAGCGCATCGGGGTGGCCGGGCAAAACATCGCCCAGTGCCTGCACCAGGCTGGCGGTGTCGAGTGGCAAATGCACAGCATCGCGGGCACGGGCGTGGTCGAGCTGGAAGTCGAGCTGGGGCGCGGTGGGCAGGCTGATGCCGCTGCGGCCCAGCGCGATGCGGGCGGCGGTGAGGCTGCGCAGGGCCTGCCAGGGGTTGGGAATCACGTTCATGGGGAGCTCCTTAGCCCATCGCTAACAAAGCGTGGGCAAATGGTTCAGGCAGGGCCGCGCCGAGTTGGGCCACACCGTCACCTTCAAAAATCTGCATGCGGTGCAGCCAGGCCTCGAACTCGGGCGCGGGGCGCAGGCCCAGCAGACGGCGCACGTACAGCGCGTCGTGGAACGAGGTGGTCTGGTAGTTCAGCATGATGTCGTCCGAGCCGGGGATGCCCATCACGAAGCTGCAGCCCGCCGTGCCGAGCAGGGTGAGCAGCACGTCCATGTCGTTCTGGTCGGCTTCGGCGTGGTTGGTGTAGCAAACGTCGCAGCCTATGGGCAGGCCCAGCAGCTTGGCGCAGAAATGGTCTTCCAGCCCGGCGCGGATGATTTGCTTGCCGTCAAACAAATACTCGGGCCCGATGAAGCCGACCACGGTGTTGACCAGCAGCGGCTTGAAGGCGCGGGCCACGGCATAGGCGCGGGCCTCGCAGGTTTGCTGGTCCATGCCATGGTGGGCGTTGGCCGACAGGGCGCTGCCCTGGCCGGTTTCAAAGTACATCACGTTGTCGCCCACCGTGCCGCGGTGCAGCGACAGGGCGGCGCTGCGCGATTCGGCCAGCAGCGCCAGGTTGATGCCAAAGCTGCGGTTCGCCGCCTCGGTACCGGCGATGGACTGGAACACCAGGTCTACCGGCGCACCGCGCTCAATCGCCTGAATGGTGTTGGTCACGTGGGTCAACACGCAGCTTTGGGTGGGGATTTCGTAGCGCTGGATGATGGCGTCCAGCATGGTCACGATCTTGATGACCTGGGGCACGTTGTCAGTGGCCGGGTTGATGCCGATCACCGCATCGCCGCTGCCGTACAGCAGGCCGTCGAGCACGCTGGCCGCGATGCCGCTGGTGTCGTCGGTGGGGTGGTTGGGCTGCAGGCGGGTGGACAGGCGCTGCTCCAGGCCGATGGTGTTGCGAAAGGCGGTGATGACGCGGCACTTTTTGGCCACCAGTATCAAATCCTGGTTGCGCATGATCTTGCTCACCGCCGCTGCCATCTCGGGCGTGATGCCGGGGGCCACCACGGCCAGCGTGGCGCTGTCCACCGCGTCGCTCAGCAGCCAGTTGCGGAAGTCGCCCACGGTCAGGTGGCGGATGGGGGCGAAGGCGGCGGCATCGTGCGTGTCGAGGATCAGGCGGGTGACTTCATCGCTCTCGTAGGGCACCACCGCTAGGTTCAAAAAGGTCGCCAGTGGCAAATCGGCCAGGGCCATTTGCGCGGCCACCCGCTCCTGCGCATTGCCCGCCGCCACGCCCGCCAACAGGTCGCCCGAGCGCAGGGGCGTGGCCTTGGCGAGCAAGTCACGGAGATCGCGGAAGCGGTAGGTGTGGGCACCAACCGTGTGGACAAACTGGGGCATGCGGACCTTTGGGGATGGAACGGCTTTGGTGCACGCAGGCGTGCACGGTGAAAGTTGTGCAACTTTGATGCCAACCAGGTCGGCATCAAATACTACGAAATATGTAGCTGCTGGCGCAGGTGCTATCTGCGCTAAAGGCCTATTTAATGCCTAAAGCTAGATGGGCCGGGGTTGGGCCAAAAGCTTGCCCCCTGTTGCTCTGGCGCAGCGCTGCACCGCCATTGGCATCTGCCGGTGCCTGCCGAACAGGCACCTGCGCGACGCCGCTAAGGCCGTCAACACATCCACCAAAGAATCTGCCTGTGTCGCGCCTAAAACGCCATTTGCTGTCAGGGCTGGACGGTGAATCGGCCACATCGGCGGTGGGATCTTTGTAAGCTGGCAAGTGGTATGTTTCTTCCATTCCCAGGAGTTTTCATGAGTCTTGAGGCCTTCAACACGCTGGCTGCGCTGGCGGCACCGGTCGCCGATTTGCTGCCCGAACTGGTGGCCTTGCGCCGCGACCTGCATGCCCACCCCGAGCTGGCCTTCGCCGAGCGCCGCACCGCTGGCATCGTGGCGCAAAGCCTGCGGTTGATGGGCCTGGAGGTGCACGAAGGCCTGGGGGGCACCGGCGTGGTAGGCACGTTGCGTTGCGGCAATGGTGGGCGCAGCGTAGGCCTGCGTGCCGACATGGATGCGCTGCCGATGGTCGAGCTGGGTCAAACGGCTTATGCCAGCCGCACCCAGGGCGTGCACCATGGCTGCGGCCATGACGGCCACACCAGCATGCTGATCGGTGCGGCCCGCCAACTGGCTCGCACGAGGCCCTTTGACGGCACGGTGCATTTCATCTTCCAGCCTGCCGAAGAAGGCAAGGGCGGCGCGCGGGCGATGATGAACGATGGCCTGTTTGAGCGCTTCCCCTGCGACAGCGTCTACGCGCTGCACAACTGGCCCGACCTGCCGCTGGGCCAGGCGCAGACCCGGCCTGGGCCCATCATGGCGGCGGCCGACCGCTTCGATATCGTGCTGCGTGGCCGCGGCGGCCATGCGGCGCAGCCGCAGCACACGCCGGATGCCATCCTCGCCGCCAGCCTGTTGGTCACGCAGCTCAATACCATCGTTTCGCGCCGTATCGACCCCAGCGAATCGGCGGTGCTGTCGGTCACGCGCATTGAGGGTGGCCACAGCCACAACGTATTGCCGGCCGAGGTGTCCATCACCGGCACCGTGCGCAGCTTCGACCCCGCCACGCAAGACTGCATCGAAGCCGCGCTGCGCGCCTGCGTCGAGGGCGTGGCGCTTGCCAACGGCGTGCGGGCCGAACTGAACTATCTGCGCTACTACCCGGCCACCATCAACACCGCAGCCGAAGCCGCCCTTGCGCTGGATGCCGCCAGCGCCATCGGTCTGCAGGCCAGCGTGGCACCGCGGGCAGCGTTCACCTCGGAAGATTTCTCTTTTATGTTGCAGCAATGCCCGGGTGCCTACCTGTGGCTGGGCCAGGGCCGCGCCGACCCCGGACCGGACGGCGAGCGCGCGTTGCACCACCCCTGCTACGACTTTAACGACGACGCGCTGCCGCTGGGCGTGCGTTGGTTTTGCGAGGTGGCAGAGCGCGCGCTGGCGACACCCCCCCAATCACAGACCGCTTCCCCTGCAGCACATCCGGCCGATCCGCCCTCGGAGCTGAAGCCATAGGCCGTGGGGTGCACTGCCCCAAGTGGTGTGCTCAAGGTCCGCAGAACGGCACCACCAAAAATGCCAGACCCCCTGCGGATTGACAAAGAAACTGCTTGGGTTCCGCTGCGATATGGCATCTCCTGTAAGGGGGCTCAACCTAGACTTATTCCACCTCAACGCAACGGATTAACCCATGGTATTCAAACCAAAATTCATCAGTTTCGATTGCTACGGCACCCTCATCAACTTCGAGATGGGCCCGACGGCAAAAGTCCTGTTCAAGGACCGTGTACCGGCCGACCGGATGCCGGCCTTCCTGGACAGCTTCCGGGCCTATCGCCTGGACGAGGTGCTGGGTGACTGGAAGCCTTTTTTTGACGTGGTGGAGAACGCCATTCAGCGTACCTGCAAGGCGCACGGCATCGAATGTCGGGCATCGGATGCCGCCTCTTTGTACGCCGCAGTGCCGACCTGGCAACCGCACCCGAATGTGGTGGAAGTGCTGGAGGCGATCGCGCCGCATGTGCCCCTGGTGATCCTGTCGAACTCGATGGTGGACCTGATCCCGCACAGCGTGGCGCACCTCAAAGCCCCTTTCCACGCGGTCTACACCGCCGAGGAAGCGCGCGCCTACAAGCCGCGCATGCAGGCTTTCGAATACATGTTCGACCAGCTTGGCTGCGGGCCCGATCAGATGCTGCATGTCTCGTCGAGCTTCCGGTATGACTTGATGACGGCATCTGACCTGGGCTTCATGGCCAAGGCTTTCATTGACCGGGGCCATGAGCCCACGTCAAGCGAATACGGCGTGAACCGCTTGACCGACGTTCGCCAGCTTCCTGCACTGCTCGGACTCTGATGTCCGGCCCGACCCCCCACCCTAAGACCCAGGACGTGGTGCCGCATGGGTATCCCGCCGAGGCCGCGGCGCTCAGCACCGCCGTGCCGGACCTGGCGCCCGCCGAAGTGCAGGCGCAGGTGGCGCAGCTCTACGGCATTCACGGCAGCGTGAAGCCCTTGGCCAGTGAGCGCGACCAAAATTGCGCCGTGGTGGCGGCCGACGGCACACGCTACGTGTTCAAGATCAGCAACCCCTCCGAGCCGGTGTCGCTGGTCGACTTCCAGATCGCTGCCCTGGAGCACATCGCGCACACATCGCCCAACCAGCCCGTGCCCCGCGTGGTGCGGACGCTGGACGGCCGCACGCACAGTGGCGTGGCGCTTGCCGACGGCACCCCCACCACGGTGCGCATGCTCACCTAACTCGAAGGCATTCAGATACGGGACACCCCCCGCACGGCTGCGCAGCGCGTGGCCATGGGCAAGGGTCTGGCCGAGTTGAACCTGGCCCTGCAAGGCTTCACGCACCCGGCGGCCGCGCACGATCTGCTTTGGAACGCGTCCGCCGCGCACCGGCTGACCGTTCAGCTCGACAGCCTGCCAGAGGGTCTACGCCGTGTACTGGCCCAGTTGTTTATGCAGCGCTTCACCGCGCATGTGCTGCCGCGCCTGGCGTCGTTGCGGGCGCAGGTGATCCACAACGACTACCACCTCTACAACGTCCTGGTCGCACCCGACGCGCCGACGCGCATCACCGGCATCATCGACTTAGGCGACATGCTCCTTGCACCCTTGGTCGGCGAGGTGGCCACGGCTGCCGCCTTCCACATGACCGGCAACGCCGACCCCTTCGAGGGTGCGGCGCAGTTTGTCGCTGCCTACCAGTCAGTCTTGCCATTGACCGAGCCGGAGCAGGACATCGTCGCCGACCTCATGGCGACGCGCCACCTGGTCACGGCCTTGATCTCGGAGTGGCGCGCTCTGCGCTATCCCGAAAACCGCGCTTACATCATGCGCCACAACCCCGCAGCCTGGGAGGCGCTGGAGCAGATGGCCGACGTCCCCCGCCACGACGCGCGCGACCGCTTATTGAACCCCACACGAAACGGAACCCCCTCATGAAAACCACCGCTGACTTCAACATGGTGAATGCCTACATCCCCGGCCGGGCCAACGTCGGCCCTGTGACCGAGGCGATGATTGCGCGGCGTAATGCGCTGCTCGGCCCGGCCTACCGGCTGATGTACGAACACCCGCTGCACATCGTGCGCGGTGAAGGCGTGTGGCTGATCGACCCGGAAGGCCGCCGCTACCTCGACGTCTACAACAACGGCACCTCGCTCGGCCACTGCCACCCTGCGGTGACCGAGGCGATTTGCCGCCAGGTGCAGACGCTCGCCACCAATACGCGCTACCTCCACGACACTATCCTCGAACTGGCCGAGCGCCTGCTCGCCAGCGTGCCCGGCACGGACCTGGCCCACCTGATGCTGACCTGCACCGGCAGCGAGGCCAACGACCTGGCCTACCGGATTGCCAAGGTGCGCACCGGCGGCACGGGCATGATCGTTACCGACACGGCCTACCACGGCATTACCGATGCCGTGTCGCAGTTTTCACCATCGCTGGGCGCGACCGTGGACCTCGGCCCGCACGTGCGCCTGGTGCCGGCGCCGCGCCTCTACGATGCGGGAGGCGCTGACCTGGGTGAGCGCTTCACGCGCGACGTTGAGGCGGCCATCGCCGACCTGCGGCGCCACGGTATCAAGCCGGCGGCCTTGATCGTCGACTCGCTCTTTACCAGCGACGGCATCCTGCCGGAGCCTGCAGGCTTTCTGAAGGGCGCGGTCGAGGCGATCCAGCGCGCGGGCGGCCTGTTCATTGCCGACGAGGTGCAGCCCGGTTTTGGCCGCACCGGTGAGCACATGTGGGGTTTCCAGCGCCACGGCCTCGTTCCCGACATCGTGACCCTGGGCAAACCGATGGGCAATGGCCAACCGATCGCCGGCCTGCTCGCGACCGCCGATGCGCTGGCAGAGTTTGGCGCGTACTCGCGCTACTTCAACACCTTCGCCGGCAACACGGTTTCGTGCGCAGCGGCCTTGGCGGTGCTGGAGACCATCGAACGAGAAAAGCTGATGCCGCATGCCGCCAACGTTGGCAAGGTGTTGCTCGATGGCATCGCCGGGCTGGCCACTAAGCACGAGGCCATTGGAAACGTGCGGGGGGCGGGGTTGTTCGTCGGCGTAGAGCTCGTGTCGGACCGGACGACGCGGGCGCCCGACCGCAGCCTCACCAGCCAGGTGGTCAACCTGATGCGCGACAAAGGCGTGCTGCTCAGTGCCTGCGCGCAGGGGCACAACGTGCTGAAGATCCGCCCGCCGCTGGTGCTGTCGGCGGAGCAGGCCGGGATGGTCATCGAAGCGCTGGACGCATCGCTCACCGAGGCGCTGCACAAGTCGCAGGTGTTGACCCGATAGCAAGAACGGCCCATGAAACCCGCAGTTTCGCTCGACCGGTTCGACTTCAAGATCCTTGTGCATCTGCAGCGCGACGGGCGCTGCTCGAATGTCGACCTGGCTGAGTCGGTGGGCCTCAGCCCCAGCCCCTGTCTTTTGCGCACCAAGCGGCTGCAGGAGATGGGGCTGATCCGCGGCTACAGCGCCGATATCGCTTTGGAAAAGCTGGGCAACTACGTTATCGTGTTCTCGGAGGTCACCATCAGCAGCCACCGACCGCATGATTTCCGCAAGTTCGAGGAAGGCGCCGGTAGGTACAAGGAGATCGTCGATTGCTACAACGTCAGCGGTGGCTACGACTACCTGCTGAAAATCGTCGCGCCCGGCGTCGGCTATTTTCAGGCGCTGATGGAAAAGATGCTGGAAGACGATATCGGCATCGAACGCTTTGCCAGCCGGATCGTCTTGCGCCAGCCGCTAGACCGGCGCGAGTATCCGCTGGGCATCATCGCGACCCAGAAACGCTGGGAGTGAGGGCCGTGGGACTCAGGCCGCGAGAAGGACGGGCCACCGAAAAATTTAAATGAAATAGGCCTCCAGCGCATATTCAATATGCGCTAGGCGCTATGTTTTTAATAGTATTTTGTGGGTAGAAGGCATCTTTCAGATGGGCTGACCGCAGGCCGCCCAGGCGACGCCGCTCGGTCACGC
>NZ_JBDTEM010000262.1:0-1566 GCF_039922535.1 Rhodoferax sp. | reverse complement strand
GGTGGCAAATGTGCTGGTCACCATGTCGATTGCCCCGCTGCTCACGGCTTTGCTGGCGCGGTTTGCCATTGGGCACCGGCTGCCGATGCGGACCTGGGTGGCGATTGCGGTGGCCGGGGCGGGCATTGTGGTGATGTACGGCACACAACTGAGTTCTGCGGGTGGCACGGGCCAGCTGGTGGGTACTTTGATTGCACTGTGCGTCCCCCTGGCCAGCGCCGTGAACTGGACCGTGGTGCAACGCAGCCACGCCCAGGGCAAGGAGGTGGACTTGGTGCCTTCGGTATTGGTTGGCGCCGTACTGTCGTCGCTGGTGACCTTGCCGCTGGCCCTGCCGTTGCAGGCGACGCCGCACGACCTGGGCCTGCTGGCCATGCTGGGTTCGGTGCAATTGGCGATTCCGTGCATCCTGTCGGTCTGGTGCGCTCGGGTTCTAAAGGCTCCTGAGGTGTCACTGTTGCAGCTGCTGGAGGTTTTGTTTGGCATCACCCTGGCTTGGCTGGGGGCGAACGAAGCCCCCGGTATGGTGGTGCTGCTGGGCGGCACCCTGGTGCTTGGTGCATTGGTGTCGAACGAAGCGCTCGGGTGGTGGCAGCGCCGGGCGGTGCTTTAGCGGAATTGCTTTAACGCAGCTCGCCGCGCTGGCTTTCTACGCCCTCTAGTTCACGTTCTACCTCGGCGCGCATGGAGCGTACCGCGACCAGGGCCTTTTGGAAGTCGTTCACAGCCTTATCCAGGTTTTCGGGAGTAGGGTCGCCGACATCGCGGTGCGCGGAGACGAACTCTTTCGCCTGGGAGGCGATCTGGCCCGCCAGATGGGCCTGGTTGTCGGCCATTTCCTGGGATTTTTGCATCTCGGCTTCGCCGAAGTTGCGCGAAAACAGCGCCAGCATGCCATAGGCGCGGCTGAGTTCGTTGGCCTGCTGCTGGGCCCGCGTGGCTTCTGCCAGCACCGCGCTGGCCGTGGACACTGCCGCCCGCACTTCAAATTCACGCAGCAACTGCGCCGTAGCGTGGTGGGCTGCCGTAGCCGCGCGGGCGGCACGGTGGGCAATCAGCGCTGCCATGGCGGCCAGCACCATCCCCACAAAGCACAGAACAACCGCCACCACGGCGAAGACTTGGGTAATGGTCATACAACACCTTGTGCAATAAATACAAGCTAAATCGGCTTCCAGCGCAGATTCCACCTGCACGGGCTGCTATAAAAAATACAACAGGGCTGACCATTGTGCCGCAAGTCCTACGGTTTGTTTTTACCTTCGGGGTAGGCGGGCAACGGCAAACGGTCAAAACGGGTGCGGCCGCTGGCGGCGGTGATGCGCGCCAACTTTTCGGTGGCTTCGCCGGTCACCCAGTCCCACTTGAAGCGCCAGGTCCAGCAGCCAATGGTACCGGGGGTGTTCATGCGGTGCTTGCCGTCCAGACCCATCACGTCCTGGAACTGGCACAGCGCATGGTTGGCCACCGACTGGGCGCAGGCGCGCAGCATGGCCCAGTGCACGTCCGAGCCGTCGGTGTGCAGGTATTCGCCTGCGTAGGCGCGTTCGCGGTCGGTGCAGTCGG
>NZ_JBDTEM010000261.1:0-5826 GCF_039922535.1 Rhodoferax sp. | reverse complement strand
GGTCTTGCCGGCGCCGTTGGGGCCGATGATGACGCGCAGCTCGTTCTTGTCGATGTAGAGGGTCAGCGCATCGATGGCCTTGAAGCCGTCGAAGGATACGGTCAGGTCTTCTACCGCGAGGGCAAAGTCGGTATTGCTCATGGTGGTGCTCGGTTGGCTGCTACAAGGGGGCTAGACGCTTTGGCCGCGCACGCCTTCGGGCAATGCGGGGGAGGCCTTGGACGTCGTGGGTGCTGGTGCAGCGTGGTTGGGCGCGGGTACTTCTGCACGGCGCAGCGCTTCGCGGCGGCTTTTCCACCAGGGCACGATGTGGCTTTCCCACAGCCCGGCCAGGCCCATGGGGAAGGCCATGGTCACGCCGATGAACAGGCCGGCCATCAGGAACAGCCACAGGTCGGGAAAACTCTCCGAGAAGAAGGTCTTGCCGGCATTTACCAGCAGGGTGCCGTAGACGGCGCCGACCAGGCTCATGCGCCCGCCAACGGCCGCGTAGATCACCATCTCGATAGATGGCACGATGCCAACAAAGCTAGGTGACATAAAGCCCACCTGCAGCGAGAACAACGCGCCGCCGATGCCCGACAGCGCCGCCGCCAGGCAGAAGGTGAAAACCTTGAAGTTGGCCACGTCGTAGCCTGAGAAACGCACGCGGTCTTCCTTGTCGCGCATGGCCAGCAGCAGGGTGCCGACCTTGCCGACCTGGATCCAGCGGCACAACAAAATGGCCAGCGTGAGTAGCGCCACGCACAGGTAGTAGAGGATGTACTTGGCGCTGTCGGTCCGGGTGTCCCAGCCAAGCACGGTCTTCAGGTCGGTCATGCCGTTGACGCCACCGGTGTAGCCCTGTTGGCCAATGATCAGCACGGTAAGGATAAGCGCTACGGCCTGGGTGATGATGGCGAAGTACACGCCGCCCACACGGCGCTTGAACATGGCGAAGCTCACGATCCAGGCCAAGAGTGTGGGCACGGCGATGACGGCGATCAGCGTCAGCGGCAGGCTCTTGAACGGCAGCCAGAAGGCCGGTAGCGCGGTGATCTGGTTCCAGTCCATGAAGTCAGGGATGCCGGGGGTGGACTGGATCTTGGTGGTGATCGGGTCCGAGGCTTCGAGCTTGAGGAACATCGCCATGGCGTAGCCGCCCAGGCCGAAGAACACGCCTTGCCCTAGGCTCAGCACACCGCCGTAGCCCCAGACCATCACCAGACCAATGGCGACGAAGGCATAGGTGAGGTATTTGCCGACCAGGTTCAGGCGGAAGATGTCGAGCGTGAGCGGCAGCACCACGGCGAGCAGAAACACCAGCAACACCACGCTGGTGAGCTGGTAACGCAATATCCAGAACTTGAGGGACTTCATGGGAGGGCTCCGGGACGAATCAAGAAAAAGGGGAAGTGCTTACCGACGTACTTTCGAGGCGAACAGGCCCTGCGGGCGCACCATCAAAATCAACACGATCAGCGACAGCGTGATCACCTTGGCCATAGAGCCGGCCAGGAAGAATTCGGTGATCGACTGGGTCTGCGCAATACCGAAGGCTGACACCACCGTGCCCAGCAGGCTGGCTGCACCGCCAAAGGTCACCACCAGGAATGCATCCACGATGTAGAGCGAGCCAGAGGTCGGTCCGGTGGAACCGATGGTGGTGAAGGCCGCACCCGCCATGCCAGCAATGCCGCAGCCGATGGCGAAGGTCAAGCGGTCGGTCTTTTGGGTGTCTATGCCGATGGCGTTGGCCATGACGCGGTTGCTGACCGTGGCGCGCACGCGCAGGCCCCAGCGGCTCTTGTGCAGCGCCAGCAAGATGCCGCAGGTGACGACGGCCGTCAGCCCCAGTACGAACATGCCGTTGATCGGGATATCGAGCCCCACGGACGGTGCCCACGAACCCAGCAGCCAGTCGGGCAGGGTGGGGCTGACTTCCTTCGGACCGATGAAAGTACGAAAGCATTGCTGCAACGCCAGGCTGACGCCCCAGGTGGCCAGCAGCGTGTCGAGTGGGCGTTTGTAGAGGTGGCGGATCAGGCTCCACTCCACCAGCCAGCCAGCGACGAACGCAAAACCGAAGGCCGCAAAGATGGCCAACGGAAAGTAGTACGGCATGAAGTGCGGCGCATGGGTGGCCGTGAGCGTCGAGCCCAGGTAGATGGTGTAGGCACCGATGGTCATGAACTCGCCATGCGCCATGTTGATCACGCCCATCTGGCCGAAGATGATTGCCAGCCCCAGGCCCATGAGCAGCAGCACTGCGAACAGGCTGAGGCCTGCGAAGCCCTGCATCAGGCCGATGTTCATCATTTCTGAAATGGTCATGGCGCAGTCCGTTAAAACAAGAAGCAATTCAATTCAAAACAACGAGCGGGCTTCGCACCGGCAAGCGCAGCGAAGCCCCTTCGTGAGACACCGCGGAACTGGCTTTGCCAGGCCGCTGGTGTCGCCCCCTGCAAGGGGGGAGGAGCTACATGCGTTATCGACCCTTTGGGCCGATTCCGGGGCAGTGAGCGACTTGGGGGTGAGCCCAGTTCACTGATAACCTTTAGGAAACGGATCGGGTTTGATCAGCTCTGGCGACTCGGAGACGACTTTGAACGTCGCATCCGGCATGCCCATGGCGATGCGGGACTTGCTCCACAGGTGGTGGTTCGGGTCGAGCTTCACGTAGCCTTCGGGGGCGGTTTTCAGCTCGATGCCGGGCGAGGCAGCGACCACTTTGTCCACGTCGAAGCTCTTGGCCTTTTCGACAGCGGCCTTCCACAACCAAGGGCCGAGGTAGCCGGCCTGGGTTACATCGCCGATAACGGAGTCTTTGCCGTACTTGGCTTTGAATGCAGCGACAAACTTTTTGTTGTTGTCGTTCTCCAGGCTTTGGAAATACTTCATGGAGGAATAGAAGCCGGCAAAGTTTTCGCCGCCCACGCCGGTCATTTCGTCTTCGGTGACCGACAGCGTTACCAGCAGCTGCTTGTCGCCGGTAATGCCAGCGGCTTTCAGTGCCTTGTAGAAAGCCACGTTGGAGCCACCGACCACAGCGACGAACAGGCAGTCTGGCTTTTGCAGCTTGATCTTGTTCATCAGTGAGCCGAAGTTGGTGCTGCCCAGCGGGTAGTACTCTTCGCCGACGACCTTGCCCTTCTGGAAGTTCTCGATGTGCTTGCGAGCGATCTTCATCGAGGTGCGCGGCCAGATGTAGTCGGAGCCGATCAGGAAGAAGCTTTTCGCTTTCTTTTCCGTCTTCGCCCATTCCAGGCTGTACAGAATTTGCTGCGTGGCTTCCTGGCCGGTGTAGAACACGTTCTTCGACTGCTCCAGGCCTTCGTAAAAGGTGGGGTAGTAGAGCAGGCCGTTTTCTTTCTCGAACACGGGCAACACAGCTTTGCGTGAGGCGGATGTCCAGCAGCCGAACACGGCGGCGCAGTGGTCGTTGATCAGCAGCTTCTTTGCCTTCTCGGCGAAGGTTGGCCAGTCGGAGGCACCGTCTTCCTTGATCACCTTGATCTTGCGGCCCAGGATGCCGCCCATCTCGTTGATCTGGTCAATAGCGAGTTGCTCGGCCTGGATCGCACCGGTCTCGGAGATCGCCATCGTGCCGGTGGCGGAATGCAGCTGGCCGACGATGACCTCGGTGTCCGTCACCGCCAGCTTGGTGGTGTTCACCGCGGCCGTGGACTGGGCCGAAGACCAGGCAGGCAGCCCGGCCACCGATGCGGCGCCCAGCGCCTGCAGCAAACGGCGGCGGCCCGCGTCCGTGGTGGCCGTTTGTGTGATTGGGACGTTGGCGTCGGGTGTGTGCTTCATAGTGAAAACGCTCCTTGCAGCGGACAGGTTGAGGGTTGGGCGGTTGGTAGGGCGGGGGTGCCGCGCTGGAATGAATCCTAGGGACAACCCGCAGTTCGCCCCATACGTCAATTAACGTAGACGCTGCTCGGTGCGGGTGGTTGGCGCGTGCCTAGAACGTTTCTTGCATGTCGTGTGCATGGCCTCTCCCTCTATGCCCGAACCGCAAACTGCGCCGCAGACCATCTTCCGTTTCCGCCGGGAATACAACGCCTGGGTGGCTGACGAGACGATGGAGGACTACGCGCTGCGTTACACGCCGAAGAGCTTTCGACGCTGGAGCGAATTCCGCGTGGCCAACACGGCGTTTGGCTCCTTGTCGTTTCTGGCGCTGGAGGCGATTGGGGGTGCCATCGCGCTGAACTACGGCTTCAGCAATGCGATGTGGGCGATCCTGGCGGTCGGGCTGATCATCTTCCTGACGGGCCTGCCTATCGCCTACTACGCAGCACGTTACGGTCTGGACATGGACCTGCTGACGCGCGGTGCGGGTTTTGGCTATCTGGGCTCGACCATCACCTCGCTGATCTACGCGGTGTTCACCTTCATCTTCTTCGCGCTGGAGGCGGCGATCATGGCGCTGGCACTCCAGATGGTGGTCGATTGGCCGCTGGAGTGGTGCTATGTGTTGTCGTCCGTGGTGATCCTGCCGCTGGCCATGCGCGGCATCACGCTGATCTCCAAGTTGCAGGCCTGGACGCAGCCGCTGTGGCTGTTTTTGCTGCTGCTGCCATTCGTGTGGATTGCGCTGACGCAGCCGCAGCTGTACCGCGACTTCACCGGCCTGTCGGGCCTGCGCTCGGGCAGCAGTGGCTTCGATCCGCTGATGTTCGGCGCGGCGGCAGCCGTGATCTTCTCGCTGGTGGTACAGATCGGCGAGCAGGTGGACTTCTTGCGCTTCCTGCCGGAGCGCACCGCCGCCAACCGCAAGCGCTGGTGGGGGGCAGTGCTGGTGGCTGGCCCGGGCTGGGTGGTCATGGGCATGCTGAAGATGGCCGGTGGCGCCTTCCTGGCTTTTGCCGCGCTGCAGTTCGAGGTGGGCGCGTCGCGCGCGGCCGAGCCCACGCAGATGTTTTTGGCCGGTTTTAACCAGATCATGCGTGCGGTGGGCATGCCCGGTATGGCCGTGGGTATTACCGTGCTGTTCGTGGTGGTGTCACAGATCAAGATCAACCTGACCAACGCCTACGCCGGCTCGCTGGCGTGGTCCAACTTTTTCGCCCGGGTCACGCGCAGCCACCCGGGCCGCGTGGTGTGGCTGGTGTTCAACGTGGGCATCGCCACGCTGCTGATGACCATGGGCGTGTTCGGTGCGCTGGAGAAGGTGCTGGCGGTGTACAGCAATGTGGCCATCGCCTGGGTGGGGGCGCTGGTGGCCGATCTGGTCATCAATAAGCCGCTGGGCCTGTCGCCAAAAGGCATCGAGTTCCGCCGTGCCCACCTGTATGACTTCAACCCGGTGGGCTTGGGCGCGATGGTATTGGCTGCCATCATCGCCTGCTGTGCCTATGCCGGCCTGCTGGGTGAAACGGCGGCCGCGTTTTCTCCTTTCGTTGCGCTGGTGGTGTCGATGGCGCTGGCACCGTTGCTGGCCTGGGCCACCGGCGGGCGGTATTACTTGGCGCGCTCACCCGACACCGGCTGGCAGCCCGGTGAGATCGTGCGCTGTACCGTCTGCGAGAACCAGTTTGAATCGGAAGACATGGCGCGTTGTCCAGCCTACGGCGCACCTATTTGCTCCTTGTGCTGTTCGCTCGAATCGCGCTGCCACGACCGCTGCAAGACCGGTTCGCGTGCCACCGACCAGCTGCGTGCCGTGGCTGCGCTGCTGCTGCCGCGCCAGTGGGCGGTCAAGGTCAACTTCCGGCTCGGCCAGTATGTGATGGTGATGTGCACGCTGTGTGCGGTGATGGCCTTCCTGGTTGGCGTGGTCTACGTGCAGGAAAGTCTGGAGACACCGGCGCAATTTTTGCGCGCGCCGTTCCTTAAGGT